>JBMOJU010000069.1:0-18762 GCA_049315625.1 Paracraurococcus sp.
GCCGGCGGGGGAGGGCGCTTCGGGGGTTAGGCGGTCAGGCGGGCGAGCCCCTGTTCGAGGTCGGCGATCAGGTCGGCGGGGTCTTCCAGGCCGATATGGATCCGGGCCATGGGGCCGCCGAAATCGCCGCTGCCGGCGGTGCGGGTGATGTTGCCGGTGGTGGCGATCGCCAGGCTCTCGAAGCCGCCCCAGCTGGCGCCGATGCCGAACAGCGCCAGGCTGTCGATGAAGCGGCAGACATCGTCCAGCGTGTGGCGCGGCTGGAACACCACGCCGAACAGGCTGCAGGCGCCGGTGAAGTCGCGCTGCCACAGCGCGTGCTGCGGATGCTCGGGCAACGCCGGGTGCAGCACCCGCAGCACCTCGGGGCGGCCGCTCAGCCAGCGCGCCACCTCGATCCCGCTGGCCTCCTGCCGCTTGAGGCGGACATTCATCGTCCGCACCCCGCGCAGCGCCAGCCAGCAATCATCCGGCGAGGCATACTGGCCGAGCTGCGAGGCGGCGCCGCGCAGCACCCGCCAATGCTCCTCGGAGTTCACCGTGGCGCTGCCCAGCAGCACGTCGGAATGCCCGCCGACATACTTGGTCAGCGCCTGGATCGAGACGTCGACCCCATGCGCGAAGGGCATGAAGTGATGGATGCCCCAGGTATTGTCCATCATCACCACGCAGCCGCGGGCATGCGCGGCGCGGGCGATGGCGGGGATGTCCTGCACCTCGAAGGTGTGGCTGCCGGGGCTTTCGGTGTAGACCACCTTGGTGTTCGGCCGGATCAGCGCCGCCATCCCGGCCTCGTCGATGGTCGGGTCGTAGTAGGTGGTCTCGACGCCCCAGCCCTTCAGCAGCCCCTCGCAGAGGTTGCGCGCCGGGCCATAGGCGCTGTCCGGCATCAGGCAATGGTCGCCGGATTTCAGCCAGGCCAGCAGCGGCACGGCGACGGCGGCCAGGCCGGTGCCGAGGATGAGGGCGCGGGTGCCGCCCTCGATCTCGGCGATCACGTCCTCCAGCGCGTAGTGGGTCGGGCCGCCCTGGGTCCCGTAGGTCATGAACTGCTCGAAGCGGTGCTTGGCACCTTCGCGCCGCGCGGCGGTGTTCGGGAAGAGCACGGTCGAGCCGCGGTGCACGCCGGGATTGACGAAGCCATGCACATGCGTGCCGGCCCGGCCGGCATGGCTCATCCGGGTGGAGAAGCCGTAGGTCCTGGTTTTCGGGGAATGATCGTCCGGCATCAGCTGTGCACCTTCGGCGTTTCGGGCCGGCCGGCCCATTCGGTCCAGGACCCGTCATACACGGCCGGCTCCGGGAAGCCAGCGCGCACCAGGCCGAGCGAGAGGATGCAGGCGGTCACGCCCGTGCCGCAGGAGGTGACGACGGGGCGTTCCGCATCCACCCCCGCCGCGGCGAAGATCGCATGCAGCGCCGCCGGGTCCTTCATCGTCTGGTCGGCGTTGAGCAGGACATTGAACGGCACGCTGGCCGCGCCCGGCAT
Source organism: Paracraurococcus sp. (assembly GCA_049315625.1). GTDB lineage: Bacteria > Pseudomonadota > Alphaproteobacteria > Acetobacterales > Acetobacteraceae > Paracraurococcus. The sequence continues at coordinate 1,490 of JBMOJU010000069.1, forward strand.
GTGGCCGGAGGGCAGGCCGGGGCGCGGTTCCGGCGCAGTGCCGTCGAAGCGGCCCTTGGCCCGCGCATCGAGGATCAGCGCACCGCCGCCGCCCTGGCGGATGATCCGCTTCACGTCGCCGATGCCGCGCACCAGCTCCGCCTGGAAATCGGCGACGAAGCTGGCGGGCGGCGGCGCGGCGGGCGGCCCGGCTTCCGTCGCCCGGCCTTCCTTGACCCACTTCGGAAACCCGCCATCGAGGACCGCGGCCTGATGATGCCCGAACAGGCGCATCAGCCACCAGCCGCGCGCGGCGCTGGCCAAGCCCTTCTGGTCGTAGAACACCACGCGCGTGGCGTTGCCGACGCCGAGCGCGCAGAGCAGCTTCTCGAACCGCGCCGCGGTCGGGATCATGTGCGGCAGCGTGGCGTCCGGGTCTGCGACCACGTCGATGTCGAAGTAGCCGGCGCCGGGGACATGCGCCGCGGCGAAATTCGCCTTGCCGTCCTGGTTCTCGTTCGGGAGGAATTTGGTCGCGTCGAAGACCATGAGGTCGGGCTTGCCGAGCTCACCCGCGAGCCATTCCGTGCTGACCAGATCATCCATGCCGCTCACTCCCCTTGCAGGACCAGGTACACGCGCCGGTTCTGCTTGCCCTTGTTCTCGAGCTTCGTCACCTCGACCCGGCCGATCTCCCCGGTGCGCCGCACATGGGTGCCGCCGCAGGGCTGCAAATCGACCGGCGCGGCCTCCTCGCCGATGCGTACCAGGCGGATCCGCCCGGCGCCGCGCGGCGGCTGCACGGACAGGGTGCGGACCAGGGAGGGGTTCTCGTCCAGCTCCGCCTCGCTGATCCAGCGCTCCCCCACCGCGTGGTCCTCGGCGATGAGGGCGTTCAGCCGCTCGGTCAGCCATTCCCTGGTCGGCGGCGCGGCGAGGTCGAAGTCGAGCCGCGAGCGCTCGGCGCCGATCTGCCCGCCGGTGACGCCGGCGCCGGGGATCAGGCTGCACAGCAGGTGCAGCGCGGTGTGCATCCGCATGTGCCGGTGCCGCGGGGTCCAGTCGAGCGCGGCGGTCACCGTGGCGCCGACCGGCGGCAGGCTGGCGCCCTCGGCCGGCAGGTGCAGGACGGTGTCGGCCTCGCCCTTCACCGCCTTCGTGATCGGCGTCTCGCCACCCTCCCAGCGCAGCCAGCCGGCATCGCCCGGCTGGCCGCCGGCCTGGGCGTAGAAGGGTGTGCGGTCCAGCAGCACGCCCTCGGGGCCAGCGGCCAGCACGGTCGCCGTCACCTCGCGGGCGTAGGCATCGTCGCGGTAGAGCAGTTCGGTCGGCATCACGCCCATTCCTGTCGCAGCCGCGCCCGGTGATGCCGCAGCCACCAGAGGCACAGCATCGACGTCGCGTTCATGATCCGGTTGGCATCCAGCATGGCGAAGGCCTGCTCCGCCGGGACGATCAGCACGCGGGTATCCTCGTGCTCCTCGGCCAGCCCGTGCTCCCCCGCCGCGCCCGGCGCCGGCAGGCTCACGCGCGCGGCGTACAGGTGCATCGTCTCGTCGCAGCCGCCCTGCATCAGCATCGTCCGGCAGATCAGCTCGAAGCGGTCGGGGCGGAGGCCGGTCTCCTCCAGCGTCTCGCGCCGCGCCACCGCCTCCGGCGCCTCGCCGATCTCCTGCAGCCCGGCCGGGCATTCCACCATGATGGGGTCGAGCCCGGCGGCCAGCGCCGGCAGGCGGAACTGCTCGATCAGCGCGACGGAATCGGTGACGGGATCGTAGGGCAGCACGCCGACGCCGGCGTTGCGCCGCCACAGCTCCCAGACCAGCTCCCCGGACTGCGATCCATCGAACCGCGTATAGGTGAAGCGCACGCGCTGCAGCGGGAAGCGGCCGTCCCAGACGACCTCGTCCTCCAGCACCGTCACGCCGGGATGCGCCGGGATCGGCGGCGCCTTCGCTGGTCTGGCTTTCATGCGGCGGCGACCCTACCGTCCGGCCGGAACGCCGTCCATGGACCGAGAATGCCCGAAGCGCCCGTCGCGGCCCTGTCGCTTGCCGCGTCGCGCCGCCGCGCGGTGCTGCTCATCCTCGGCGCGGCCGGGCTGTTTTCCCTCGCCGGGGCCTGCGTGAAGGCGCTGGGCGGGGAGGTGCCGCTGGCCCAGGTGGTGCTGTGCCGCAACCTCTTCGCCCTGCCGGCGCTGGCGCCGCTGCTCTGGCGGGCCGGCGGCCTGGCGGCGCTGCGCACGACCCGGCCGGGGCTGCATGCGGTGCGGCTGGCCGCCGGCCTCGGCGGCATGCTCGGCACCTTCCATGGGCTGACCGTGCTGCCGCTGGCGACGGTGACGGCGCTCGGCTTCACCATGCCGCTTTTCCTGACGCTACTCTCGGTTCCGCTGCTCGGGGAACGGGTCGGCCCGCGGCGCGGCGCGGCGGTGCTGGCCGGCTTCGGCGGGGTGCTGCTGATGACCCTGCCGGGCGGCGCCGCGGGCGGCAACCTGGCCGGGCTGGCGGCAGTGCTGGCCGGCGCGGTGGCCTGGGCGCTGGCGATGATCACCATCCGCCGCATGGGCGATGCGGGGGAGGGCAACGTCGCCATCGTGGTCTGGTTCGCGCTCGGCGCGGCGGCGCTCGCGGCGGTGGCCAGCCTCCCCGTCTGGGTCTGGCCGACGCCGGGACAATGGGGGCTGCTGGTCGCCATCGGCCTGGTCTCGGCGGCGGCGCAGGTGATGATGACGGCGGCCTACCGCAGCGGGGAGGCGACGCTGCTTGCCCCCTTCGAGTATTCCGCCATCCTCTGGACCACCACGCTGGGCGCGGTGCTCTGGGCCGAGCTGCCGGATGGCTGGGACCTGGCGGGGATCGCGGTGCTGGTCGGCAGCGGCCTCTTCATCTGGCACCGGGAGGTGACGCTCGGCCTCAGGCGCTGACCCGCGCCCCGAGCAGCGCCGCCACCTGGTCGGCCAGCTGCGCCCCGCTGACCGGCTTGCGCAGCAGGAGGAAACCATCCTCGATCCGCTGGCCGATCGCCAGCGCCGCGGCATCGCCGGCATAGCCGGTGATCAGGATGGCCGGCAGGCCGGGCCGCAGCCGACGCGCCTTGCGGATGAGGCTGACGCCGTCCATCCCCTCCATCGCCAGGTCGGAGACGAGCATCTCGCAGGCCAGGCCCTCGGCCAGCCTGGCCAGGGCCGCGGCGCCATCCACCGCCGCGGTCACCTTGAAGCCGGAATCGGCCAGCTGGGTGGCCAGTACCTCCCGCACCACCGGGTCGTCGTCGACCAGCAGCACCCGGGCGCAGCGCGTCGGCAGGGCGACGGGCGCGGGGGGCGGTGTCGGGGCAGCCGCCTCCGCCGCCGGCAGGGCCGGCAGCCAGAGCGTGATGCAGGTGCCGTGGCCGGGCCGGCTCTCGATCGCCATGCGCCCGCCGGACCCCTCGGCGAAGCTGCGCGCCATGGCGAGGCCGAGTCCGGTGCCGCGGCCGACCGGCTTGGTGGTGAAGAAGGGCTCGCCGGCGCGCGCCAGCGTCGCGGTATCCATCCCGCTGCCGGTATCGACGACGGCGACACGGATGTAGGGCCCGGGCGCCAGCCCGCCCACATCCGCCGGCGCCACGGTGACCGGCGCTGCCGCCAGGGTCAGCCGGCCGCCGCCCTCCATCGCGTCGCGCGCATTGGTCGCCAGGTTGACCAGCACGGTTTCCAGCTGACCGCGATCGGCCAAGACCGGCAGCGTGCCCTCTGGCGTCTCGACCTCCACCCGGATGCCGGCGCCGAGGGTGGCCGCCAGCACCTCGCGCAGCCCGACCAGCAGGGCGCCGACATCAAGCCGGTCGGCGCGCAATTCCTCCCGCCGGGAGAAGGCGAGCAGGCGGCGGGTGATCGACTGGCCGCGCTGCGCCGCTTCCTCGACCATGCCCGTCAACCGCGCCACCGCGGCCGGGTCGTTGGCCCGCTTGGCGATCAGCGCGACGCCGCCGAGCACCGCCTGGAGGACGTTGTTGAAGTCGTGCGCGATGCCGCCGGCGAGCTGGCCGACCGCCTGGAGCTTCTGCGCCTGGAGCAGCGCGGCCTCGGTGTTGCGGCGTTCCTGGATCTCGGCCTCCAGCTGCGCATTGGCCTGGCTCAGCGCCTGGGTGCGGTCGGCGACCCGATCCTCCAGCCGCTGGGCGTGGTGGCGCAGCTCGTCCTCCCGCTGCTGCAGGTCCGCGGCCATGGCGTTGAAGGCGCCGGCGAGCTGGCCGAATTCGGAATAGCCATCGGCCCCCGGCGCGCGGGCCGCCAGGTCGCCGGCCCGCCAGCGCCGCGCCGCCCGCAACAGCGCCCCGGTCGGCGCGGCGATGAAGCGGCGGGCGACCAGCAGCGTCAGCCCCAGCGCCAGCAGGCTGCCGGCGCAGACGATCAGCACGCCGCGCAGCAGGGCGCGCTGGATGTCGCGCAGCAACTCGGCCTCATCGAAGCCGACCACCGCGGCGACGCCGTGGTTTTCCCGCGTCGGCGGGGAAAAGCCGATCAGCCGGTCGGTGCCGTCGATGCTGCGCAGCCGGAGATTGCCGGGCATCGTGCTGCGCAGCAGCGACGCGGCGGCGGGCGGAAAGCTGCGGCCGACGAACTCCTCATGCCGCTGGTCGCGCGCCAGGATGACGCCGTCGGCATCGGCCAGGCTCAGCACGGAGGAGGCGACGAAGGCCGAGCCCTGCCGCTTCATGCGTTGCAGCGCCTGTTCCAGCCAGCCCAGCTCCAGCGCCGCGACCAGGGTGCCGCCACCGGCCTCGCTGCCGTTCTCGACCGGGAGGTAGAAGGGCAGCACGCCGCCCGTGGTGGCGGTGTAGCGGCCGGCGCCGAAGGCGGTGGCGGTGCGTGCTGCCTCGACCCAGCGGGCGGCGGCGTCGCGCTGGGCGAGATCGGGGTCGGAGGCGCAGGCGATGCGTCCGTTCGCGTCCACCAGGGCGATGAAGGCATAGCCCGGCGCATGCTGCCGCAGCCGGGCCAGCTGCCGGCCGCAGCCCGGGGCCAGCCGGCGGACCTCCTCGCTCTCGGTCGCCGAGCCGAGCAGGATGCGGGCGCCCTGGGCGATACCGTCGAGGTTGCCGGCAAGCAGCTGGGCCTGCTGGATGGTCAGGTCGCGGAGCTGCGCCTTGCGTTCCGACCACTGGCTCCAGGCGATGGCGACCTGCATGCCGAGGATCGGCAGCAGCGAGGTGGCGATGATGAGGATGAGGCGGGTCGAGAGCCGCATGCCGCCCGGCCGTAGCCGCCACCGACTTGCCACGTCGCCGCGCCGCGCGTCGGGCGTGGTGACCGGATGCTCGGACGTGGCGAAAGCCTGGCGCATGGGTGTCCGGGGTTCAGGCGGTTGATCGATCTCGACACACTACTTACTGCGCGGTTGCAATGGGATCACGCCGCCGGGAGATATGTATACCGCAGGCCATGAATTTTGTAACTGTCAGGTATACGATCAGCCCCGGGGCATGGGTTCTTGCCATTCCCGCGACCGATGTTATATAATAACATCATGTCCTGGACGCTCCCCGATCCGCTCGCCCTGTCTTCCGGCGCCAGCGCCCGCCTGGTGCTGGCCGGGCTGGTCGCGGCGGCAGTTTGGGGCGCGGTCGCCTGGGCGATGGCGGCATGAGCCCGGCCGAGATCCGCCTCACCGACCTCACCGTCTCGCATGCGCGGCGGCCGGCCGTCCACCATGTCTCGGGCCGCTTCGCCCCGGGCAGCCTGACCGCCGTGGTCGGGCCGAACGGCGCCGGCAAATCCACGCTGCTGCGGGCCCTGGCCGGGCTGCACCGGCCCGATCACGGCCGCATCCAGGGCGCCGCCGGCCAGGTCGCGCTGCTGCCGCAGGCCGCCGCGCTGGATCGCGGCTTCCCGATTGCCTGCCTCGACGTCGTGCTGTTCGGCCTGTGGGGCGGAAGCGGCGCCTTCCGCGCCATCGGCCGCGCCGGGCGGGACCGGGCGCGGGCGGCGCTGGATGCGGTCGGGCTGGATGGCTTCGCGCAGCGGCCGGTCGGTAGCCTTTCGGCCGGGCAGTTCCAGCGGGTGCTGTTCGCCCGCCTGCTGGTCCAGGACGCGCCGGTGGTGCTGCTGGACGAGCCCTTCAACGCGCTGGATGCCCGCACCGCGGCCGATCTGCTGGCGATGGTGCATCGCTGGCACGGGGAGGGGCGCACCGTGATCGCCGTGCTGCACGACCTCGATCTGGTGCGGCGCGAATTCCCCGAAACCCTGCTGCTGGCGCGCGACTGCCTCGGCTGGGGCGCGACGGATCAGGTGCTGACGGCGGCCAACCGCCTGCGCGCCCGGATGATGGCCGAGGCCTGGGCGGCGGAGCCCGCGGCCTGCGAACGGCGGGACGCGGCCTGATCCTCGACCTGCTCGTCACCCCGTTCCTCGACTACGGCTTCCTGCGGCGGGCGCTGGTCGGGTGCCTGGCGCTGTCGGTGGCGGCGCCGGTGCTCGGCCTGTTCCTGATGCTGCGGCGGATGAGCCTGACGGCGGATGTGCTGGGGCATGGGATATTGCCCGGTGTCGCGGCGGGCTTCCTGCTGGCCGGGCTGTCGCTGCCGGCGATGGCGGCGGGCGGGCTGCTGGCGGGCCTCGCCGTCGCGGTCGGGGCCGGGGCGCTGTCCCGCGCGACGGGGGGGCGGGAGGATGCCTCGCTCGCTGCGCTCTACCTGGTGGCACTGGCGGCCGGCGTGGCGATGGTCTCCTGGCGCGGCGGGGCCGTTGAACTCACCACGCTGCTGTTCGGCAGCGTGCTGGGGGTGGACGACGCGGCGCTGCTGCTGATGGCGGGCAGCGCGACGGTGACGCTGTTCGCGCTCGCGCTGGCCTGGCGGCCGCTGGTGCTGGAATGCTTCGACCCGGGCTTCGCCCAGGCGGTCGGCGCGCGCGGCGCCTGGTGGCACATGGGCTTCCTGGCGCTGGTGGTGCTGACGCTCATCGCCTCCTTCCAGGCGCTGGGCACGCTGATGGCGGTGGGGCTTATGATGCTGCCGGCGATCGCGGCGCGGCACTGGGCGCGCAGCGTGGGTGGGATGGCGTATGCGGCGGTCGGCATCGCCGCCGCCAGCGCCTATGCCGGGCTGCTGCTGTCCTTCCACGCGGATGTGCCGAGCGGGCCGGCGGTGGTGCTGGCGGCGGGGCTGGCCTGGGCGGTGTCCACGCTGTGCGGCCCGGTGGACGGGCTGCTCGGGCGGCTGGTGCGGCGGCCGCATCTGGCGGGGTAGGTTTGGAACTGGGGGGAGAAGGTATTCTCCCCCGCTGGACGCAGGCGTCCCGCGGGAGGAAACACTTTTTCGTCTCCGATCTTACTTCGCCCGCTCGATGTTCCACATCACCGGGAAGCCGAAATCGATCACCCCCTTCAGCTCCGCCCGCCACACCGCCGGGCTGCGGAACTGGCCGTCCATCGGGAAGGTGACGTTCTCGATCGCCAGCTTCTGCAACTCGGCCGCCAGCACCTTGCGCTTCGCCGGGTCGCTCTCCGCCACGTAGGCGTCCAGCACCGGCTTCATCGCCTCGACGCAATAGCCCCAGGGCTGGTTGTTGGTGCAGTTGTAGCCGATGGCGACGTTCGACAGCGGGTCCGAGAGGTCGAAGCCGGTGTAGATCACCGGCACCAGGTTCCAGCCGCCCTTCTCGATCGGCTCCCGCGCCACCCAGCGGCCGGCGATGGAGGACCAGTCGCCGGCCTGGACATCCAGGTTGAAGCCGGCCCGCTTCAGGCGATCGATGACGACCATCGCCATCGGGTTGATCAGCGCGCTGTCGGCCGGCTGCAGGATGGCGATGCGTTCATTGGCGTAGCCGGCCTCCTTCAGCAGCGCCTTCGCGCGGTCGAGGCTCGGCGTGCGGATGATGTCGCCGCCGGCGTCGTTCGTGTAGGTCGTGCCGCACATGTAGACCGAGATGCAGTCGGGCGAGGCCATGTCGGGCGGCAGCCCGTGCGCCGCGACGATCTCGCCGCGGTCGAGCGCCGCCTGCACCGCGCGCCGCATGGTGACGTTGTTGAACGGCGGCAAATAGTGGTTGATCGAGACGCCGCCCATGATCTGGCTGATGCCGCCGGCCTGGGAGATCACCAGGTTCCTGTCCCGCTTGAACCGCGGCAGGTAGTCGAAGGGGCCGTACTCCAGGTAGTCCACCTCGCCCTGGGTCAGCGCCGCGGCGCGCAGCGAGACGTCGGGCATGGTCAGGAATTCGACGCGCTCGACCAGCGGGCGCTTGCCGCCGGCCAGGCCGTCGGCGGCTTCCTCGCGCGGGCGGTAGGCCGGGTTGCGGCGGAAGAAGGTCTTCTCGCCGGGGATCCACTCGTCCTTCATGAACAGGAAGGGGCCGCTGCCAACCACCTCCTTCACCGGCTGCGTCGGCGGGGTGGCGTTGGCGATGCGGGCCGGCATGACGAAGGGGACGTGCACGCTCGGCTTGCCCAGTGCCTCGATCACATGGCCGAAGGGGCTGCCGAGCTCGATGACGAAGCTGGCCGTGTCGAGGATCTTGATCTCCTTCGTCGCCGCCATCAGCCGGCGGCCGATGGAATCCCGCTGGCCCCAGCGCTTGATGGAGGCGACGGCGTCGTCGGCCGTCACCGCGGTGCCGTCATGGAATTCGAGCCCGGGACGCAGCTTGAAGGTCCAGCTCATGCGGTCCGGGCTGGCGGCCCAGGATTCCAGCATCTGCGGCCGGTACTCGCCCTTGCTGTCCATCGAGACGAGCGTGTCGTAGACCATGTAGGCGAAGTTGCGGGTGACGAAGCTGGGGCTGCTGATCGGGTCGAGGTTCTGCAGCCCGACATTCACCACCAGGCGCAGCGGCTTGTCGCGCGGCTGCGCCACGGCGGAGCCGGTGAAATGACTGCTTGCGGAGCCGGCCAGCAGGGTGAGGGCAGTCGCGGCCACGAGGCCGCGCCAATTGCGTTGCGTCATCTCCGGCATCCTTCTCAGCGCGCTTCGTGATGGGTGGCCCAGGCTTCGGCGACCTGCGTGCAATTCGCGAACCACACGCCGGGGAATTCGCGCATCCAGGCGATCATCTCGCGCAGCAGGGCGATGCGGCTGGGCCGGCCACTGACCTGCGGATGCATCACCAGGTTGTAGAAGCCGCCCCAGCGATGGATCTCCTGGAACTCGGCCTGGAAAATCTCCTTGATGTGGCTGTTCGGGAAGATCGGCCGCGGCCCCTTGATGGAGAACAGCGCATAGACCGCGTCGTCCAGGCTCCAGTGCCAGGGCAGCTCGATCGGCCCCGGGCGGCCATCCGGCATGCTGTGGCGGTAGGGGTTGATGTCGTCGAGCAGCGAGGAGTTGTAGAGGAAGCCGTGCTTGTCGAGCAGGCGGATCAGGTTCTCGCTGGTCTCCCCGGCGGGGGAGCGATAGCCCTTCGGCACCACGCCGAGCTTCGACTTCAGCGCGTCGAGCCCGCGCTCCATCTCCTCGACCTCCTTCGCGGTGTCGCCGACCGCGATCCATTCATGGCTGTAGCTGTGGTGGCCGATCTCGTGGCCGGCCTTCAGCACCATCTCGCAGCGGTCGGTGTGGTGCTCGGCGGTCCAGCCGGGGATGAAGAAGGTGGCGGGGACGCCGGCATCCTCCAGCGTCTCCAGGATCTTCGGGACGCCGACCTTGGCGCCGTACTTCCCCTGGCTGAGGATGCCGGGGCGGCGATGGTTCTCCGGGTCGCGCGCCATCCACAGCGTCTCGGCATCGAAGTCGAAGGTCAGCGTCACGGCGACCCGGGCGCCGTGCGGCCATTTCACGCTCATGTCGAAGGCAGGCATCGCTGAGAATCCCCGTGTTGCGCGGCCGTCGCCGCCTATTCATCATCCGGCGGCACATGCCGCCCCGCCAGCCAGCCGCCATCCACCCCGATCACCTGGCCGGTGACGTAGGAGGCATCCGCCGAGGCGAGGAAGGCGATCACCGCCGCCACCTCCGCGGGCTTTGCGGCACGGCGCAGCGGTGTCGGTGCCAGGACCGCGCGGCGGTAGTAGTCGCGCGCCAGGTGGCCTTCGGTCATCGCCGTCTCGATCACCCCGGGCGCCACGGCGTTCACCAGGATGCCGGCGGGGCCGAGCTCGGCGGCGAGCTGGCGCGTCAGCTGCGCGACGCCGGCCTTGGCCACGGCATAGGCGGTGGTGCCGGGCACGCCGGCGATGCCGAAGGTGGAGGAGAGCGAGACGATGCACCCGCCCGGTCGCGGCAGATGCGGCAGCATGGCGCGGGTGACGCGCAGCACCGCCTTCAGGTTGGTGTCGATGAAGCGGTCGATCAGGTCGTCATCGGATTCGGCGAGCGGCCTGGAGCCGCCGATGCCGGCATTGTTCACCAGGATGTCGATACGGCCGAAGGCGTCGAGCGCGGCCTGGGCCAGCCTTTCGCCGGCACCGCGCGCGACCAGGTCGATCTCAAGCGCGGTGCCGCCGAGCGCGGCGGCGGTCGCCGCGACCTCCGGCAGCACATCCGCCAGCAGCACGCGGGCGCCATCGGCGGCCAGCCGCGCCGCGGTGGCGGCGCCGATGCCGCGCGCGGCACCGGTGACGATGGCGACCTTGCCTGCAAATCGCGCGGGATCAGGCAAGCCGGCCTCCATCGACGGGCAGCGCGACGCCGGTGATGAAGCCGGCGGCGGGCGAGAGCAGGAACAGCACCGTCTCCGCCACCTCCTCGGCGTGGCCGAAGCGGCCCATCGGGTGGCGGGCGCGGAAGGCGGCCTCGCGCGCGGCGCGCGCCGCGGCGTCGCCGGCGGAGGCGAAGGTCGCCTCCAGCATCGGCGTTTCGATGGAGCCCGGGCAGACGCAGTTCACCCGGATGCCCTCGGCGGCGTGGGTCAACGCCAGGCTTTTCGTCAGCATCAGCACCGCGCCCTTGCTGGCCGAATAGGCGGGCAGGGTGGCCGAGCCGGCGATGCCGGCGGTGGAGGAGAACAGCACCATCGCCCCGCCGCCCGCCGCGCGGATGGCCGGCAGCAGCGCGCGCACCGTCAGCCAGGTGCCCTTCACGTTGACGTCGAAGAGCCGGTCCCATTCCTCCTCCGTCGCCAAGTCCACCGGCCTGGCGGGGCCAAGCATGCCGGCGGCGGTGACGAGGAGCGAGACGGGACCGAGCGCGGCCGCAGCCTGCGCCGCGCGGTCGAGATCGGCGGCGGAGGTCACGTCGCCCGCGACGCTGACGGCGCCGGGGCAGAGCGCGGCGGTCCCCGCCAGCCCGGCCGCGTCGCGGTCGAACAGCAGCAGGCGCGCGCCGTCCCGCGCCAACGCCGCCGCGGTCGCACGGCCGAGTCCGGAGGCGGCGCCGGTGATGCAGGCGACGCGTCCCTCGAACCGTCCAGAATGCGGCATGGCCATGCCCTCGCACTGCATCGCAGCGATGGTGCGGCCTTACGGCGGCAGCGACAAGCCTATCCGCGCGCCGCCGCACGTTCCCGCGCCCGCACCCTTTCGCGGTGCACGGTATAGAGCCCGCTGCCGATGATCACCGCGGCGCCCAGCAGCGTCCCGCCATCCGGCGCTGCGGTGAAGACCAGCCAGCCGAGCGCGGTCGAGAACAGCAATTGCACGTAGGAGAAGGGCGCCAGCGCTGAGGCTGTCGCCTGGCGATAGGCCAGGATGACGATGTACTGCCCGATCGAGGCGCAGATGCCATGCGCCAGGCCGAGGCCAAGCTGCACCAGGTTCGGCACCACGAAGCCGAAGGGGACGAGCGCGGTGAGGATGACGAGCCCGGTGCCGGCCGACCACAGCACCGTCGTTTCCGTCCGGTCGCCGGCGCCCATGCGGCGGGTGATGACGATGGTCGCCGCCCAGCACAGCGCGGACGCCAGCGGAAACAGCGCCGCCGCCTGCACCGTGCCGCTGCCGGGGCGGATGACGATGAGCGCCCCGGCGAAGCCCGCCGCCACCGCCGCCCAGCGCCGCAGCCCCACCTTCTCACCCAGGAAGACGATCGACAGCGCGGTGACGAAGCCGGGCGCCACATAGCCGATGGCGGTGGCCTCGGCGATCTGCAGCTGCCCCAGCCCGGCGACGAACAGCACCGCCGAGCCGACCAGCGTCACCCCGCGCAGCAATTGCAGCCGCAGCCGCTTCGGCCGCAACAGCAGCACCCGGCGCTGCGCGGCCAGGCCAAAGGCCATGGCGACGAAGACGATGTAGCGCAGCCAGGCGATCTCGACCGCCGGCAGCCCCTGCAGCCGCAGCAGCTTCGACAGGGTGTCGGAGAGCGAGAACAGCACGACGGAGACAAGGATGAGAAGGATGCCGCGCAGCACCCGCTCGGGCGCGGCATCGGGGGTGGTCGCGCTCAAATGGAAGTCCTTGGCGGCGCGCGATCATAGGCCGGATCGCCGACGCGCGCGCTTCGCGATTATTCCCATGATAATGTGTCGGCGGAGCGACGAAGGGGGCGCCGCATGACCCGCATATTGCAGATTTCCGACACGCACCTGTCGCCGCGCACCGGCCTGTTCCGGGACAACCTGGCGCGGCTTGGCGCCTGGGCGGCGGCGGCGCGGCCGGACCTCATCATCGTCACCGGCGACCTTTCGCTGGATGGCGCCGACCACGAGGCCGACCTGGCCTTCGCCGCCGGCCTGCTGCGCGACCTGCCGGCGCCGCTGCTGGTGCTGCCGGGCAACCACGATGTCGGCAGCGACCCGCGCACCATGCCGAAGCAGCCGGTGGATGCGGCACGGCTGGCCCGCTTCCGCCGCCTGGCCGGCGAGGATCGCTGGGTGCGGGACCTGCCGGGCTGGCGGCTGGTCGGGCTGAACTCCGAGATCATGGGCACTGGCCTGGCGGAGGAAGCGGTGCAGGCAGGCTTCATCGCCGAGGCCGCGGCCGGCACCGGCGACCGGCACCTGGCGGTATTCCTGCACACGCCGGCCTTCACCACCACGCCCGACGACCCGGCCTTCGACTACTGGTCGGTGGCCGCCGCGGCGCGGCCGGCGCTGCGTCCGCTGCTGGACCATCCCGGGCTGCGGCTGGTTGCCTCCGGCCACCTGCACCTGCACCACGGCTTCATCCGCGGCGCCGCGCGCTATTGCTGGGCACCGCCGGCCTCCTTTGTCTGCGAGCCGGAGATCCAGGCCGGCCTGCCGGGCGAGCGGGTGACCGGCGCGCTGCTGCACGTGCTGGGGGCGGAGGCGGCGGCGACCAGCCTGGTGCTGCCCGAGGGGATGCGGCAGCACTGGCTTGCGGCCATAAGGGCCGAGACCTATCCGGCCTGACCCTGCGGGAGCATCGCATGACCACCACCCCCATCCGGGTCCTCTCCACCCTCGGCGTGCTCGGCGTGGTGCGCGGCCTGCTGCCGGCGGCGGAGGCTGCAGGGTTCCAGCCTGAGATCCGTTTCGACCCCACCGCCCGCCTGGTCGCGGCGATCGAGGCGGGGGAGCGGGCCGACATCGCCATCCTCACCTCCGAAGGCATCGCCGCGCAGGCCGACGCCGGGGTGCTGGACGGCGGCAGCCGGGTCGATCTCTGCCGCTCCTCGGTGGGTGTCGCGGTGCGGGCCGGCACGCCGCATCCGGACATCTCGACGCCCGAGGCCTTCCGCGCCGCGCTGCTGGCGGCGCCGACGCTGGCCTATTCCCGCGCCGGGGCCAGCGGCATCTTCTTCGCCGGGCTGATCGAGCGGCTGGGGATCGCCGCCGAGATCAACGCCAAGGCGACCGTGATCCCGCAGGGCTTCACCGCCGAACTCGCGGCGCGCGGCGAGGTGGCGCTGGCGATCCAGCAGGTCAGCGAGCTGATGGCGATCGAGGGCGTCGAGATCGTCGGCCCGGTGCCGGAGGCGATCAACACCCGCGCGGTGTTCTCGGCGGCGCTGTTCGCCGGCGCCGATCCACGCGCCGCGGCGCTGCTGGACTGGCTGGCCGCGGCGATGACGGCCGAGCTGCTGCGCGCCGGCGGGCTGGAGCCGGCCTGAAACGCAGAAGGCCCCGCCGTTTCCGGCGGGGCCCTCCATGTCTGGGGCCGGCGATCGCGGCCCTGGCCTGATCCCGGGGGGATCAGACCGAGTAGTACATCTCGAACTCGACCGGGTGCGGGGTGTGCTCGAAGCGGTAGACTTCCGACCACTTCAGCTCGATGTAGGACTGGATCTGGTCGAGGCTGAAGACGCCGCCTTCCAGCAGGAAGTCGTGGTCGGCCTCGAGCGAGGTCAGCGCCTCGCGCAGCGAACCGCACACCGTCGGGATGCCCTTCAGCTCCTCCGGCGGCAGGTCGTACAGGTCCTTGTCCATCGGGTCGCCCGGATGGATGCGGTTCTTGATGCCGTCCATCGCCGCCATGGTCAGCGCGGCATAGGCGAGATACGGGTTCGCCGAGGCATCCGGGAACCGCACCTCGACGCGCTTCGCCTTCGGGCTGGTCGTGTAGGGGATGCGGCAGGAGGCGGAGCGGTTGCGGGCCGAATAGGCCAGCAGCACGGGGGCCTCGAAGCCCGGGATCAGCCGCTTGTAGCTGTTGGTCGACGGGTTGGTGAAGGCGTTCACCGCCTTGGCGTGCTTGATGATGCCGCCGATGGCATACAGGCACAGCTCCGACAGGTCGGCGTAGCCGTTGCCGGCGAACAGCGGCTTGCCTTCCTTCCAGATGGAAAGATGGGTGTGCATGCCCGAGCCGTTGTCGCCGTAGATCGGCTTCGGCATGAAGGTCGCGGTCTTGCCGTAGCTGTGGGCGACGTTGTGGACGCAGTACTTATAGATCTGCATCTGGTCGGCCATGGTCGTCAGCGTGCCGAAGCGGGTGCCCAACTCGTGCTGCGACTGCGCCACCTCGTGGTGGTGCTTCTCGATCGGCAGGCCCATCTCGCCCATGGTCGAGAGCATCTCGGCGCGCAGGTCGACGTCGCCGTCCACCGGGGCGACCGGGAAGTAGCCGCCCTTCACGCCCGGGCGGTGGCCCATGTTGCCTTCCGGGTATTCCTTCATCGAGGAGCCGGGGCCCTCGACGCTCTCCAGGAAGTGGCTGGCGAAGTTGCCGCCGGTGCCGAAGCGGACGCTGTCGAACACGAAGAACTCGGCCTCGGCGCCGACCAGGACGCTGTCGCCGACGCCGGAGGCGGCGACATACGCCTCGGCCAGCTTGGCGGTCGCGCGCGGGTCGCGGGCGTAGAACTGGCCGGTCGACGGCTCGATGATGTCGCAGAACAGGATCAGCTGCGGCTTGGCGCTGAACGGATCCATGCAGGCGTTGATGGGGTCCGGCATGAGGATCATGTCGGACTCGTTGATCGCCTTCCAGCCGGCGATGGACGAGCCATCGAACATGATGCCGTCGGTGAAGGTGTCTTCGCTGACCGTCGAGATGTGCTGCGCGGTGTGCTGCCACTTGCCGCGCGGGTCGGTGAAGCGGAAGTCGACGTACTCAACGCTATGCTCCTTGATCATTTCCATGACCTTGGAGATGGCGGCTGCCTTGTCTGCCATGTATCCTATACCCCTGACTGGTCCCGGAAGCCCGTGCGGGCCTCCCCTTCGCCCCCTCGGCGCGGCACACGCCGCGACCCGCGCCCCGCGCCGCCCGCATGGGCGGCAAGGTGCCCGGGTGATCCGCCGCGGGCCGTGGGCTCGTCCCGGCCGCGGCGTAACCCGGGGCCCCGCACATCCTGCCGCCTGGTGGCGGGAAGCGCGGCGCCCCTATCCCCCTTAGACCGCGTCCTCGCCCCGTTCGCCGGTGCGGATGCGGATCACCTCCTGGATCTCGGAAATGAAGATCTTGCCGTCGCCGATCCGCCCCGTGCGGGCGGCCGCCTGGATCGCCTCCACGGCGCGCTCGACGAGGTCATCGGTGCAGACCACCTCGATCTTCACCTTCGGCAGGAAATCCACGACGTATTCAGCCCCGCGGTAGAGTTCCGTGTGGCCCTTCTGGCGCCCGAAGCCCTTCGCCTCGACCACGGTGAGGCCCTGCAATCCGATCTCGTGCAGGGCATCCTTCACCTCGTCGAGCTTGAAGGGCTTGATGATGGCCTCGATCTTCTTCATCGGCTCCGCTTTGCGTTCCGGGGATGGCCGTTAATCCGAAGCTGTCCCGGCATGACGCTTCCTTCTGGACTCGCCGCCGGTCCGGCGGTGCCGGTGTAACCGGCGTAACCGGCCCGACGTGTTTTGCACGCGCCGTGCCATCGGTTCAATCGGCCGGCAGGGCGAAATCCACCGAAATCTGCCCCGGTTCCGCCCGCACAGGCGGCATTGTGCCTAACCGCGGGGCAGATGCCGTTTCCCCTGCGGCTTGCGGCAGGGCAGGGCCAGACCCATTATGGCGTCCAATCCCGGGCCGCGCCTCGGCGGCCGGCGCCTGCCGGCGTCGTGCGGCCCGCATCATCGCTCGTATCGAAAAGGGCAAGGGCGGAATGCAGCCCCAGAACAGCCTGCTGTCGGCCACCGGCACCACCATCTTCACCGTCATGAGCGCCCTCGCGCTGGAACACGGCGCGATCAACCTCGGCCAGGGCTTCCCCGACTATGACGGGCCGGAGGACGTGATCGAGGCCGCCGCCGCCGCCCTCAAGGATGGCCGCAACCAATACCCGCCGCTGACCGGCGTGCCGGAGCTGCGCCAGGCCGTCGCCGCGCATAACCGCCGCTTCTACGGGATCGAGGCCGACCCGAATGCCGAGGTGATCGTCACCTCGGGTGCCACGGAAGCGATCACCGCCTGCCTCATGGCGGTGCTCAACCCGGGCGATGAATGCGTGCTGATCGAGCCGCTGTACGACACCTACCTGCCGGTGGTGAAGCTGCTCGGCGCCATCCCGAAGCTGGTGCGGCTCAATCCGCCCGACTGGGCGCTGCCGCGGGCCGAGCTCGCCGCGGCGTTTTCGCCGAAGACCAAGGCGATCCTGTTCAACACGCCGATGAACCCGACCGGCAAGGTGTTCACCGCGGCCGAGCTGGCCTTCATCGGCGAGCTGATCCAGCAGCATGATTGCTACGCCATCTGCGACGAGGTCTACGAGCACCTGACCTTCGACGGCTGGAAGCATATCCCGCTGATGACGCTGCCGGGGATGCGGGAGCGCTGCATGCGGGTCGGCAGCGCCGGCAAGACCTTCAGCCTGACCGGCTGGAAGGTTGGCTACATCACCTGCGACCGCAGCCTGGCGCCGAACGTCGCCAAGGCGCACCAGAACCTGACCTTCACCACGCCGCCCAACCTCCAGCGCGGCGTGGCGGTCGGGCTGATGAAGGAGGACAGCTATTTCGAGGGCCTGTCCACCAGCCTCCAGGCAAGGCGGGACCGGCTGGCGGCGGGGCTGCGGGAGCTGGGCTTCGGCGTGCT
>JBMOJU010000415.1:0-4209 GCA_049315625.1 Paracraurococcus sp.
TGCGGCACGTCCAGCGCCACCCAGGCCTTCTGCACCGGGTGGCTGCCGTCGGGCGACAGGCCCTCGATGGTGGTGATCTTCTGCGCCGCGGTCACCGCCGAGACGGGCAGGGAGCAGGAGCGCGTGGCGACGCCGTCCACATGCACGGTGCAGGCGCCGCATTGCGCGACACCGCAGCCGTATTTCGTGCCGGTCAGGCCGACCTGCTCCCGGATCACCCAGAGCAGCGGGGTGTCGGGGTCGACCTGCACGTCATGCACGCGCCCGTTGATGGTCAGCTTGGCCATTGCTCGAAACCCCCACACGCCCCGGCCGGGGCCGCCTGTTTGCGCCGAGCATATGATGAGACGGAGGCCGGGCGGTAGGGGGTCGGTCGCCCGACCCGATTCAACCGTGCCCGGGTGCCGCCGCGGCGCCGAGGGCGCCCGCCAGCGCCTCGGCCGCCGCCAGCTCGATCCGCCGGCGGTTGGCGGCAACGGCCGAGCCGAGATGCGGGGTGAAGACCGTGCGCGGCTGCGCCAGCAGCGCCGCGCTCACCGCGCGCGGCCGGTCGGGCCGGGCCCAATCCTCCATCTCGAAGACATCGGCCGCGTAGCCGCCGAGCCGTCCGGCCGCCAAGGCTGCGGCGACCGCCGCCTCATCGACCAGGGAGCCGCGGGCGATGTTCACCAGCAGCGCGCCAGGGCGCATGGCGGCCAGCGCGGCGGCATCGACCAGGTGCAGGCTCGCCGGCGTCAGCGGCGCCGCGAGCACCAGCCAGTCGCTTTCGGCCAGCAGCGCCGGCCAGGTGCGGCGGGCGGTGGTGGGCGGCGGCGCCACCGCGTCATCCGTGTAGAGCAGGCGGCAGCCGAACCCGGCGAGCCGCGCGGCGATGGCACGGCCGACCGCGCCCATGCCGAGGATGCCGACGGTCGTCCCCGCCAGCCCGGTGCCGTATAGGATGGGCCGCCAGCCCTCGAAGCCACCGCCACGCACCGCCGCATCGCCCGCCAGCACCTGCCGGCCGAGTGCCAGCATCAGCCCGATGGCCAGCTCCGCCGTCGGCACCGTCAGCAGGTCCGGCACGACGGAGAGGGCGACACCGCGCGCGGCGCAGGCCGCCTGGTCGAAATTGTCGGCGCCCTTCAGCGCGCAACCGATCGCGCGGAGGCGCGGGCAGGCGTCCAGGAAGGCCGCATCGACATGGTCGGTCATGAAGGCGAGCAGCCCGTCGGCCTCGGCGCAGCGGCGCAGCAGCTCGGCCCGCGCCCAGGGCTGGTCCGCGCCGTTCGCCTCGACGGTGGCGAATTCCTCCAGCCGGGCGATGGTCTCCGGGAAGGCCCGGTTGGTGACGACGATGCGCGGCTGCGGCATGGCGCCGCTCAGGCCGCCGGCTTCAGGCAGCGCGCGACATAGGGCAGGAAATGCTCGACGGCGGGCGTCTCCAGCCCCTTCACCTTGGCCTGCTCGTCGAAGCGGCGCAGCTGCACCGCATCCGCAGCGCCGGGCAGCGCGGCGAAGGCCGCGGCCTCCTCGGCCGACATCGGGCCGCCCTGGAGCGACAGGCTGAGCACGGAATCCTTCGACAGCTTGGCGAAGTAGTCCGCTTCCGTGCCGCAGAGGTAGCGCTTGGCGGCGACATGCAGCCGCACCGGCTCGGTCACCTCCGGCCCGAACCAGCCCACCAGGAACTCGTAGCCGCGCTCCTCATGCAGGTCGTCGACGCCCTGCTCCGCAGGGTTCTCGCCGAGGTCATGCACCATGTGGCCGATGTCGTGCAGCAGGCTGGCGGTGATCATGGCGTCGGAGCAGCCGAGCTTCTCCGCCAGCCAGCCGGATTGCAGCGCGTGCTGCTTCTGGTTGATCGCGCTCAGGCCGTACTGGCCTTCCGCCTTCAAGGTCAGCAGATCGGCGATGCGCTGCAGCCGGGGATCGGTCATCGTGCTGTCATCCGCCTTGGGGTATGGGCGGCGGGACGCTACCCAACCAGCGCATCGGAGGCAACGCGCATGGCCCGCCACAGGAACGTGCTGCTCATCATCGCCGACCAGTGGCGCGGCGACTGCCTCGGCCTGCTGGGCCATCCCGGCGTGCGCACGCCTAATCTCGACGCCCTGGCGCGGCGCGGCGTGACATTCACGCGACATTTCGGCCAGAGCGCGCCCTGCGGCCCGGCCCGCGCGTCGATGCTCACCGGCCTTTATGTGATGAACCACCGCGTGGTCGCCAACGGCGTGCCGCTGGATGCACGCCACCCCAATCTCGCACTGGAATTGCGCCGGGCCGGGCATGATCCCAGCCTGGTCGGCTACACCACCACCGCGCCCGATCCGCGCTCGACAACCGCACGGGACATCCGCTTCCGCGAATGGGGTGACGTGCAGGATGGCTGGCGCGTGGTGGCGCATTTCGATGAGGTGGAGTGGCGCAACTACTACGCCTGGGTGCGCGGCAAGGGCGTGACACTGCCGGCCGACCCGATGGCGCTGATGGCGGCCGAGGGTCCGCCCGGCCCCACCGCCCTGCCGGCGCGCATCCCGGCGCAGGCCTCCGACACCGCCTGGTCGGCGGAGAAGACCATCGATTTCCTGCGGGCCAGCCGGCCCGACCGCCCCTGGGTGCTGCATTGCGGCTTCTTCCGCCCGCACCCGCCCTTCGCCGCGCCGGCGCCCTGGCACGAGGCGGTCGGCACGGTGCCGCCGGCGATCGGCTGCGCGAGCCTTGACGCCGAGGCGGCGCAGCATCCGCTGATGGCGCATTGGCTCTCCCACCAGAGGCGCGCCAGCTACTTCCAGGGTGCGACAGGCACGGTGCAGCCGCTGACGGCCGACGAACTGACGCTCACGCGCCGCGCCTATTACGGCCTGATCGCCGAGGTGGACGACGCGATCGGCCGCGTGCTGGCGGCGCTGGAGGAGACCGGCCAGGCGGAGGACACGCTGGTGGTCTTCACCGCCGACCATGGCGAGCAGCTCGGCGACCACGGTCTGCTGGGCAAGCTCGGCTGGTTCGACCAGAGCTACCACCTGCCGCTGATCATGGCCGGCCCCGGCCTGCCGCAGGGCGCGCGGGTTGGGGCCTTCACCGAGGCGGTGGACATCATGCCGACCTTGCTCGACTGGCTCGGCATCGCCGTGCCGCGCGCCTGCGACGGCGTGCCGCTGACGCCCTGGCTGCGCGGCGAAACGCCGGCCGCATGGCGCGACGCGGTCCACTACGAATACGACCTGCGCGGCGGCTGGCCCGACCCGCGCCGGCCGCCTTTCGGCCTGGAGGTCGACGAGGCGGCGATGTGCGCGATGCGCACAGCGGAGTGGAAATACGTCCACTTCGCGGCGCTGCCGCCGGTGCTGTACGATTTGCGCGCCGACCCCGGCGAGACGCGCAACCTCGCCGCCGACCCGGCGCATGCGCCGCTGCTGGCCGAGGCGCAGGCGCGGATGCTGTCCTGGCGCATGCGCCATGCCGACCGGACGCTGACGCATCTCTGCGCCACGCCCGGCGGGCTGGTGGACCGAAGGGGCGAAGCCTAGGCAAGGCCAGGGAGGACGTATCCTCCATGGACCCTCCCCTATTTCTCTGAGTCGGCACCCGCTGCGCGGCGACTGCCGGCCCGGTCTGCCTGCCGACCGCGTTCCGCCTAGTCGCGGATATCGGCGCGGTAGACCTTGCTGACGATCCGCCAGCCCTCGCTGGTGCGGTTCAGCACCAGGTAGTCGGTGAAGTAGCGCGGCGGCAACTGGCAGGCGACCTTCACGAAGGCGGTCTCCGGCCCGCTGATGTCCAGCAGCAGGATGCGGTCGTCGCGCTGCAGGCCCTTGCTGGCCGCGCTCTCGCGGGTGCGGACGGCGGCAAACCACTCCTCCCGCGGGACGTCGACGACGCCGCCATCCTTCTCGCAGTACAGGTGGCTGACCGGGTGGAAGGCGGCGGCAAGCTTGTCGACGTTGCCCTCGTACAGGCCGTCGAAATAGATCTGGATCACCGCCTCGATCCCGGCGATGGCACTGGCCGCGATGGGGCGGCCGCCGGCGTCAGGCATGGGTGTCTCCTCGGGTTTCCCGGCCGCATCCTGCCATGGACGCCGGGCCTTTGCATCCATCGCGGGCGGCCCGATACTCCCGCCGCTTCGGGAGAGAACGATCCATGCCCTTCGGCCGCCGCCTGCTGCTGGCCGCCCCTGCCCTGCTGGCCCGGCCCGCCCTGGCGCAGGGCTGGCCGACCCGGCCG
>JBMOJU010000416.1:0-4199 GCA_049315625.1 Paracraurococcus sp.
TGACGCCCCGGGCGGCGTCCCGGGCCGCGGCCTCCGGCCCGGCGCCGGCCAGGCCGGCGGCGACCGCCGCCCCGACCGGGATCGCCAGCGCCGCCACCGGCGACCAGGCCGTGCCGAAGCGCGGGGCGCGGAACAGCCCTTCCGGGAAGACTCCGTCAAGCATCGCCGGGCTAGGATGCGACGGCGCGGCCGCGCCCTGTACGGGCCGGGCCGCAAGCGGCCGGCCTGCCGCGGCGCGCGTCATCCGGGCCACGCCCGGCGGAAAGCTTCGACACCGTTCAGAGGAATTGGGTTGCTCCTTACTCGCACTTTGGTAGAGGAACCCACGGAGGCTGCGAACACATGAATTTCGTATCGGGCGCCTCCGGGCGTCCTGCCATGGCGGGTTTCCATCGTTTCGCGCTGCTCGGCGCGCTGCTTGTCCTCGCCGCCTGCGCGGGTGAGCGCGCGGCGACGCTTGCCGGTCCGGCGCCGGCCGCCGCCGTGGCCGCCCCGCAGGATCCGCTCGGCCGCTTCGTCGCCACCGCGGCACCCGGCCAGTCCGGCAGCGTGGTGCTGGCCGATGGCCGCACCACCCAGGTGCAGGTGGTGCGCGCCTATGCCGCCGCCAGCGGGCGGGAGTGCCGGGAAGTGATCGTCGGCGGCGGCCGCGCCAGCCTGCTCTGCCAGTCGGAAGGCCAATGGGTCGCCGCCCGGCCGCTCTTGCTCGGCGGCAGCGCGGCGCGACCGTGAGCGAGGCGCTCGGCCCGCAGGCCAGCCTCTGGACCTGCTTCCGGATCCAGATGCGGGTGATCGGCGCCCTGACGATGCGCGAGATGGGCACCAGGTTCGGCCGCGACAATCTCGGCTATATCTGGCTGTTCCTGGAACCGATGATGCTCGGCGGCGCGATCGGCGGGCTGCATGAGCTGTCCGGCCACGCCATGCCGGGCGGGTTGGAGCCCTTCGTATTCTGGGTGATCGGCTACATCCCCTTCTACCTGTTCCGCGGCATCGTGAACCGCGCCGCCTTCGGCATCGCCGGCAACCAGTCGCTGCTCTACCACCGGCGCATCACGCTGCTGGACATCATGCTGTCGCGGCACCTGCTCGAAGCCGCGGCCGTCGGTGTCGCGCTGGTCGTCTACATGGTGGTGTTCGGTGCGACGCTGGGGCAGTGGCCGGTCCACCCGGGCATGGTGCTGCTCGGCATGGTGCTGATGCTGGCCCTCTCGCACGGGCTCGGCCTGCTGATCGCCGCGGGCTCCGTCTACACGGAACTGGTGGAGCGGTTGACCCACCTGTTCACCTATCTCTTCATGGGCATCTGCGGCGCCTTCTTCATGGTGTTCTGGCTGCCTTCCGACCTCCAGGCGGCGGTGCTGTACATCCCGACGGTGCACTGCTTCGAGCTGGTGCGCTACGGCCAGTACGGCACGCGGGTGCCGACCACCTTCGACCTGGCCTATGTCGGCACCTGGGTGGCGATCCTGAACCTTCTCGGCATGGCCGCGCTGCGCAAGGCGCGCCGGCACATGGTCGTCTGACCGCGATGATCCGGCTGCATGGCGTGCACAAGAGCTACCCGACGCATTTCGGCGCGAAGGAGGTGCTGCGCGGCATCGATGTCAGCTTCGCGCCCGGCGAGAAGGTCGGCATCCTCGGCCGCAACGGCGCCGGCAAGACCACGCTGCTGCGCCTCATCGCCGGCGTTGAGCTGCCGAACAGCGGGCGGATCGAGCGGCGGATGAGCGTGTCCTGGCCGCTCGGCTTCGCCGGCGCCATGCACTACAGCGTCACCGGCGCCGACAATGCCCGCTTCATCGCCCGCATCTACGACCGGCCGCTGCAGGAAACCGTCGATTTCGTCGAGGATTTCGCCGATCTGGGCAGCTATTTCCGGATGCCGGTGCGGACCTACTCGTCGGGCATGATCATGCGGCTCGGCTTCGCCCTCTCGCTCGCGGTGCGCTTCGACTGCTACCTGGTCGATGAGGCGATCGCGGTCGGCGACAGCCGATTCGGCGAACGGGCGCGCGCCGCGCTCGCCGACCTCAATGCCCGCAGCGCCCTGCTGCTCGTGTCCCACCAGGCTGAAACCGTGCGGGCCTTCTGCAAGACCGCAGCGATCCTCCAGGACGGAAGGTTGACCCGCTATGACGATCTGGACGAAGCAATCGCCGCCTACCAGGCTGCCTGAGGCGGCCATCGATGCGGCCGGGTGGTCCGGCCCGGTGCCGATGCCGGGCCTGGCGACCCGGCTGCGCCGCTTCGTCAAGCGCAACGCCTTCAAGGTGACGGTGCTGCTGCCGACGCTGCTGGCCGCCCTCTACCTCTATGGCATCGCCGCGCCGCAATTCGAATCGGAAGCCCGCTTCCTGGTCCGCGGCCGCTCCGGTGGCAGCGCCGGCGGCGGCGGCGTGGCAGAGATGATGCAGAGCGCCGGCTTCAAGCCGGCCTCCGAAGACGCGATGGGCGTGCGCGACTACCTCCAGTCGCACGACGCCGTCGCCGCGCTGCGCCAGCGCCTGCCGCTGGTCGACATCTTCCGCCGGCCGGAGGCCGACCAGCTGGCCCGGCTGTGGTGGGAGGCGCCGACGGCGGAGCGGCTGCTCGACTATTTCCGCCGCATGGCGAGCGCCGAGTACGACACCACCAGCGGCATCACCACGCTGAAGGTGCGCAGCTTCCGGCCGGAGGATTCGCAGGCCCTGGCGAAGCATCTTCTCTCCCTGTCGGAGGAGCTGGTCAATTCGCTGAACCGCCGGCTGCAGGAGGACGGGCTGCGCGTGGCGCGGGAGGAAGTCACCCGCGCCGAGGCACGGCTGACCGCCGCGCAGCTGGCGATCGGCGAGTTCCGCGAGCGGGAGCGGGCGGTCGACCCGACCCGCTCCGCCGGCCTCGCCCTCGACACCATCGGCCGGCTCGAAGGCGCGCTCGCCCAGGCGCGCGCCGAGTTCGCCGAGGCGCAGCGCTTCGCCCGGACCGACAATCCGCGGCTGCTGCAACTGCGCAACCGGGTCGAGGCCCTGACCGGCCAGATCGCCGAGGAGCGCCGCCGCCTCGGCAGCGGGACCGATGGCGTCTCGCAGCAGGTCGGCGAATACGAACGCCTCAGCGTCGAGCGCGAACTGGCCCGCGCGCAGCTGGCCTCGACCACCGCCTCGCTCGAACGCGCCCGCGGCGATTCGCAGCGGCAGCAGATATTCCTGCTGCGCGTGGTGGAGCCGAACCTCGCCGAATACGCCCGCTATCCGAAATCCGCGCTCAACATCATCTACATCTTCGCCTGCCTGTCCGTGCTCTATGGCCTGGCCTGGCTGCTTATTGCAGGAATGCGCGAACATGAGTCGTAAGCCGGGTATCCTGCTGCTCGCCGGCCTGCTCGTCGGCGGCGCAGCGACAGCGCAGACCCCCTTCCAGAACCTGCAGCAGTCGCAGGCGGCCGCCCTGCTCGGCGCCCGGCCCGGCGGCGCTCTGGCGCCGTCCCAGGGTGTCGTCCAGGCCCTGCCCAACCTCGTGGGGCCGGACCGCATGCTGAACCGGCAGGGCACCGAGACCCAGTCGGAGGGCGGGCCCGTGGCGGTGGGGCCGCTCGGCGATGGCAGCCGCGTGGCCGGCGCCAGCGCCGTGTTCGGCGCCGCGCTGTTCACCCGGGACGCTACCGCGGTCAGCGACGCGCCCAACCCCAACTACCAGATCGTCCCGGGCGACCGCGTCTCGGTCCGCGTCTGGGGCGCGGTGGAGGCCGAGGTGGTCGGCCAGGTCGACCCCTCCGGCATGCTGTTCCTGCCGAATATCGGCCCGATC
Organism: Paracraurococcus sp.; assembly: GCA_049315625.1. GTDB lineage: Bacteria > Pseudomonadota > Alphaproteobacteria > Acetobacterales > Acetobacteraceae > Paracraurococcus. Next base: position 3,790 of record JBMOJU010000416.1, read on the forward strand.
CGCATCGCCGGCACCCGCGCCGGCGACGTCCAGCGGACCGTCGAAGCCGAAGTGCAGAAGGTCTACACCAACCAGGTGCAGGTCTATGCCGTGCTGCTGTCCACCCAGCGCATCGGCGTCTTCGTCACCGGCTTCGTCCGCACCCCCGGCCGCTTCGCCGGCTCGGCCGCCGACAGCGTGGTGGATTTCCTGGTCCGCGCCGGCGGCGTCGACCCCGGCCGGGGCTCCTACCGGGAGATCGCGGTGCAGCGGGGCGGCAGCACCATCGCCAATATCGACCTCTACCGCTTCCTGCTGGAAGGCCGCCTGCCGGCGGTCCGCCTGCAGGAGGGCGACACGCTGGTCGTCGCCCGCCAGCGCGCCGTGGTCGGCGCCGATGGCGCGGTGCGCAACAACTACATGTTCGAGGT
>JBMOJU010000417.1:0-4191 GCA_049315625.1 Paracraurococcus sp.
TCCTGCGCGCCGACAACAAGGGCGAAGGCGGCATCCTGGCGCTGATGGCGCTGGCCCAGCGGGTCGCCGGCAGCGACCGTTCCCGCCGCATCGTCATGCTGCTCGGCATCGTCGGCGCCTGCCTGTTCTTCGGCGACGGCATCATCACCCCGGCGATCTCCGTGCTTTCGGCGATGGAAGGCCTGAAGGTGATCTCGCCGGCCTTCGAGCCGCTGATCATCCCCGGGTCGGTGGTCATCCTGGTCGCGCTGTTCCTGGTCCAGTACCGCGGCACCCACAGCATCGGCCGCGTCTTCGGGCCGGTCATGGCGATCTGGTTCGGCACGCTCGGCCTGCTCGGCCTGGTCGAGGTGGTGCAGGAGCCGGAGGTGCTGAGCGCCATCTCGCCGCACCACGCCATCACCTTCTGCCTCTACTACAAGCTGGCCGCCTTCATCGCCTTCGGCTCGGTCGTGCTGGCGGTGACGGGGGCGGAGGCGCTCTATGCCGACATGGGGCATTTCGGCCGCAAGCCGATCAAGCTGGCCTGGAGCTTCTTCGTCCTGCCGGCGCTGACGCTGAACTACATGGGCCAGGGCGCCCTGCTGCTGAGCAACCCGGCGGCGCTGGAGAACCCCTTCTTCCTGCTGGCGCCGGAGATGCTGCGGCTGCCGCTGGTGGTGCTGGCGACCATGGCCACCATCATCGCCTCCCAGTCGATGATCTCGGGCGCCTTCTCGATCGCCCGGCAATGCGTCCAGCTCGGCTTCCTGCCGCGCCTCGTGGTGCACCACACCTCGGAGACCGAGGAGGGGCAGATATACCTGCCGCAGGTCAATTTCGCCCTGCTGGCCGGCGTGCTGGTCCTGGTGCTGGCCTTCCACACCTCGGACAACCTGGCTGCGGCCTATGGCATCGCCGTTACCGGCACCTTCGTCTGCACCAGCGCGCTGGCGATCCTGGTCTTCCGCCGGCAGTTCCGCTGGCCGGCGGCGGCGGTCGCCGCGGTGTTCGTGCCGCTGCTGCTGATCGATCTCGCCTTCTTCCTGTCGAACGTCCTGAAGATCCCCGAAGGCGGCTGGGTGCCGCTGGTCCTGGGCGCCGCACTGTTCATCCTGATGCACACCTGGAAGCGCGGCCGGGACCTGCTTTTCTCCCGCTTCAGGCAGGACAGCCTGCCGCTGAAATCCTTCCTCGCCCGCCTGCCGCAGAGCCGCACCATCCGCGTCCCCGGCATCGCGGTGTTCATGACCGGCCAGGCGGACTACGTGCCCGGCGCGCTGCTGCACAACCTGAAGCACAACAAGGTGCTGCATGAGCGCGTCATTTTCGTGACGGTCCTGAACGAGGACGTGCCACAGGTGGGCCCGGACCGGCGGCGGGAGGTGACCGAGCTCGCCCCCGGCATCCACCGCGTGATCCTGCGCTACGGCTTCCAGGAAAGCCCGCACATCCCGCGCGAGCTGGAATCGCTGAAGCAGGACGGTGTCGCCTTCGACGCCATGCAGACCAGCTACTTCCTGGGGCGGGAGACGCTGGTGGCCGCGGTGGTGCCGAAGATGTCGCAATGGCGGCAATGGCTGTTCACGCTGATGTCGCGCAATGCGGTGCCGGCCACCGAATTCTTCCGCATCCCCTCCGACCGCGTGGTCGAGCTGGGCGTTCGCGTGGCGATCTGAACCCGGCCGCGCCGGGGGCGTTGCCGATCCGCGATACAGCCGAGGGGTAAGACGCGGAATGCCGATGGTGACACTGGTGGTGGCCGCAGGCCCCGGTTTCCCGCAGGGCAGCCCGATCCACCGCTATGAGATTACGGTAGCGCTGACCGCGGGCGGCCAGTTGGATGCCGAGGCCTGGTTGACCGGCCCGCGCCCCTGGCCTGCCCGGCGCATCTGGCCCGGCGCCCCAGCGCGGGATGGCGACGTGCACTACGATGCCGATACGGAAACCTGGTCGATCCGCCTGCTCCCCAGCGGCGGCGCCACCGGCGACGCGCCGCTGCATGCGGTGATCCGCAATGCCGGCCAGATGCGCCCGGGGGAATACGTGACCATCCGGGAGCCGGGCGGGACCGAGTTCTCCTACCGCATCGTCTCGGTTGTCTGAAGGCGGGGCTCTGAAGGAGGGGGTCCGACAGCGGCGCGTCAGCCGCGCAGGCTGGCGTGCCAGCGCAGCACGGCGATCGCGCCGCTGCCGATCAGGCGGTGGCGCAGCAGCCAGGCCTCGGCTTCCGTCACCAACGCCGCGGCCGCCGGGCCGGCGGTGGGGCGGCCGGCATCGCGCAACCCAGCCAGGAGCCGCGTCCAGCCCTCCGTCGCCGCGGCCACCTGGCGGGCGCCGAGCGATTCACTGACATGCAGCGTGAAGCCGGCCGCGGCCAGCGCCGCCTCCACCCCCGCGCGGGTCGGCGGCGGCGCGGCGCGCTCCTCCAGCGCCAGCCAGCGGGCGAGGCCGCGGTCCGCCGCGGCCGCGGCGATGGTTTCCACCAGCACGAGCTGCCCGCCCGGCTTCAGCGCCGCGGCCAGGGCCGCCGCCAGCGCCGCCGGATCGGCGCCGCTGCGCAGCGGCTCCAGCGCCAGGGCGTGGTGGTGAAAGCGGGCGCGGAAGGCGGGCACCGCAGGGTCCCAGGGCTGTACCGTGGCGCGCTTGCCGAAGCTGCGCAGCAGCGGGGCCATGCGGTCGGCCAGCCGCGGATCGTGCTGGTGCGCGGCGATCCAGGCGCCGCTCTGTCCGGCGATGGCGCGCGCCGCGCCGCCGGCATCGCGGCCGAGCAGCAGCAGCGTGGTGGCCGGCGACAGCGGCAGCAGCTGCGCCAGGCGCAACGCCTCCGCCTCCCCGCCCGGCAGGGTGTAGCCGGGGCCCCAGAGCCGGTCCTCCCACCCGGCGCGGAGCAGGGTGGGCGACGGCGCCGCGGCAGGGCCGACGGCCGCCTCCGGGTCCGGCGCCGCCGCGGCCGTGTCCGGCGCCCGCGCCGCGCGGACGAGCCGCCGCAGCCTCTCCCACGGGGTGGTCCAGGCGAAGCGCAGGGGGCCGGTGGCGGGCAGGGCGAAGCGCATGCGGTGCTGGCCCCTCCCTCCGGGGGCAAGCCGCACCCGACCATGGCGGGGTGAAGGAAGGGTTTGCCGGGCCCCGGAATTGCGTAGGGCCCGACCGCTTGCGCGATCAGGCCCTACGGGGAAATGGTGGAGCCAGGCGGGATCGAACCGCCGACCTCTTGAATGCCATTCAAGCGCTCTCCCAACTGAGCTATGGCCCCCCGGGAAGGAGGCGGCGTATAGCCCCCGTCCGACGGCCCCGCAAGAGGGTCCGGAGGGACTTTCGCCGCGCCCGCCGCGTGACTAGGTTGCGCCCGGCTGATCCGCCGAAACCAGGAGGGGTACGCATGGGCAAGGTGTTTCCGGACGCGAAGGCGGCCCTGGCGGGCCTGCTGCGCGACGGCATGATGATCCATTCCGGCGGCTTCGGCCTGTGTGGCATCCCGGCCCTGCTGATCGAAGCGATCCGCGACAGCGGCGTGAAGGATCTCACCATCGTCTCGAACAATGCCGGCATCGACGATGCCGGGCTCGGCCTGCTGCTGAAGACCCGGCAGGTGAAGAAGATGATCAGCAGCTACGTCGGCGAGAACAAGACCTTCGCCGAGCAGTTCCTGGCCGGCGAGCTGGAGATCGAGTTCAACCCGCAGGGCACGCTGGCGGAGCGCATCCGCGCCGGCGGCGCCGGCATCCCGGCCTTCTACACCAAGACCGGCGTCGGCACGGAAGTCGCGAAGGGCAAGCCGACGGCGGAATTCGATGGCGAGACCTTCGTGCTGGAACGCGGCATCGTCGCCGACCTGGCCATCATCCATGCCTGGATGGGCGACACCGAGGGCAACCTGATCTACCGGAAGACCGCGCGAAACTTCAACCCGATGATGGCGACCGCCGCCCGCGTGACGGTCGCGCAGGTCGAGCACCTGGTGCAGCCGGGCGAGCTGGAGCCGGACCACATCATCACCCCGGGCGTCTACGTGAAGCGCATCGTCCAATGCCCGGCGGAATTCGAGAAGCGCATCGAGCAACGCACCGTCCGCAAGCGCGAGCCGGCCGCCGCCGCCGGCGAGGAGATCTGACCCATGGCCTGGACCCGTGACCAGATGGCCGCCCGCGCGGCGCGCGAGCTGCAGGACGGCTTCTACGTCAACCTCGGCATCGGCATCCCGACGCTGGT
>JBMOJU010000418.1:0-4174 GCA_049315625.1 Paracraurococcus sp.
ATCCCATGTTTATGTGAGGCGACGCGCTTTCCCGTACCGTCCGCCGGCCGCCATTCCTCGGTCCAGCCGTGAGACTCCGCATGCCGATCGTCGTCAGGAGCGCCCGAGTGTGACGCAGGTGACGCGTGTGCTCCTGGTCGAGGACGATCCCGTGGTCTGCGCCTTCCTCGCGCGGAGGGTGGAGGAGTCGCCGGCCGTCAGCCTGCTGGCCGCCGTCGGCACCTTGGCCGCGGCGCGGGAGGCCTGTGCCCGGTTGCGGCCCGACGCGGTCCTGACCGACCTGGGCCTGCCGGACGGCACCGGGCTGACCTTGATTGCCGAGCTCCGCGCCAGCCGGCCGGCGGTGCGGAGTTTGGTGGTTTCCGTCCTGGCCGATGAGGCCAGCGTGGTGGCGGCGATCCGCGCCGGCGCCAGCGGCTACCTGCTGAAGGACGACATGCCGGAGGATCTCAGCCGCTTCCTCCGCAGCGTGGTCGCCGGTGAGGCGTTCCTGTCCCCCGCCATCGCCAGCTACGTGATCCGTCTGCTGCAGCCGGCGCCGCTTCCGTTGCCGGGACCGGAGGAGGCGTTGAGCCCGCGCGAGCAGGCGGTGCTGAGCCTGATCGCCAAGGGGAGCAGCTATGCCGAGGTGGCCGCGCGGCTGAACATCTCGGTCAATACGGTCGGTACCTACATCAAGGCGATCTACCGGAAGCTGGCGGTGAATTCGCGCAGCGAGGCGGTTTTCGAGGCAGTCAGCCGGAAGCTCATCTCGCTTGAATGACAACAGGAATTGGCTCTGGCTTTCCTCTGATCACGCCGGGTCGCTGACATCGGCAGTATACGCTTTGTGCATCGAATGGCTCAGTAAGGTCCCGATACGGTAAAATCATCCAAGAATCCATCAATGGTATATTTATGATTCCGATCTATTTCGTATGTTCCGGTATTATTGCCACGAGTCAGGCCGCCATCGGCATGAACACTGATCGAAATCGTGTCACCACCTTCCCAACCCTGCGCTTGATTCAAGTCGAAGGTTGCCGTCTGACCAGCACGAGTTTTTTCGGCTAGGCATCCGCTGCTGGGGAAAGCCACCAAATTAGTTACATCAGCGGCCAAATTGTTCTTTACTTGGGCCGCACTCATGTTCGCATCCTCAATCCGGTTAAATATCCAGACGCGCGGGTGATCCGGACTCGCCAAGCGTCCGCCCCCATCTCACCGCCGTCTTCCACGGCGCGACATCCCATGTTTATGTGAGGGGGATTGATTTATGCGGGTAGATATCAGCGTGATCTGTATTCGATATTTTATCCGGAGGCATTCGATGTTGCTGCCCCGGCGCCTCCCGGGACGCGAACCGCGCCGCCGCCGCGCGCCATGATCCCACGGCAGTCACCCGAGCCGCACAGGGCAGGGCAGTTGCTCCGGCGCCTCGGCTGGATCGCCGGGGGCCTGCTCCTCCTCCTCCTGGCGATTCCGCCATCCCACCTGCTGCCCGATCCGCCGGCCGAATCCGCACTGCCCCCCGCGCCAGGCGCCATCGGCTTCGCCTATGCGCTTTCCCTGCCGCAGGCGCCGCCCAGTGACCTGGCGCTGCACCTGATCTCCACCACGCCCAGTGCGGTGGTCACCGTCAACGGGCAGGTGTTCTACCGCCGCGCCACCCCGGGCGGTCCCTATGCGCTCATCCGGGCCATTCCCATCCTGCTGCCCCTGCCGGCGACGCTGCTCCGCCCCGGCGAGAACCGGGTCGAGATCGAGGTCGGTGGCCTTTTCGCGCCGCCGGGCGCCGCCCCGCGCATCTTCGTCGGCCCGGAAGCGTCACTGCGGCTGCCCTACGGGATCGCCTGGCTGCTGCTGGAACGGCTGCCCCTTGTCTTCCTCTCGGCCGGCCTGGTCCTCGGCACCGTCCTGGTGCTGCTCTGGGCCGGCCGGCGCCAGGACCGGGCGTCGCTGGCGATGGCCGTGCTGCTGCTGCTCGGCACCGGCAGGGCCGTGGGCTTCCTCACGCCCGATCTCGCCATGCCTCCCGGCCTGATCCGGCTGGGCAACGGATTGGGCATCGTGCAGATCGCGCTGCTTCCGGCGTGCGTCCTGGTCTTCCTGGGACGCCGCCCGCCGCCCTGGCTGTGGTTGCCACCCATCGCGGCGGCGCTCTTCGCGGCTGCCCTGGCCACACCCGCCGGGGCCGAGTTCCGCCCGCCCTTGCCGATCATCCTGGTGTTCGCCGTGCTGTGCCTCATGCTGGCGACGGGGCTGGTGGCGAAGGCCTTTGTGCGGGACCGCTCCACCGAGTCCCTGCTGCTGCTGGTGGCCTGCGTCACGAACCTGGTGGGCGTGCTGGTCTTCGTGTGGGGAAAATTGTCCGGGACGGAGGCGGTCACGGCCTATGGACCGGGAGGGCAGGGCCTGGCCGTGGGCCTGCCGATGCTGGGCTTGTTCCTGGTGCTCCGCTGGGCCGCGGCGGCCAGGGCGCTGGACCGCGCAAACGACCACCTGGCGGAGGAGCTGCGCCGGGCCGAGGCGCTGCTGACCGAAACCCTCGGCCAGCAGCACGCCCAGGCGCAACGCCTGCTGCTGCAGGCCGAGCGCGAACGGCTGATGCACGAGCTGCATGACGGCGTCAGCGGCCGGCTGATCTCCGCCGTTGCGTCGTGCGCGATGCGCGGGGAGGCGTTCCAGGAGGTGGAGGGCACCCTGCGCGATACGCTGGGCGAGCTGCGGCTGGTGATCACCGCCATGCAGGATTTCGAGGGCGACCTGGCGCAGGCGATCGGCAGTTTCGTGCCGCAATTGCAACGCCAGGTTCGGCCGCTCGGCGTGACGCTGGACGCCGAGATCGCCGACCTGCCGCCATTGCCCTGGCTGCGCCCGGCGCATGTGCAGCACGTGCTGCGCATCGTCCAGGAGGCGGTGATGAACGCCGCCCGGCATTCCGGGGCGGGCCGGGTGCGGATCGAGGCGGCGGCGGATGTCGCGCGCATCACGGTGCGCGATGCCGGGCGCGGCGGGGTGCAGGATCGCGACGGCAGCTACGGGCTGCGCAGCATGCGCCGCCGGGCGGAGGCGTTGGGCGCCGGGCTGCACATCGTCTCCGATGCCGACGGGACCGCGGTGGTGCTGGAACTGCCGACCGCCGTGCCGGCGGCGACGGCGGCCGCATGAGGCGTCGGGGCCGGGCGGGCAGGGTCGCACCCGGTTATCCCCGCGCGCAAATGCCGCATAAGGTTTATTATGGAAAATATTGGCCTGGGGATAAAGTTGGGGAAAGCCTGTGCACCGGCTGTGGACCGCGCCCGGCGGCCGTGGCCCGATCAGGGAATCGCTTCGGTGCCTGCGACTCCCCGGCCAGACGCCACCCCGGCCGGGCCGCCGACGCGACGGAGCTCAGCGCTTGCTGCCTGGGGTTTCAGCCGGCGCCCGCCGGCACCTCCAGCACCATGCCGTCGTAGCCCGGCTCGATCCCCGGCGGCAGGTCACGCAGCAGGCTGCGGTAATCCATCGCCGGACCCATATGGGTCAGCACCGTGCGGCGTGGCTTCAGCCGCGCGACCCATTCCTTCACCCGGTCCAGATTGGCATGCACATGGTGCGGCGCCCGCTGGAAGCAGCCGACCACCCAGGTGTCCAACCCCTCCAGCGCCGCCAGGCTTTCCTCCGGCAGGTTGACCACATCGGTCGAATAGCCGAACCGCCCGACCCGGAGACCCAGCGTGTCCATCACGCCATGGTCCTGGCGGAACACCTCGACCGCCATGCCCGCCGTCTCGAACCGGTCGCCGAAGGCGATCCGTTTTGGCTCCAGCGCCGGGCGGAAGAAGAACTCGGTCGGGCCGATGAAGGCGTAGTCGAACCGGTCATCCAACTTCTGCAGCGTGGTGCGGGTGCCCCATGCATCGATCGCCCGGCCGAGGTTGCGGTTGACCTGGCGGATGTCGTCGATGCCCAGGATGTGGTCGGCATGGGCATGGGTGAAGACGACGGCATCGAAGGTGCCGAACCGGCCGGCCAGCAATTGCTGCCGCAGATCCGGCCCGGCATCGACCAGCAGCCGGCCGCCGGCCGGGCCCTGGAGCATGATGGAACTGCGGGTGCGGCGGTTGCGCGGCTCGGCCGGGTCGCAATCGCCCCACTCCCCGCCCCCGTCCCTGCCGCCCAGCAGCGGCACCCCGCCCGAGCCGCCGCAGCC
>JBMOJU010000419.1:0-4172 GCA_049315625.1 Paracraurococcus sp.
CGCTGCGAAGTCGCTGCTGTAGACGCATTTCCAGACGCGCCGGCTTCGGGCTCCCCATGTCCCGGGCGGGGCAAGCGGGCCGCTTGCCGCGCCCCGCCCGGCGGCCCATTTTCCCGGCGGTGCCACGCGGCTGCAGGAGAGACGCAATTGATCAGGCTGCCCGAGCCGAAGCAGGCGGTGCTGGCCCGCCGCGCCGAGATCGTCGCCGCGCTCCGCCGCATCCTGCCCCCCGGGCCAATGGGCGATGGCGTGATCGCCGAGGAGCTCCGCCTCAAGCCCTATGAAACCGACGGGCTCTCGGCCTACCGACAGCCGCCGCTGGCGGTGGTGCTGCCGGAGACGACGGAGCAGGTGGCCGTCATCCTGCGCTACTGCCACCAGAACGGGATCCGGGTCATTCCGCGTGGCGCCGGCACCTCGCTTTCGGGCGGGGCGCTGCCGCTGGCCGACGCGGTCGTGATCGGGCTGATGCGGATGAACCGCATCCTGGAAGTGGACTACGACAACCGCCTGGCGGTGGTGGAGGCCGGGGTGACGAACCTGGGCATCACCGCACATGTCGCCGGCGACGGCTTCTTCTACGCGCCGGACCCGTCCAGCCAGCTCGCCTGCATGATCGGCGGCAACGTCAACATGAACTCGGGCGGCGCGCATTGCCTGAAATACGGCGTCACCGCCAACAACCTGCTCGGCCTCAAGCTGGTCACCATCGAGGGCGAGATCCTCGAGGTCGGCGGCCGGCACCTGGATGCCGCCGGCTATGACTGGCTCGGCCTGCTGACGGGTTCCGAAGGCATGTTGGCGGTGATCACCGAGGTGACGGTGCGCATCCTGCACAGCCCGGAGGGCCAGCGCGCCATGCTGGCCGCCTTCAAGAGCAACGAGATCGCCGGCGAGGCGGTGGATGCCATCATCGGCTCCGGCATCATCCCCGTGGCGCTGGAATTCATGGACCGCCCGGCGATCCATGCCTGCGAGGCCTTCGCCCATGCGGGCTACCCGCTGGACGCCGAGGCGCTGCTGATCATCGAGGTCGAGGGCAGCACCGCGGAGCAGGACATGCTGCTGGGCAAGCTGAAGGACATCTGCGAGCGCTTCGACCCGATCAGCGTCAAGGTGGCCGAAAGCGCCGAGCAGTCACTGGCGATCTGGAAGGGCCGCAAGGGCGCCTTCGGCGCGGTCGGCCGCATCTCCCCCGACTATCTCTGCATGGACGGCACCATCCCGACCGGGCAACTGCCCTTCGTGCTCAAGCGCATCGGCGAGATGTCGGACAGCTACGGGCTGCTGGTCGCCAACATCTTCCATGCCGGCGACGGCAACCTCCACCCGCTGATCATGTTCGACGCCAACGATCCGGCCAGCTTCCACAAGGCGGAATCCTTCGGCGCCGACATCCTCAAGCTCTGCGTCGAGGTCGGCGGGTGTCTCACCGGCGAACACGGCGTCGGCGTCGAGAAGCGCGACCTGATGGGCGTGCAGTTCACCGCGGCGGAGCTTGATCTGCAGCGTGCCATCAAAGGCGCCTTCGACCCGGACTGGCTGCTCAACCCCGCCAAGGTCTTCCCGCTGGAGGGCAACCCGGCCTTCGCGCCCAGCACCCTGCCGCGGGCGGCATGACCGCCGAGGTCCTGGCCCCGGCGACCGAGGCCGAATTCTCCGCCGCCATCGCCGCCGCCGCCGCGGCCGGCGAGCCGTTGGCGATCGAGGGCAACGGCACCAAGCGGGCCTTGCTCCGCCCGGTGCAGGCGGCGCGGACGCTCTCGACCCGCGGCCTCACCGGCATCACGCTCTACAGCCCCTCGGAAATGATCATCTCGGCCCGCGCCGGCACGCCGCTGCCGGAGATCGAGGCGGCGCTGGCCGGGAAGGGCCAGCAGGTGATCGCCGAGCCGCCCTCCTTCACGGCGCTGTTCGGCGCGACCCTGCCGCCCACCATCGGCGGGCTGGTGGCGACCAACCTCTCCGGCCCGCGCCGCATCACCGGCGGGGCGATGCGCGACCATGTCATGGGAATCCGCGCCGCCGGCGGCACCGGCGAAGTCTTCCGCAGCGGCGGGCGGGTGCTGAAGAACGTCACCGGCCTCGACCTCTGCAAGCTGCTCACCGGCGCGCATGGCACGCTCGGCGTCATCACCGAGGTGACCTTGAAGGTGCTGCCGGCGCCGGCCGCCTCCGGCAGCGTCGCGGTGCGCGTCGCCGACCTCGCGGCCGCGGTGCGGGTGCTCTCGGCCGGGCTGGGCAGCCCTTTCGGCGTCTCCGGCGCCGCCATCCTGCCCGCAGGCGCACCGGGCCGCCCCGGTCCGCTGGCGCTGCTGCGGATCGAGGATTTCTCCGAGTCCGTTGCCTACCGGACCGGGCGGTTGCGCGCCGACCTCGCCGCGCTCGGCGAGGTGACGATCATCGAGCAGGACGAGAGCCGCGCCCTCTGGGCCGCGGTGCGGGAGGCCGCGCCGCTCGGCGCCGCGCCCGACGACGCGGTCTGGCGCGTCTCCGTCCAGCCCACGGCGGGGCCGGGCGTGGTCGCGGCCGCGGGGCTGGACAAGGCGCTGCTCGACTGGGGCGGCGGGCTGGTCTGGCTGGCCGGGCCGGCGACGCCGGAGGCGCATGCGTGCGTGGTCGCCGCCGCCACCGCCGCCGGCGGCACCTTCACCCTGTTCCGTGCGCCGGAGCCGCTGCGCGCTGCGGTCGCCGTGCTGCCGGAGGAACCGGCGGCGCTGGCGGCGATCGGGAAGCGGGTGAAGGCGGTGCTCGACCCGAAGGGCATCCTCAATCCGGGGCGGATGCGGGCGGGGCTGTAGCGCCCCTGCGCCTCACGCCGCCTCCAGCGCCCGCGTCGTCGCCTCCTGCGTCGCCCGCAGCGCCGCCAGGGTCGCCGCGGCCTGCTTCACCGCGGCCGGCTCGCCGCTGTCCACATCGGCCACCTGTTCCTCGGCATCGGCGACGCCGGTGGCCAGCATCTCCCGCAGCTGGTCGAGCCGGTCGCGGGTTTCGGCGGGATCGGCCTCCGGCGCCGCGGCCCATTCGGCGGCTATGATTTCCACCTCCCGCGCCATGCGGTGCGGCGCGACGCCCTTGGCGACGAGGGCCATGAGCCGGGTGATCGCGGCCTCCAGTGGGCGGGGCCGGGCCGGTTTGCGGGCCATGGGGCGGACTCCTTGCCGGCGCCGAATCGCGCCGGGCCGCAGTATACCGCGCCGGGCGCCCTATGGCTTCGTCGGCGTAGCCGCCGGCGCGCCGCTGCTGAACCCCTGCAACGTCCAGACCAGCGGCGCCGGATCGACCCGGATCTTGCCCTGCCGCGGCCGGTTGAGGTCGACGATCAGCAGCATGCCGCCTGTCCACATCATCATCAGCAGCACGCTCAGCACCAGGTGCCGCTGCGGGCCGAGGCCGAGCTGCACCCCGATGGCGCCGACCGAAAGGAGCGAACCCATCAGCAGCAGCCACTGGATATGCGCCGGCGCCCGGCTCTCATAGGCGAAGCGTTGCGACAGGGCGGCGTCGAAGGTCTCGTTCAGCGCGGCGACCAGGCCGGCCATCACCGGGTTTGGGTCGCGCTGCACCGCCGCCTGCGCCAGTGCCCAGATGCGGGTCTGCGCCGCATTGGTCTCGGCGTTCAGTGCCGCCTCCCGCACCGGGTCGGGGCCGGCGCGGGTATAGTCCAGCCGGGTGCGGGTATAATCCTCCAGCTCGCGGCGGAGCTCCGTCCCCTCCGGCCCGCGCACCAGCCCGGCGCGCAGCCAGGCGGTGCCGATCGCGTTCGCCTCCGCCACCACCAGGTCGCGGCGCGCCTCGTAGCGGGATTCGGCGATGGAGATGGTCAGCCCGAGGGTGAAGGCGAGCAGGCCGAGCATGCCAGTGGTGAGCATGCCCATATTGCCCTCGGGCGCCTCGCGGGTCTGCGTGGTGCGCCAGCGGCCGATGCGGTAGCCGACCTCATTGGCGATGAGCAGCATCGCCAGCAGGAAGGCGCCGAGCGGCAGGGTCCCCCGGTCCGCCAGGGTGTTGAAGAGATCGTCCATCCGCCCCGTCCCATCCCCGCCGCGCGACTCGTCGCCCGGTCAGCCTAGAGCGCGATGGCTTGAGGCGGAATCGCCGAAAAGCCTGAATCGCGCGACAAAATAGAGCGCGATGGCTTGAGGCGGAATCGCCGAAAAGCCTGAATCGCG
>JBMOJU010000070.1:0-18555 GCA_049315625.1 Paracraurococcus sp.
GCCCGGGTGGTCGGCCGCGACGGGCCGCACGACCTGGCGCTGTTCGAGCGGGTCATCCGTGTCAACCTGATCGGCACCTTCAACGTGATGCGGCTGGCGGCCGAGCGGATGCAGGCGACCGAGCCCGTCGGGCCGGACGCCGAGCGCGGGCTGATCGTCAACACCGCCTCGATCGCCGCCTATGAGGGCCAGTTCGGCCAATGCGCCTATGCCGCCAGCAAGGCCGGCGTGGTCGGGCTCGCCCTGCCGGCGGCGCGCGAACTGGCGCGGAGCGGGATCCGGGTGATGACCATCGCCCCGGGCCTGATGGAAACGCCGATGCTGGCCGGCCTGCCCGATCCGGCGCGGGAGGCGCTGCTGAAGCTGCCGCTCTTCCCGAAGCGGCTCGGCGAGGACCACGATTTCGCCCGGCTGGTGCTGGCGATCGCCGGCAACCCGATGCTGAACGGCGAGGCGATCCGGCTGGATGGCGGGCTGCGGCTGCCGCCGCAGTAGCCCGGTGCTCGGCGGCCTCGGCCCGGCGCTCGCGGCGAGCACCGCGGCGCAGGCGCTGGCGACCCTGACGGTCTTCGTCCTGCCGGTGCTGGCCCCGCTGGCGGCGCGCGACCTCGGCGCCGCGCCGCACTGGGTCGGCTGGCAGATGGCCTGCATCTATGCGGCAGCCAGCGCGACGTCGCTGCTCTCGGCCGGGGCGCTGCGGCGCTGGGGGCCGGCGCGCTGCACCCAGGTGGCCTTGGCCGCGGCCGGGCTGGCCTGCCTGCTGATGGTGACGGCCGGGCTCGCCGGCGCGGTGGCCGGCTCGGTGCTGATCGGACTGGGCTACGGCCTGACCAACCCGGCGGCGTCGCAGGTGCTGGCACGGCTGGCGCCGGCCGCGCGGCGCAACATGGTCTTCGCGGTCAAGCAGACCGGCGTGCCGATCGGCGGCGCCCTGGCCGGGCTGGTGCTGCCGTCGCTGGCCCTGGCGCTCGGCTGGCGCGGGGCGGTGCTCGGGCTGGCGGCGGTGCTGCTGCTCGGCGCCGCCGGGTTCGCCGTCTTCCGGCCGCACTGGGACGCCGACCGCGACCCGGACTGGCCGATTCGGGCCGGCGCCGGCGGCGGCCTGCGGGCGCTGCGGGACCAGCCGGGCCTGGCGGGGCTCGCCGCCACGGCCGCCCTCTACTCCGGCTTCCAGCTCGCGCTCGGTGCCTTCACGGTGACCATGCTGGTCGAGGAATTCGCCTGGAGCCCGGTCGCCGCCGGGTTCGTCGCCGCGCTGTCGCAGGCGACCGGCGCCGCCGCACGGCTGGGCTGGGGGCTGGTGGCCGATCTGTGGCGCGACGGCATGCGCACGCTGGCGACGATCGGCAGCGTGACCGTGCTGGGCGGCGTGGTGCTGCCGCTTGCCCTCGCCTGGCCGGACGCCGCGGTGCTGGCGTTGTTCGGCGTGCTCGGCGGCAGCGCGGCAGGATGGAACGGGGTGCTGCTGGCGGAAGCGGTGCGCCTGGCGGCGCCCGGCCGGGCCGGGGATGCGGCGGGCGGCGTGCTGGCCGTGGCCTTCGCCGGCGTGGTGGTGGGGCCGTCCCTGCTAGGCGGCGTAGTCGGTGCCGCGGGGTCCTATGCCCTCGGCTTCGCGGTGCTGGCGGGGCTGCCGGCACTGGGCGCGGCGATCGCCTGGAACAATTCTCGTCCAAAAACGCGATCAAATCCTTAACCGTTCAACTTCACCGTCTCGAATGTGCGTTGGCGCACATCGGGCCATTCACATCAACGGGCCATTCACATCAATGTCATTCCTTTGCGCAAGGGTGGCGGCTTGGCGAGGCCGGGCCTCCCACCAGCAGGGAGACGCAGATGGCCGACCACAGCCTCTATGACGCCGAGCCCCTCCGCCGCCCACGCCGCGGTCCAGCGCCACGGCTCTATGTCATCTCGCGCCAATCGGCGGTGCCGTGGCTGCGGGTCCGCCGCCTCAACGAGGCCGACCGCCCCGCCCTGGTCGCACACTTCGTCCGACTCGCCGCGGCCGACCGGCGGCCGCGGTCGCGCGGTGCGCTGGACGAGGCCGGCATCGCCAGCCTCTGCAGCGCGCTGGATTTCCGCCGCGTGGTGGCGTTCGGCGCCATCGCCGGGAACGCCATCATCGCCGCGGCCTGCGGCGTGCCTGGCCTGGAGGGGCTGGAGATCGGCGCCACCGAGGACCCGGACTACCGGGAACGCGGGCTCGGCGCGATGCTGGTCTCGCAGGTGATGGGCGCTGCGCCCGGCGCCATCGCCCAGGCGCCGTCCCCGGGCGATGCCGAGCAGGCGCTGCTGCGGCTGCTCCCCGCCCTCGGCGGGCGGATCGAGCAGGACGCGGCGCTGCTGGAAGACGCCTGAGGCGACCAGCCCGCGGCCTCAGGGCGACGGGCCGGATCCTCGGTTCGGCACGTCGTCCCGGAGCGCGATGGCTCAAGGCGGAATCGCCGAAAAGCCTGCATCGCGCGACAACACAACGGCCAGGGCGGGCTGCGTGAGCGCAGCCGAACGCATCCCGCCCTGGCGTGTTGAGTGCAAAGTAGAATGACGCCTCCGGGCGATTCCGCCGTTCGGCGATACGCCTCAGGCGTCGCCCGAGCCCGCCATCGCGACAACAACTCCGGCGGCCGAGAGGGCGGTGATCTCGGCCGCGCCGAAGCCGGCCTCGGCCAGCACCTCGGCATTGTGCTCGCCCATCCGGGGCGGCTGCCGGCGCAGCCCGGCCCGGTCACGGCCTTCGCCGAATTCCAGCGGCAGCGCGGGCAGGCCCACCTGCGCGCCGCCGCCGAGCGCCGAGATGGCGGTCTGCAGCAGCCCGCCGCCGGCCAGCAGGTGCGGGTCGGCGAAGAGGTCGGCCGGCTTGCCGACCGGCGCCCAGGAAATGCCGGCGGCCTCGCAGCGTGCCTCGACCTCCGCCTGCGGGAAGGTCTGCAGCACCTCCTGCAGCGCCGGCAGCAGCCAGGCACGTTCCTTCGCCCGCTGCGCATTGGTCGAGAGGCGCGGGTCGTCGGCCAGCGTGGCCAACCCGAAGACCTTGGTGAAGCGCGCCCATTGCTGGTCGCTGGTGACGCCGATGAAGAGCTCGCCATCCGCCGCCTGGAAGACGTCGTAGATGCCCCAGGCGCCGCGCCGCGCCGGCATCGGCGGCGGCGGCTCACCGGTCGCGGCGGCGCCGGCCATGTGGCTGCCCACCAGGAAGACGGCGCTCTCGAACAGGGACGAACACACCCGCTGCCCCTGCCCGGTCGAGTCGCGTTCCCGCAGCGCCGCCAGCGTCGCGGTCACGCCGAAGACCGCGCCGAGGATGTCGATGATCGAGGCGCCGGCCCGCAGCGGCCGGCCAGGCGGGCCGGTCATGTAGGCGAGGCCGGACTGGAACTGCACCACCTCGTCCAGCGCCGGGCGGTGTTCGTAGGGGCCGGCGAGGAAGCCCTTCAGCGCGAGGTAGACCAGGCGGGGATTCACCGCGCGCAGTTGCTCCCAGCCGCAGCCGAGGCGTTCCATGGTGCCGGGGCCGTAATTCTCCAGCACGATATCGGCCTGCGCCACCAGCCGATGCGCCGCCGCGCGGCCTTCCGGGTGTTTCAGGTCGAGCGCCAGGCTGCGCTTGTTGCGGTTGAAGGTGGCGAAGAAGCCGGAGGCGAAGCCGGGTAGCCGCCGCGTGTGGTCGCCGGCCGGCGCGGGCTCGATCTTCACCACGTCGGCGCCGAGATCGGCCAACACCAGCCCGGCGCAGGGGCCCATGATGGTGTGGCTGAATTCGAGGACGCGGAGGCCCTTCAGCGGCTGCGCGGTGCTCATGCGGCCTGCCGGCGGAAAGCGTCGAGGCTGCCGGCGCGGAGCAGCTCGGACGGCAGCGGATGCCCGACGATGCGTTCCGCCATGCGGCCGACCTCGATCAGCGCGTCGAGGTCGATGCCGGTGGCGATGCCCATCTCCTCGCACAGCAGGGCCAGCTCCTCGGTGCAGATATTGCCCGCCGCGCCCTTCTGCCCGGCGAAGGGGCAGCCGCCCAGGCCGCCCACCGTGCTGTCGAATTTGGTCACGCCCAGCCGCAGCCCGGCATGCGCATTGGCCACCGCGAGGCCGCGCGTGTCGTGCAGGTGCAGGCCGATGCGCATCTCCGGCCAGCGCTCCCGCACCGCGGCGACGCCACGCTCGATGCGGATCGGCGTCGCCCAGCCCATCGTATCGGCCAGCGAGACATCGGTGATCGTCACGCCTGCCTCGGCGGCGACCGCCAGGCCATCGGCGACCGTCTGCACCACCTGCGCCGGCGCGATATCGCCCTGGTAGTTGCAGCCGAAGGCGGCCATCACGCCGAGCCGCGTGACCGGCACGCCGGCGGCCTGGTGCGCCGCGGTCTGCTTGCGCATCGCCTCCAGGTTCTCGGCATGACCGCGGTTGAGGTTCTTGATCGAAAAGGCGTTGGACGCCGCCAGCGAGATCGAGCCCGTCAGGGTCAGCCGGTCCTGGAACGCCAGCGCGCGGTCCAGGCCGTTCGCATTGAACCAGAGCGCGGTGTAGTGGACGCCGGGCTTCGGCGCGAAGCCGCCGGCCACGGCTTCGGCATCCGCCCAGCCGGGGACGAGGCGGGTGTTGACGAAGGAGCAGATCTGGATGTGGCGGAGGCCGGTTTCGGCCAATGCCTCGATCAGCGCGATCTTGTCGGCGGTCGGGATCGGCCCGGGCTCGATCTGGAAGCCCTCGCGCGGGCCTTCCTCATGGATGTCGACATGGGTCGGGAGATCGGACACGGGCGCCCTCCGCTGGCGGGATTTGGCCGCGAGAGTGGCGCGCCGCCGGGGCGAACGCCAGGGGTGGCGGCAGCAGGTGGTTTCGCCGCCCGCCCACCCTTGCCGGCCGGCCCCCCGCCCGGCAGAAAGCACCCAAGCCAGGAGGAGACCAAGCGATGAGCGCCGCCGTGAAGACCCGGGACGAGGGCAGCCTGCCGACGCTCGCCATCGCCGGCAGCCGCGCCACGCTGCACCTGCACCGCCCCGAGGTGATGAACCGGGTCCAGCCGGAGGACATCGTCCAGATCCTTGGCCTGCTCGCCGAGGTCGAGGCAAACCCCGAGATCCGCGTGCTCGTGATCGCCTCCGGCGGCAAGGCCTTCTCGGCCGGCGCCCATCTGCACGGCATGGCGAGGCAGGCCGCCGCCGGCGGGATCAAGGACACCCCCGGCGCCACCTTCGAGGACATGATCAACCGGCTGGAGATGCTGGCCATCCCGACCATCGCCCGGCTGCATGGCGGCGTGTATGGCGGCAGCACCGACCTCGCGCTCGCCTGCGACTTCCGCGTCGGCGTCACGCCCGGCACCGTCATGTTCATGCCGGCCGCCCGCATCGGGGTGCATTATTACGAGAGCGGCCTGCGGCGCTACGTCTCCCGCCTCGGCTTCAACAACGCCAAGCGGCTGTTCATGCTGGCCGAGGAGCAGAGCGCCGAGGAGCTGCTGCGGATCGGCTACCTGACCGACCTGGTGGCGCCGGCCGAGCTCGACGCAAAGATTGACGCCATCGCCGGCCGGCTCGGCGAGCTCGCGCCGCTGGCGGTGCAGGGCGCCAAGCGGGCGATCAACGAGATCGGCCACCAGGCGCTGGACGTGCCGGCGCTGGAGGCCCGCATGAAGGTGGCGAAGGATAGCGAGGACATCCGCGAGGGCCTCGCCGCCTTCCGGGAGAAGCGCAGGCCGGTGTTCAAGGGCCGCTGAACAGCCGCAGCCAGCGCCCGGACGAGGACATGATGGACGAATTCGATTGCGTCGTGGTCGGCGCCGGCGTGGTGGGCCTGGCGGTCGCCCGCGCCCTGGCGCTGGCGGGCCGCGAGGTGCTGGTGCTGGACGCCGCCGAGGGGATCGGGACCGAGACCTCCTCCCGCAACTCGGAGGTCATCCATGCCGGCATCTACTACCCCGCCGGCAGCCTGATGGCGCGCGCCTGCGTCGAGGGGAAGCACCGGCTCTATGACTATTGCCGGGAGCGCGGCCTGCCGCACGCCAATTGCGGGAAGCTGATCGTGGCGACGGATGCGGCGGAGGCGGAGAAGCTCGCCTCCATCCAGGCGCGCGCCGCGGCCAATGGCGTGCCTGACCTCACCTTCCTCTCGCGGGAGGAGGCGCTGGCGCTGGAGCCGGAGCTGCACTGCACCGCGGCGCTGCTCTCGCCCTCCACCGGGATCATCGACAGCCATGCCTACATGCTGTCGCTGCAGGGCGATGCGGCGAATGCCGGCGCGGTCTTCGTCTTCCACGCGCCCGTCCTCGGCGGCCGGGCGGAGGCCGATGGCGTCGTCATCCAGGTCGGTGGCGAGGAGCCGATGGAGCTGCGCTGCCGCACCCTGGTGAACGCCGCCGGGCTGCATGCGCCGAAGCTGGCGCGCAACATCCACGGCATGCCAAGCCAGCTCGTCCCTACCGCCTACTATGCCAAGGGCAACTACTTCACCCTGACCGGGCGCAACCCCTTCTCCCGGCTGATCTACCCGGTGCCGGTGCCGGGCGGGCTCGGCACCCACCTGACCATCGACCTCGGCGGCCAGGCGCGCTTCGGGCCCGATGTCGAATGGGTGCAGGAGATCGACTACGAGGTCGATCCGCGCCGCGGCGACAGCTTCTACGCCGCGATCCGCCGCTATTGGCCGGCGCTGCGGGATGGCGCGCTGGCGCCGGGCTATTCCGGCATCCGGCCGAAGATCGTGCCGCCCGGCGCGCCGGGGCAGGATTTCACCATCCAGGGTCCGGCGGCGCATGGCGTGCCTGGGCTGGTGCACCTGTTCGGCATCGAGAGCCCCGGCCTCACCGCCTCCCTGGCGCTGGGCGAGATGGTGCGGGACGTCGTCGTGGCCGGGTGAACCGCCCTCCACACCGCCTCAATGATCCGCGATAATAGACTGAAATAGTTTAATACCTGGCGCGAATTCGCCGCATACTTGTCATCGCTCCGTGCGGGAACGAAGGGTCCCGCTGCGGCATGAGGCAACGGCCACTGCACCAGGGATTCGCGCGTGCCCGACAGCCTCGACCTGCTGACCTACCTGACCGGCGAGCCGGGCCCGGACGTCGCCAGCCCGCGCGTCGGCGACACCGTGGAACTGCGCGTGCTGCAGGGTGGGCTGACGATCGAGGCGTTTTCGGCCAGCGGCCAGCGGCTGGGCCGGGTCCCACCGTCGGAGCGGGACATCCTGGCAGAGGCGATGCCCTCCGGCCGCGCGTCGCTGCGGGGACGCATCTCGGCGCTGGTGCCGCGGCCACGCCAGCAAGGGGCCGGCCGCATCCACATCCGCGTCAGCGCCGGCTGAAGCCGCGGCGGCCGATCGGCCCTGGACGCGGCGGCGGCGGCGCAATTATATCGGGGCGCTGCCGCCGCCTCGCGGCCTCCGGGACCCGGCTTTCATGCGGCAGCCCAAGAATGCCTTCGATGCGGTGCGTCTCGGCGCCGCCTTCCTGGTCCTGATCAGCCACGCCTACCCGCTGACCGGCCAGCCGGAGGCAGAGCCGCTGCTGGTCCTGACCAGCGGCCTGGCAACGCTGGGCGAGGTGGCGGTCTATGTCTTCTTCGCCATCAGCGGCTACCTTGTCACCCGAAGCTGGCTCGCCGACCCGCATTTGGCGCGGTTCATGCGCCGCCGCTGCCTGCGGCTGTTCCCCGCCCTCTGCCTCGTCATCCTGGCCAGCATGGCGATCCTGGGGCCGGCCTTCAGCGTGCTGGACGCCGGGGCCTATTTCGCCGCTCCCGAAGCCTGGTCCTACCTGGCGAAGGTGCTGATCTTCCCGGCCCAGCGCGGCCTGCCCGGCGTTTTCACCGACCTGCCCTATCCGGACGTGGTCAATGGTTCGCTCTGGACCCTGCGGCTGGAATTCCTGCTCTATGGCGTCGTCGCTGGCGCCGGCCTTTGCGGGGTGCTGCGTTTCCGCGCCGCCTCGGTCGCGTTGGTGCTGGCCTGCCTCGCCGCCGGGCTGGTGCTGACCGGCACCGAAGCCCGCAGGCTGCCGATGGCGCGCGAACTGACGTTGTTCAGCCTCAACGCCATACCGTTCTTGGTCGGCGCGGTGCTGGCCCGGGAGGGGGCCGACCGCCGGGCAATGGCTCGCGCCATGCTGGTCGTCGCCGTTGCCGCCGCGCCCCTGCTGCTGCTGGGGGCCGGGCGGTTCTACCTCGTCCTGCTGGTCCCCTTCGCCACGCTGCTGCTGGCGACCGCCGTCACCTGCGACCTGACCCGCTTCGGCGACTATTCCTACGGGGTCTATCTCTGGGCCTTCCCGCTGCAGCAGGCGGTGGCCGCGCTGGTGCCCGGCATCACGTCGGCCGCCATGATGCTGCTCGCCGGCCTGGCTACCGCCGGCTGCGCCGCTTTGTCCTGGCACCTGGTCGAGCGACCGGCCCTGGCGCTGAAGCCGGGACGCAGGCCGCTTATCGCGCCCCGTGTCGCACTGGCCGAATAACGCTCAGGCCCCGGGCCGGCCGGCGTTCGGGAAGAACAACTGCTCGCCCCCGATCCGGTAGCCGGCGATCGCCGCCTGACCCGGCGGGCCGACCAGCCAGGCGATGAAGCGCTCCGCCTCGGCTGGTTTCACATGCGGGTGCCGCGCCGGGCTGACCGCCATGACGCCGTACTGGTTGAACAGCCGCTGGTCGCCCTCGACCAGGATGCCGAGGGCCTGCCGGTTGCGGAAGGCCAGCCAGGTGCCGCGATCGGCCAGGATATAGGCCTCCTGCGCCGCGGCGGTGTTCAGCGCCGGGCCCATCCCCTGCCCTACCTCGCGGTACCAGGCGCCGCGCCCGGCCACCGGATCGACCTGGGCCATCCGCCACAGCCGCAGTTCTGCCGCATGGGTGCCGCTGCGGTCGCCGCGGGAGATGAAGGGTGCCTTCGCCGCGGCGATTCGCCCCAGCGCCGCGGCGCTGTCCCGCAGCCCGGCGATGCCCACCGGGTCGGCCGCCGGGCCGATGACGACGAAGTCGTTGTACATCACCGGATGGCGCGGGCCGCCCCAGCCCTCGGCGACGAATTTCTCCTCCGCCTCCCGGTCGTGCACCAGCAGGACATCGGCATCGCCGCGCCGCCCGACATCGAGCGCCTGCCCGGTGCCGAGCGCCACCACCCGCACGCCGATGCCGGTCGCCGCGGTGAAAGCCGGCAGGAGATGGGCGAAGAGGCCGGACTGCTCCGTGCTGGTGGTGGAGGCCAGGGTGATGAAGCGGTCCTGCGCCGACGCCGGCAGGGCGGCAAGCAGCAGGAACAGGCAGGCGAGGAGGGGACGACGGATCTGCATGTGCCGCAGATGCGGCTGGCAGAGCCTGTCGGCAACGCCGCCGCCGCTTGACGAGGCGGTGCATCCTGCCGGATTTTGCCGGGAGATGCCGGATGTCTTGACCCTGCGGGAGGCCGCCGCCTGGCTCCGCCTCTCCGAACGCTCGCTTTATGACCTGGCGCGGCAGCGTCGCATCCCGGCCGCCCAGCTTGGCGGCAAGTGGCTGTTCCCGCGCGCCATGCTCGAACGCTGGCTGGCGGGCCAGGCCGACCCGCCGGGCCTCGGGCACCGCGTCACGCCACCCGCCATCCTGGCCGGCAGCCACGACCCGCTGCTCGACTGGGCGGCGCGGCAATCCGGCTGCGGCCTTGCGCTGCGCGGCGGCGGCAGCCTGGATGGGCTGGAGGCGCTGGCCCGCGGCGAGGCGGCGGTCGCCGCGGTGCACCTGCTGGATCCCGATACCGGCGCCTTCAACGAGCCGGCGGTGCGGGCGGCGCTCGCCGGCCGCGGCGCGGTGGGGGTGATCTGGGCCTGGCGCGAGCAGGGGCTGATCGTCGCACCGGGCAATCCGCTCGGCCTCGCCGGCGTCGCCGACCTGGCGCGGCCGGGGCTGCGGATCATCGGCCGGCAGCGCCGCGCCGGCAGCCACGCGCTGTTGCTGCACCTGCTGGCGGAGGCGGAGGTGCGACTCGACCAGCTCGGCATCCTGGCCGACCCGGCCATGGCGGAGGACGAGGTGGCCGCCGCGGTGGCGGAGGGACGGGCGGAGGCGGGGTTCGGCATCCGCGCCGCCGCTGCGGCGCGCGGCCTCGGCTTCCTGCCGCTGCTGCGGGAGCGCTTCGACCTGGTGATGGACCGCCGCAGCTATTTCGAGGTGCCGGTGCAGACGCTGCTGGCCTTCACCCGCGGCAGCGCCTTCGCGGCGCGGGCGCAGCGGATGGCTGGCTACGATACGGCGGACACCGGCCGCGTCGCCTTCAACCTTTAGCCGCTACAGCAGGATGAACAGGGTGATCGCCAGCCCGATCCAGAACACTGAGGACAGCAGAACAGCCAGCAGGATACCGCGCGCCGCCGCGTGGGGCGGCTCGGTCGGATCGGCCATCTCCTCACGCGGCCCTGGCTCCATCGCACCATCCTCATTGCGACATCGCACCATCGCCCGACTGACCTTGCGACGCCATGCGTTACCGCACTCTGACCGGCGGCTCAGCCTGCGCCTGACGCAGCCCGTGCCGCAGCCGGATCGCACAATTGTGCGGTGCCACAATCCGGCCGCAACCGCGTCGCAATCCGGCACTGCCCATGCGGCACAACGGGTCCAATCGGAAGCGCACCGGCCAGGGGCCGCCCCGCCTTCCGCATGATTTGGGTCGCCCGGCGTGCCGTCGCTGGCCATCGGGCTCGGGAAAGGGTCAGGCCTCCATGCTTGGCGTTGATGTCTACGAAACGATGGCGTCCAAGGTCGCCGTGCCGACGCTGGCGCGACCGGTGTCCCTGCCGCCGCTGCGGCGTACCGGCGGAGTCAGCCCGGCGCGGCTGCAGCCGGCGCTGAAGCGCGCGCTGGATATCCTCGGCGCCG
Source organism: Paracraurococcus sp. (assembly GCA_049315625.1). Classification (GTDB taxonomy): domain Bacteria; phylum Pseudomonadota; class Alphaproteobacteria; order Acetobacterales; family Acetobacteraceae; genus Paracraurococcus. Next base: position 10,839 of record JBMOJU010000070.1, read on the forward strand.
GCACGCTGCTGCTGCTGGCCGCCCCGGCCTTCGCCCTTCTGGCGCTGCTGATCCGCGCCGATGGCGGCCCCGTTTTCTTCGCGCATGAACGCGTCGGCCGCGCCGGCCGCCGCTTCGGCTGCCTGAAATTCCGCTCGATGGTCGTCGATTCGCAGGCCCGGCTTGCCGCTCTGCTGCTGGCCGACCCGGCGGCGCGGGCGGAGTGGGAGGCGACCCGCAAGCTGAAGGTCGACCCACGCGTCACCCGCATCGGCCGCTTCCTCCGCGCCACCAGCCTCGACGAGCTGCCGCAGCTCCTCAACGTGCTGCGCGGTGAGATGAGCCTGGTCGGCCCACGCCCGGTGGTCGCGGCCGAGTTGGCGGAGCATTACGGCGCGGCGGAGGAATACTACCTGGCAGTGCGCCCCGGCATCACCGGCCTGTGGCAGATCAGCGGCCGCAGCGAGACCACCTACGACACCCGCGTCGCGCTCGACACCCAGTACGCCACCACGATGTCGATCTGGACCGATGTCCGCATCCTGCTGCGGACCCCGATGGTCGTGCTGTCGCGCCGCGGCGCCTATTGACCCCGGCGGGCGGGGCTGCCACGCCCCGCCCCCGGGCATGCACATCCGGCCCGGCCGCCGCCGGAAAGGTATCGATGGACCACCCCGAATCCCGCACCCGGGCGCGCACCATGGTCGCCGGGGTGGCCTGGAACGCCGCCGGCCGCGGTCTTCCCCTGATTCTCGCGCTGCTGCTGACCCCATTCCTGGTGCATGAACTGGGGGTCGAGCGGTGGGGCCTGTTCACCCTGGCGCTCGCCATGGTCGGCGTCTTCGGCGTGTTCGATTTCGGCGTCGGCCAGGCGCTGACCCGCGCGCTGTCTGAGCGCATCGGCACCGGCCGTGGCGAGGAGGCCGCGGGCCTGGTCGGCGCCGCCCTCAGCGTCCTCGGCGGGGTCAGCCTGGTGCTGGCCGTGCTGCTCTGGGTCGGCGTGCCGGTCCTGGTGGAGCGCCTGCTGAAGGTCCCGCCGGAATTGCAGCCGCAGGCGATCGCCGCGATGCGCGTGCTCGCCGCGGCGGCGCCGCTGGTGGTGCTGAATGCCGCGCTCTGGGGCGTGCTCGCGGCCTATCAGCGGTTCCGCGCCGCCAACCTGGCCACCATCCCGGTCAATGCCTTCTACTATCTGGGGCCGGTGCTGATCCTGCTTGTCTGGGACGACCTGACGGCGGTGATGCTGACGCTGGTCGCGGTGCGGCTGGCCAACACGCTTTCCTACCTGTTCCTGCTGCGCGACCTGGTGCGCCGGGTGCTGGGGACGCCGCTCCGGCTGCGGCTGGTGGTGCCGCTGTTGCGCATGGGCGGCTGGATGACCTTCTCCGGCGTGCTGACCCAGGCGCTGCTTTATGCCGACCGCTTCCTCATCGGTGCCCTGCTCTCGCTCGCCGCGGTCGCCTGGTATGCGACGCCGCTCGACCTCGTGCTGCGGGTCTGGATGCTGCCGGTGGCGGTGGCGCAGACGTTGTTGCCGGCCTTCGCCTCGGCCTATGCCGCGCTGCCATTGCAGACGGTGGCGCTGCTGCGCCGCGGCAGCCTGCTGGTGATGGGGCTGGTGCTGCCGGTGGCACTCGCGCTCGCCGGCGGCGGGCACTACGTCCTCGGGCTCTGGCTCGGGCCGGATTTCGCCGCCGGCGGCGGCATGGTGCTGCGCATCCTCGGCGTCGGCATCTTCTTCTCCTGCTTCGCCTTCGTCCCCGCCGCGCTGATCGACGCGATCGGCCGGCCCGACGCCATCGCGCAATTCTCCCTGGCGCAGGCCGTGGTCTATCTCCCGCTGGCGGCCATCCTGCTGCTCTGGCAGGGCATCGAGGGCGCCGCCATCGCCTGGGCGCTGCGCTGCGCCGTCGACGGGCTCGGCAAGCTCTGGCTCGCGGTGCGGCTCTACCCCGCGGCGCGGGAGGCCGCCGTCCGGCTGCTGCCCCCACTCGCCGCCGCCGGGATCGGCCTCGCCGTCATGCCGCTGCCGGGCACGCTGTCGGTCGCCCTCGCGGCGGCTTTGCTGGCGCTGGCGGCCTTCACGGTGCTCGCGCTCCGCTCCCTCGACGCGGCGGAGCGCAGCCAGATCGGCGCCCTGCTGCGGCACCCGGGCGGACTGCTGCGGGTCGGAGGCGCCGGCTGATGCCGCTCGCCATCAATGGCCGGTTCCTGTCGCAGCGGATCACCGGCGTCCAGCGCTTCGCCACCGAGATCACCCGGGGACTGGATGCGCTGGCCGGCGCCTACCGGCTGGCGGATGCGCGGCTGCTGCGCCCGGCCGGCGGCCCGCCCTCCCCCTTCCACAATCTGCGGGAGGAAGCCTCGCCCACCCTGCGCGGCCAGGCTTGGGAGCAGACGGAATTGCCGCTGCGCGCGCGCGGCTGCACCCTGGTCAACCTCGGCAACACCGCGCCGCTCGCCGCCGGACGGAACCAGGTGGTCGTTATCCACGACGCCGGCGCCTTCGACACGCCGGACAGCTATTCCACCGCCTTCCGCGCCTGGTACCGCACCCTGCACCTGGCGCTGCCGCGGCTCGGGGCGCGGATCGTCACCGTCTCGGAATTCTCGCGCGGCCGCATCGCCCAACACCTGAAGCTCGACCCGGCCCGCATTGGCGTCATGCCAGAGGGCGCCGAGCACATCCTGCGGCAGCCGGCCGAGCCCGCGGTGCTCGACCGCAACGGGCTGCAGCCCGGGCGCTACGCGCTGGTGGTCGGCAACCCGGCGGCGCACAAGAACCTGGCCACTTTGAGCGAATGCGCCGCACTGCTCGGCCGGCATGGCTGCGTGTTGGCGGTCGCCGGCGCGGCCGATCCGGCGGTGTTCCGCCAGGGCGGCAATGCCGCGGCCGGCGCCGCGGTACGCGCCCTCGGCCGGGTCAGCGATGCCGAATTGCGCGCCCTCTACGAATCGGCTCTCTGCCTTTTGTTTCCATCGCGCTATGAGGGCTTCGGGTTGCCGCCGCTGGAGGCGATGGCCTGCGGCTGCCCGGTCATCGCCGCCGCCTCCGGCGCGGTACCGGAGGTCTGCGGCGAGGCCGCGCTCTGGTTCGACCATGAGGGCAAACGCCGCCTGCCCGGCATGCTGGCGCGGCTGCTGGAGGAGGACGGCCTGTACGAGACCCTGCGCGCCCGCGGCCTGGAGCGCGCCGCGCGCTACACCTGGCGCGGCGCGGCCGAACGCCTGCTCGCCCTGCTGCCGGAGGAGCGCGGGGCGTGAAGGTCGCCATCGTCCATGAATGGCTGGAAAGCTACGCCGGCTCCGAGCGCGTGGTCGAACAGCTGCTGGAAATCTGGCCGGAGGCCGACGTCTTCGCGGTCTGCGACGTGCTGCCGGACGGCGAGCGCGGCTTCCTGCGCGGCCGGCCGGTGCGCACCAGCTTCATCCAGCGCCTGCCCTTCGCGCGGAAGCATTTCCGCAAGTATCTGGGCCTGATGCCGGTGGCGATCGAGCAGTTCGACCTCGCCGGCTATGACCTCATCGTCTCCTCCAACCACGCCGTCGCCAAGGGCGTCATCACCGGGCCGGGGCAGCTGCATGTCAGCTACGTGCACAGCCCGATGCGCTATGCCTGGGACCTGCAGCACCAGTACCTGCGCCAGGCCGGGCTCGAAACCGGTCCGGCCTCGGTCTACACGCGCTGGCTGCTGCACAAGATGCGGCACTGGGACCGTGCCTCCGCCGCCGGCGTCGATTCCTTCGTCGCCAACAGCCGCTACATCGCCGAGCGGATCGAGAAGGTGTGGCGCCGCCCTTCCACCGTCATCCATCCGCCGGTCGATGTCGAGCGCTTCACGCTGGGCGAGGCGCGCGAGGGCCATTACCTGATCGCCGCCCGCATGGTGCCCTACAAGCGGGTCGAGCTGGTGGTCGAGGCCTTCCGCGCCATGCCGGACCGGCAGCTCGTGGTCTGCGGCGACGGCCCCGGCGCCGCCCTGGTGCGGGAGGCCGCCGCCGGCGCGCCGAACATCGCGCTGCGCGGCCGGGTGCCGCAGGCCGAGCTGGTCCGGCTGACCCGCACCGCGCGCGCCTTCGTCTATGCGGCGGAGGAGGATTTCGGCATCGGCATGGTCGAGGCGCAGGCCTGCGGCACGCCGCTGATCGCCTATGGCCGCGGCGGCGCCCGCGACATCGTCCGGCCGGACACCGGCATCCTCTTCCCGGAGCAGAGCGCCACCGCCATCGCCGCGGCGGTGCGACGGTTCGAGGCGCTGGACCCGGCGATCGACCCGGCGGCCTGCCGGGAGAACGCGCTGCGCTTCTCTGCCGCCGCCTTCCGCGCGCGGTTCCAGGCACATGTCGAGGGGCTGCTGGCGGCGCGCGAGGCGGCATGAGGGTCAGCCTGATCGTCGCCACCCGCGGCCGCGACCGCGAATTGGCCGAGCTGTTCGAGAGCCTGGCCGCGCAGGGTCATGCCGCTCTCGAGGTCATCATCGTCGACCAGAACGCCGACGACCGGCTGACCCCGGTGATCGCCGCCTGGCGTGACCGGCTGGCGCTGCGCTGGGAACGCACCACGCGGGCGCATGCCAACCACGCCCGCAACCTGGGCCTCGCGCTGGCGCGTGGCGCCGTCGTCGGCTTTCCCGATGATGACTGCAGCTTTCCGCCCGGGCTGCTGGCGCGGGTGCTTGGCGGCTTCGCGGCCGATCCGGCGCTGGCCATCCTGACCGGGCCGGCGGCGTCGCCGGAAGGCGGGCTCGGCTCCGGCCGGTGGCGGGAGGATGCCGGCGCGATCGACGCATCCCACGTCTGGACCAGCGTCATCGAGTTCAACCTCTTCCTCCGGCGGGAGGTCGCGCTGGCGATGGGCGGCTTCGACGAACGGCTCGGCCCCGGCACGCCGCTCGGCTCGACCGAGGGCAACGATTTGGTGCTGCGGGCGATCGCCGTCGGGCACGTGGCGCGCTACGACCCGGCGCAGCGGATCGTCCATCCGGACAAGCGGCTGACCCCCGTGGCGGTGGAGCGCGCCGCGCTATACGCCCGCGGCATGGGCTTCGTGCTGCGCCGCCACGCAGTGCCGGCGGGGGTCTGGCTGCCCTTCATGGTCCGCCCGCTCGGCGGCATCGCGCTCAGCGCGCTGCGCGGCAACCTGCTGGCGGCGCGCTACTACGCCGCGACCCTGCGCGGCCGGCTGGCCGGCTTCCTCAGCCCGGGCGCGGCGGCCGGCCTTCCGCTGCCGGCCCTGGCGGAGGCCTGACCATGCTGCTCGCCATCGGCATCGCCACCCGCGGCCGCGCCGCCATCCTGGCCGAGACGCTGGCCGAGTTGGCGCGGCAGACCCGGGCGCCCGACCGCATCATCGTTTGCCACGTGACGCCGGAGGATGTCGGCGCGCCACGCGCGGGTGTCGAATACATCCTCTCCCCGGCCGGGCTGCCGCGGCAGCGCAACGCCATCATCGACGCCGCCGGCGATTGCGACCTGCTGCTGTTCCTCGACGACGATTTCCTTCCGGCGCCGGACTACCTGCGGGTGACGGAGGCGGTGTTCGCGGCTGAATCCGACTGCGTCGTCACCACCGGGACGGTACTGGCCGACGGTGCCAACGCCCCCGGTTATTCGCCCGAGGAAGGCCGGGCGATCCTGGCGCGGGACGCGTACGCCGGCGAGGCGCTCGCCACCGTGCCGCATTTCAACGGCTATGGCTGCAACATGGCCGTGCGGATGGTGGTGGTCCGCCGGCATGGCATCCGGGTGGATGAGGCCCTGCCGCTCTATGCCTGGTACGAGGATATCGACTTCACCCGGTTGGTCGGCCGGCACGGCGCCATCCTGCGGCTGGCCGGCGCCCGCGGCGTGCATCTCGGCACCAAGCTGGGGCGCACACCGGGGCGGCGGCTCGGCTATTCGCAGGTGGCGAATTCGGTCTACCTGGCGCGCAAGGGCACCTATCCCTGGTCGCACGCCCTGCCCAGCCTGCTGCGGCACACCCTGAAGAACGCGGCGCTGGCCCCGTGGCCCGAGCCCTGGGCCGACCGCTTCGGCCGGCTGCGCGGTAACCTGCTGGCGCTGGCCGACTGGGCCCGCGGGCGCCTCTCGCCGGGCCGGATCCTGGAGTTGTAGGCCGTGCAGGACCTCGTCTTCGTCGTCTCCAAGCTGCTCTGGTGGCCGCTACGGCCGGGGACGGCGGCGATCCTGCTGGCGCTGCTCGGCCTCGGGCTTCTCTGGCGCGGCCGGCGCTGGGGGCGCTGGCCGGCGCTGCTCGGCATCGGGTTTCTCGCCCTGCTGGCGCTGGCGCCGCTCGACCAATTGGTTCTACGCCCGCTGGAGGACCGCTTCCCGCGCCCGGCGACCGAGCCCGCTCAAGTCGACGGCATTATCGTACTGGGCGGCGCGGTGGAGCAGCGACTGACCGAGGCGCGCGGGCTGCCGGCGCTGAACGGCGCGGCGGAGCGGATGACCGAGCCGGTGGCGCTGATCCGCCGCCACCCGGAAGCCCGGCTGGTCTTCACCGGCGGCACCGCCAGCCTCGCCCCCGGCGCGCTGAGCGAGGCCGACGTCGCCCGGCAGCTCTGGCGCGATCTCGGCGTCCCGGCCGGGCGGATCGAGACCGAAAGCGAGTCCCGCAACACGCATGAGAATGCGGTGAATACCCTGCGGATCGTGCGGCCGAAGCCGGGGGAGACCTGGCTGCTGATCACCTCCGCCAGCCACATGCCCCGCAGCATGGGCGTGTTCCGCCAGGCCGGCTGGACCATCACGGCCTGGCCGGTGAACTACCGCACCGGCTCGGGCAGCGGCGTCTGGCTGGAGGTCTCCTTCCCCGTGCGGCTGCAGGAATTCGAATGGGGGACGCGCGAGTGGGTCGGGCTTGCCGCCTACTGGTTGATGGGCCGCACCGACGCGCTGTTCCCGGCACCTTGAGGGCTGCGCCGCCGGCGGGCCGCGCGTGGGTTTGCGCCGCCCCGGGCGTACCATGCCGCAAGCCCCGATGCCGATCTCGCTCACCCTGCCCCGCCAGCCGCCGCGCGCCGCACCCCACGCCTCGGCGAGACCCGCCGGGCTGATGCCGCGGGACGATGCCACGGACTCGGACCTGATGCGCCGGGCCGCCGCCGGCGACCGGGCGGCCTTCGACGTGTTGGTCGGCCGGCATGGCGAACGCATCCTGCGGCTGGCGCTGCGCATCCTGGGCGACGCGGCGGAGGCGGAGGAGGTGGCGCAGGAGGCGCTGCTGCGGGCCTGGCAGGCGGCCGGCAGCTTCGACCCCGGCCGGGCGCAATTCACCACCTGGCTGCACCGGATCACGGTGAACCTGGCGATCGACCGGACCCGCCGCCGCACCCTGGCGCCGGAGGCCGGGGACGCCGCGCTGGCGGCGCTGGAAGACCCCGCGCCCAGCCCGGAATCGGCCGCCGCGGCGGCAGAGGACCGCGCCGCCCTGGCCGCGGCGCTGGCGCAGCTGCCCGCCCGGCAGCGCGCCGCCATCGCCCTGGCCTATGAGGAGGGGCTGAGCGGCGCCGAGGCGGCGGCGGCGCTCGACATCTCGGAACGCGCGCTGGAGGGGCTGCTGCGGCGCGCCCGTCTCGTGCTGCGGAGGATCCTGTCGCCATGACGCCCGCCCGCTTTGGCCGCCTGATCGATGCCAACGGCCCCGATCCATCCCGCTGGCCGGCGGCCCACCGGCCGGCGACGACCGCGCTGCTCGCCGGCTCGGCCGAGGCGCGCGCGCTGCTCGCGGCGGTGC
>JBMOJU010000071.1:0-18549 GCA_049315625.1 Paracraurococcus sp.
GTCTTGGCCGCCGGGTTGGTCACGTCGTTGGCGCCGATGACGAAGGCCACGTCGGCTTCCGCAAACTCGGGGTTGATCTCCTCGAGCTCCTTCACGTCCTCGTAGGGCACGTTCGCCTCGGCCAGCAGCACGTTCATGTGGCCGGGCATGCGGCCGGCGACGGGGTGGATGGCGTATTCCACCGTGGCGCCTTCCTTCTTCAGCAGGTCGCCCATTTCCCGCAGGACCTGCTGCGCCTGCGCCACCGCCATGCCGTAGCCCGGCACGATGATGATCTTGGCCGCGTTCTTCATGATGAAGGCCGCGTCCTCCGGGCTGCCGGCCTTGACCGGGCCCTTGTCGGTGGCGGCACCGGCTGGGCCGGCGGCGCTGGTATCCGTGCCGAAGCCGCCCAGCAGCACGTTGATGATGCTGCGGTTCATGCCCTTACACATGATGTAGGACAGAATCGCGCCCGAGGCGCCGACCAGCGCGCCGGTAACGATCAGCAGCAGGTTGCCGATGGTGAAGCCGATGCCCGCCGCCGCCCAGCCGGAATAGCTGTTCAGCATGGAGACGACGACCGGCATGTCCGCGCCGCCGATCGGGATGATCAGCAGGAAGCCGAGCGCGAAGGACAGCAGCGCGATCAGCCAGAACAGCACCGGGTTGCCGGACAGCACGAAGGCGAAGACCAGCACGAAGAGCAGCACGCCCAGCCCTGCATTCAGCTTGTGCTGCATGGCGAAGGTGATGGGCGCGCCGGACATCCGCCCATCCAGCTTGGCGAAGGCGATGACCGAGCCGGAGAAGGTGACGGCGCCGATGGCCAGGCCCAGCGACATCTCGACCAGCGAGGAGCGGTGGATGTCGCCATGCGTGCCGATGCCGAAGCTTTCCGGGCTGTAGAAGGCCGCCGCGGCAACGAAGACCGCGGCCAGGCCGACCAGCGAGTGGAAGGCCGCGACCAGCTGCGGCAGCGAGGTCATCTGGATCCGCCTGGCCACCACCGCGCCGCCGCCGCCGCCGATGGCGATGCCGGCCAGCACCAGCATCACGCCGGTAGGGTCCATGCCCTGGCGGAACAGCGTCGCCACGATGGCGATCGCCATGCCGATCATGCCGAACTGGTTGCCCTGGCGCGAGGTCGTCGGATGGGACAACCCGCGCAGCGCGAGGATGAAGAGGACCGCTGCGACCAGGTAGGCGAGCGTCGAAATCGTCGCCATGGCGTCAGGCCTTCTTCTTGGTCTGGAACATGGCCAGCATCCGGCGCGTCACCAGGAAGCCGCCGAAGATGTTGACCGAGGCGAGGGTGACCGCGAGGAAGCCGAAGATCCGCGCGCCCCAGTTATCCGCCGTGCCGGCGGCCAGGATGGCGCCGACCACGATGACGGAGGAGATGGCGTTGGTGACGCCCATCAGCGGGCTGTGCAGCGCCGGCGTCACGTTCCACACCACGTAGTAGCCGACGAAGCAGGCCAGCAGGAAGATCGTCAGCAGGAACAGGAAGGGATCGGCCGCCGCGGCGCCATGCTCGATCGCCGGGACGACCTGCGTCGCGGCGATCTGCTTGGCCTGGGCGGCGAGCGCGGTCGCACGCTCGGCCAGCGCCTGGGCCTGATTGGCCAGGTCAATCGGGTTCATTTCGCTGTCTCCTTCGGAGACGCCGGCCGATTCAGACCTCCGGGCCTGGCGGCCCTCCAGTCATCGGACGGCATCGGGTTGAACAGGTCAGGCGGCCTTGGCGGGGGCGAAGCTGGCGTGCACGACGGCCCCGTTGTGGGTCAGCATGACCCCCTTCACGATCTCATCCTCCGGCGGCAGCTTCGGCGCCTTGGCCTCCTTGTCCCAGAAGGTGGTCAGGAAGGTCAGCAGGTTGCGCGCGAACAGCGCCGAGGAGGCGCCGGCGATGCGGCCCGGCCAGTTGTTGAAGCCGATGATCTTCACGCCGTTGTCGGTGGTGATGAACTGGCCCGGCTGGGTCAGCGCGACGTTGCCGCCGGCGTCCGAGGCGATGTCGACGATCACCGAGCCCGGCTTCATCGAGGCCACCATCTCCACCGTCACCAGGGTCGGCGCCTTGCGGCCCTGCACCAGCGCGGTGGTGATGACGATGTCCTGCTTGGCGATATGCGCCGCGACGACCTTCGCCTGCTCGGCATAGAATTCGGGCGAAAGCTGCTTGGCGTAGCCGCCGGCGGTCTGCGCCTGCTTGCTCTCCTCCGACTCGTAGCCGACATAGGCGGCGCCGAGCGACTTGATCTCTTCCTTGGCCGCCGGGCGCACATCGGTGGCGGAGACCCGGCCGCCGAGCCGGCGCGCCGTGGCGATGGCCTGGAGGCCCGCCACGCCGGCACCCATCACGAAGACGTTGGCAGCCGAGATCGTGCCCGCCGCAGTCATCAGCATCGGGAAGCCGCGGTCGAAGGCGCTGGCGGCCTCGATCACCGCCCGGTACCCCGCCAGGTTCGCCTGGGAGGACAGGATGTCCATGCTCTGCGCCCGGGTGATGCGCGGCAGCAGTTCCATCGCCCCGGCCTCGATGCCGAGTTGGGCGAAGGTCGCGGCCATCTCCGGCGTGGCCTGCAATTGGCCGAGCAGGAGCGCGCCGCGCGGGATCAGCGAGAGCTCATCGACCGCGCCTTCCCCGGTGCCGAGCGGGGCGCGGATCTTGAGGACGATGCCGGCGCCGCTCAGGGTGCTGGCGACGTCCGGCGTGATCTCGGCGCCGGCGGCGGCGTAATCGGCATCCGGGATGCCGGAGGGGAGGCCGGCGCCGGCCTCGATCGCCACGGAGCAGCCGAGGGCGATGAATTTCTTGACGGTTTCCGGCGTGGCCGCGACGCGAGTCTCGGCCGGCCGGCGCTCCTTCAGGACAGCCAGACGCATGCGGGGTCCCCCCTATTCCGCCGGATAGATGCGGCGACGCGTGAAAGCCGGCAAGCCCGCACCGGGCCGCCGGGTTGTGCGCGCGTGATACAGGGCGCGCGAAAGCTTGACCATGGGGGTCGGGGAAGAAGGGCGGGCAGCTAGCCGGGGGGCAGGCCAGCCAGGGCCGCGCGGACCTGGCCCGCCGCTGCCGCCTGCTCCGGCGCGCGCGCGACCAGGGCGTCGATGACGGCGGCGATGATCCTGGCCGCGCTCGCCACCGCGTCGGCGCCGTCGGCCGCGGTCATGCTGCTGGCCACGGCATAATCCGCCATCAGCCGATCGGTCAGCAGATGGCTGAGGGCGCGCGGCAGCCCGGGGGGCAGCGGGCCGTCCTTGACGAAATGCCGCGCCAAAAGCGTGTGCACGCCGGCATGCGTTTCCGCGCCCAGCCCGGCGGTCGCCAACAACGCCTGCGCCGCGTGGAAAGCCGCGAAATAGGCATCCGATGCAGCCCGGTCGCTCAGTCCGGCGGCCAGCAGAAGCCGGACCGCGGCGAGGAACTCCGCGCTCTTCGCCAGATGCTCGGCAGGACCGCCCGGCTTCACCATGGCGCGCGCCACACCTCGAACCCGTCGCGCGCAATGGCGTCCCGCAACCCGACCGACGGCCCGGGCAGCAGCACGACCGGCGCCAGGCCGAGGTCATGCGCGTCGCGTGCCTCGGACGCCTCCCAGGCGAGGTCGATCGCCAGCCTGTGCAGCGTGGAACGGTCGGCGCCGGACACCAACTCGACCGCCACATCGAGGTCCGAGTGCTCGTCCGACTCGCCCCGCGCCCGGCTGCCGAACACGCGAACTGCCGCGATGGCGCCAGGCGGCGCCTGCGCCGTCAGGCGTTCGATGAAGTCGCGCAGCAGCGCGTCCTCGGCGGGGCTGAGGCGGTGGGCCATCGGCGGATCATGGTCCGTGGCGCGCGCCGCCTCCACATCCCCCTACTTCAGCGGCCCCGGCACCTTCGCCGCCGCCAGGGCCGCCGCCTGCCGCTCCGCCACCCCCTGCTCGGTGACGTCGCCGATCATCTCCATGAACAGCCGGTGCCAGTTCATCTCGGCCCGCAGCCGGAGGAAGACGCTGCCAAGGCCCACCGCGGCGCGGTCCATCAGCGGAAATTCGCGGGGGATCTTCACCCCGCCCGTCCGCTTCAACCCCTCATGCACCTGCTGGGCAATCTTTCGCCCATAGGACATGTCATCCGAATACTGGATCGGCCGGACCTTGTCCTGCACCAGCGGCTCGTAGAGAAAATTGGCCCAGAGGTTGAGAACCGCCATCGTCTCCTTCGACAGGTTCTGGAAGCCCCAGACCCGGTAGGCTTCGGCCGCCTTCTCGTCATCCTGGTCGCGCACCGCCTCGAACAGCAGGATGACGCCGCCGACGAAGCTCGGCGGGAAGACGCGGATGACGCCGAAATCGAACAGGTTGATGCCCTGGCGGTCCGGCCGCACCTGGTAGTTGCCCAGATGCGGGTCGCCATGGATGACGCCGTAGCGGTAGAAGGGCCGGTACCAGGCACGGAACAGCCCCTCGGCGTAGGCCTGCCGCTCCTCCTCCGGCGGGTCCTCCGCCAGGCGCTTCACCAGCGCCCGGCCTTCCAGCCAGGACATGGTCAGCAGCCGCGGGGTGCAGTAACCCTCGATCGGCGTCGGCACCATGACGCGCGGCTGGTCAGCCAGCATCAGGGCATAGAGCCGCTGGTGCGCCGCCTCCCGCAGGTAGTCCAGTTCCTCCCGTAGCCGGTCGCGCAGCTCCTGGTAGACCTCGCCATTGTCGAGCGCGCTGTCCATCCGCTGATACAGCTGCATCGCCAGCTTGAGCTGGCGCAGGTCGGCCTCCACCACGCTCGGCATGTCGGGGTATTGCAGCTTGCACGCGACCAGCGTGCCATCCGGCAGCCGCGCCTTGTGCACCTGGCCGAGCGAGGCGGCGGCCGAGGCCTCCTTTCCGAACTCGGAGAACTTGCTTTCCCAGGCCGGGCCAAGCTCGCCCTGCATGCGGCGGCGGACGAAGGACCAGCCCATCGGCGGCGCATTGGCCTGCAGCGTCTCCAGCTGCTCGGCATATTCCTCCGGCAGGGCGTCCGGCACGGTCGAGAGGAACTGCGCGACCTTCATCAGCGGGCCCTTCAGCCCACCGAGGATCTGCTTCAGGTCCTCGGCATGCGCATTCTTGTCGGTCTTGATGCCGAACACACGCTCCCCGGCCACGCGCGCGGCGATGCCGCCCACGGCGCCCGAGGTGCGCACCATGCGCTTCATCTCGCCGAAGATCGTGCTGTCGGGATTCCGGCCGCTCATGCCGCCGTCTCCAGTTCATCAATGAAGCCGGCGATCACATCGAGGCCGCGCTGCCAGAATTGCGGGTCCGATGCATCAAGCCCGAAGGGCGCCAGCAGCTCCTTGTGCCGCAGCGTCCCGCCGGCCTTCAGCAGGTCGAGGTATTTCCGCTCGAAGCCCGGCACCGCGCCGTCGCGGTAGACGCCGTACAGCGCATTCACCAGGCAATCGCCGAAGGCGTAGGCGTAGACATAGAACGGGCTATGCACGAAGTGCGGGATATAGGCCCAATAGACGCCGTAATCCTCGGTGAAGTCGAAGGCGGGGCCGAGGCTCTCGCGCTGCACCTGCATCCAGATCTCGGCGATCTGCTCGGCCGACAGCTCGCCCTTCCGGCGCTCGTCGTGCAGCAGCGTCTCGAACCGGTAGAAGGCGATCTGCCGCACCACGGTGTTCAGCATGTCCTCGACCTTGCCGGCCAGCATCAGCCGGCGGCGCTTCGGGTCGGTCTCGGCATCCAGCAGGCCGCGGAAGGTCAGCATCTCGCCGAACACGCTGGCGGTCTCCGCCAGCGTCAGCGGCGTGCCCGACAGCAGGTAGCCCTGCTGCGCCGCCAGCACCTGGTGCACGCCATGGCCCAGCTCATGCGCCAGGGTCATCACGTCGCGCGTCTTGCCGTGGTAGTTCACCAGCAGATAGGGATGGGCGGACGGCACCGTCGGGTGGGCGAAGGCGCCGCTGGCCTTGCCCGGCCGCAGCGCCGCATCGACCCAGGGCTTCTCGAAGAAGTGCTGCCCGATCGAGGCCAGCTCCGGGCTGAAGGCGGCATAGCTGTCCAGCACCGTCTTCACCGCCTCGGGCCAGGCGATGCTTCGATCGGCCTCCCCCGGCAGCGGCGCGTTGCGGTCCCAGTGCTGCAGCTTCTCCAGCCCCAGCCACTTCGCCTTCATCGCGTAGTAGCGGTGCGACAGCTTGGGGAAGCTGTTGCGGACGGCGCCCACAAGCGCGTCCACCACCGCGTCCTCGACCATGTTGGCGCGGTTGCGGGAAGATCCCGGGCGCGGGTAGTTGCGCCAAGTGTCGAGGATCTCCTTGTCCTTGGCCAGGGTGTTGGTGATCAGCGAGAACAGCCGGACCCGGCTGCCGAAGGCCTCCGAGATCCCCTTCGCCGCCGCTTGCCGCTGCGCGCGATCGCGGTCCGACATCTGGTTCAGCGCGGCCGAGACGGTCACCTCCTCGCCGGAGACATTCACCGTCATCCCGGCGATGGTCTCGTCGAACAGGCGGTTCCAGGCGCTGCGGCCGGTCACCTCCTTCTCGTGCAGCAGCTTCTCCAGCTCATCCGAAAGCTGATGCGGCCGGAACACCCGCAGGTCGCGCAGCCAGGGCTGCCAGCGCAGCAGCGCCGGGCTGGTGGCGATCTTTCGCTCCAGCTCCGCATCCTCCAGCCGGTTGATCTCCAGCGTGAAGAACAACAGGTGGGAGGAGATGACGGTCACCCGCTCCTGCAACGTCTGGTAGAACCGGCCATTGGCCGGGTCCTGCGCGTCGCCGGCGAAGACCAGCTGGCCGTAGCTCATCGCCCGGCCCAGCACCTCCTCGATCCGCTCATAGGCGCCGATCGCCTCGGCCAGGGTATCGCCCGCCAGCCCGGCCAGCCGGCCGGCGAAACGGGCGGAGAAGGCCTTGCCATCCGCCTCCGCCTGGTCGAGATCGGCGGCCAGCCGCGGATCATCCGGCGCGGCATAGAGGTCGGAGAGGTCCCAGACCGGCAGCTTGGCACCATCGGCCGGTCCGCCGGCATCGAGGGGCGCGAAGGCGGCCTGGGGGGCCGGGCGGGGTCCCGCGACCGTGGCAGCGTCGGCTGCGGCATGGGTCGGGGTCGGAATGGGGGCGGATACGATCACAACCCCCATATAAGGCTGCCGGTGTCGGGGCCAAGCCGCCGCGCGAACGGGAGTACGAGGGGGGGAGATGTCAGGGACGGAAGCGCTCGCCATGCCGGGCGAGGCACGCGACGGCCAAAGGCCGCAGGACCGCGGAACGAGTGGCTGGACCAGCCTGCCCGGGATGCTCTTCGCCCTGGCGCGGAAGCACCCCGACCGGCCGATGCTGCGCTACTGGCGCGACGGCGCCTGGCAGCGGATGCGCTGGGGCGCCTTCGCCGAGGCGGTGGCCCATGCGGCGGCCGGGCTGCGCGCCGCCGGCATCATGCCGGGCGACCGGGTGATGCTGGTCAGCGAAAGCCGGCCGGAGTGGAACGTCGCCGACGCCGCCATCATGGCGATCGGCGCCGTCACCGTACCGACCTACACCACCAACACGGTCGCCGACCACGCCCATATCCTGCGGGATTCCGGGGCGCGGGCGGCCATCGTCTCCTCCGCCCCGCTGACCGCGCGGGTGGCGCAGGCCGCGGCCGGGACCGGCGGGCTGGACCTGCTGGTCTGCCTCGACGGCACCGAGGGCCAGGGCGCCCAGCCATGGGCCGAAATCATGGCGACGCCGGGCGACCTGGCCATGCTGATGGCGGAGGTGGAGGAGATCCCCGCCGGCCGCCTCGCCTGCCTGATCTATACCTCCGGCACCGGCGGCGCGCCGCGCGGCGTCATGCTGCCGCACCGCGCCA
Source organism: Paracraurococcus sp. (assembly GCA_049315625.1). Lineage (GTDB taxonomy): Bacteria > Pseudomonadota > Alphaproteobacteria > Acetobacterales > Acetobacteraceae > Paracraurococcus. The sequence goes on from JBMOJU010000071.1 coordinate 7,815, forward strand.
TGCTGGCGAACCGGGAGGGCGTGCGCGGCCTGATCGAGCGGCTGGGGGTGGAGGGCGAACCCTACCTGTCCTTCCTGCCGCTGTCGCACAGCTACGAGCACACGGTCGGCTGCTTCCTGCTGCCATCGATGGGAATGGAGGTGGTCTATTCCACCGGCGCCGAGCGGCTGGCCGCCGAGTTCCAGGACATCCAGCCGGCCATCGTCACCGCCGTCCCGCGGCTGTTCGAGGTGCTGCGCGCCCGCCTGCTGCACCAGATCGAGAAGGAGCCGGCCTACAAGCGCCGGCTGTTCGAGCGGGCGCTGTCGCAGGGGCTGCGGCGGATGGATGGGCCGAAGCTCGGCCTGGGCGAGCGGTTGATCGACCCGATCCTCGACCGGCTGGTGCGCGACAAGGTGCGAGCCCGCTTCGGCGGAAAGCTGAAGGCGCTGGTCTCCGGCGGCGCGCGGCTCGACCCCGACCTCTCCGGCTTCTTCATCGCGCTCGGCCTGCCGCTGATCCAGGGCTATGGCCAGTCGGAGGCCGGGCCGGTGATCAGCGTCAACGTCCCCTGGGACAACCACCGGCACAGCGTCGGCGCACCGCTGCACGGGGTGGCGGCGCAGATCGCCGAGGATGGCGAGTTGCTGATCCATGGCGACCTGGTGATGGACGGCTACTGGAACAACCCGGCGGCGACGGCCGAGGCGCTCCGCCCCGGGCCGGATGGCGCGACTTGGCTGCACACCGGCGACGTGGCCCGGCTCGACCAGGGGCGGATCACCATCACCGACCGCAAGCGGGACTTCATCAAGACCCTGGGCGGCGACATGGTCAGCCCGGCCAAGCTGGAAAGCCTGCTGATGGCCGAGCCCGAAATCGCCCAGGCGGTCGTGGCGGGGGAAGGGCAGCCCGGCATCGTCGCCCTGCTGGTCGCGGCCGAGGGCAAGGCCGAGACCATGGCCGCGGCGGTGGCGCGGGTGAATGCCAAGCTCTCGACCATCGAGCGCATTCGCCGCTGGACCGCGGCGCCGGCCGCCTTCTCGGTGGAGAACGGGCTGCTGACGCCGACCATGAAGGTGAAGCGGCGGGCGGTGCTGGACCGCTACGATGCAGAATTAGGGGCGCTGCATCGGTAGCGCCGCCCGCGGCCGCGCCGCTCAGCGCGCGTCGCCAGCCCGCAGCGGCTGCAGCAGCAGCCGGTGCAGCCGTTGCTGGTCCGGCGCCCGCCAACCGGCGACGCCGATGACCACACCCTCCCCCGCCGCCGGCGCGGCGCGGTAGCTGCGGAACACATGGTCCCACCAGGGCAGGCAGAAGCCGTAGCAGCTGTCGGTCTCCGCCGGGACCTCCGAATGGTGGGTCCGGTGCATGTCGGGCGTCACCAGCACCAGGCGCAGCGCGGCCTCCAGCCGCCTGGGCAGGCGGATGGCGGCATGGTTGAACATCGCCGTCGCGTTCAGCAGCACCTCGAAGACCAGCACGGCGACAGGGGGCGCGCCGAGCGCCACCACGGCCACCATCTTCAGCGCCATGGAGAACAGGATCTCCACCGGGTGGAAGCGCAGCGCGCTGGTGGCGTCCAGCTCCGGGTCGGCATGGTGCACCCGGTGCAGCCGCCACAGCAGCGGCACCGCATGCGTCACCCGGTGCTGCCAGTAGATCAGCAGGTCGAGCAGCACGACCGCGAGCGGGATCGCCGCCCAGCCCGGGACACCCAGCGCCGGCAGCAGGCCGAGCCCCCGCCCCTCCGCCCAGGCCGCCGCCCCCACCGCCGCGGCGGGCACCACCGCGCGCACCAGCAGCGACCCGGCGAAGGCCAGGCCGATATTCCCCGGCCAGCGCCGCAGCCCGAGCGGTCGCGGATGGCCCCAAGGGCGCAGCCGCTCCAGCGCCAGCAGCAGGATCAGGCCGCCAAGGAAGACGCCGAGGCGGATGGTGGGCTCATGCTGCAGCATGGCGGGAGAATGGGGTTGGCCGGCCGCTTCCGCCAGCGTCCCTCAGATCCGCGCCTGGCGCGGCAGGTTCACCTCGCAACGCAACCGGCTGAGGGTGAAGGCCGGGTGCTGCGCCAGCCATTGCGCGGCGACCATCTGCCCCTGCGTGGCACAGGCCATGACGGAGGCGATCTCGGTGGCGGGGCGTTCCTCCCGGCATTCGCTGGGGGCGGCGGCGAGGCAGACGACCATGACGAGTTCGATCAAGGCGGGGGCTTCCATCCTGGGGGCGCCCGGTATTCCGGCGACGCCGCGACGCGAATGCTTCCCCCCAGGGCCGGCCACCGGCGCTACGGCTGACCGACCCATGACCTAGCATGGTTTGACTGTCGCGAAAACGACATTCCGCTGGCAAGCCGCCGGGTCAGGTGGGCTCGCCCAGCCGCCATCGGCCCTCGAAGCGGCGGTCGCGGTTGTCGATCGCCTCGACGCGCAGCTCGCCGCCCGGGTCGCCGGCCAGGCTGAACCCGAAGGTCGGATTCTCGGCGATCGAGATGTCGGCCTCCACGCCGAACAGCGCCGCGCCGGCATAATCCACCCGCAGGCTGCGGATGAACTCGGCCGGGATGGACAGGCGGGTGAGCTGGTCCAGCTGCAGGCCGGACGTATTGGGATGGCTGACCGCCACCTGCACCGGCACGGCCCGCCCGGGCGCAGGCCGGCCTTCCGGCAGCGCCAGGCGCATCCGCCCCATCCGCTGCCGCGCGGCGTCGAGGTCGCCGCCCATGGGGGCGGAACAGCCGCCGGCCGCCTTGACGAAGCGCACCGTCGCCAGCAGCCGGCCATCCGCGGTTTCCGCCACCGCATGCAGGTTGCTGTAGGCATCCACCCGCACCCGCGCCGTCAGCGCCCGCAGCGCGCCGGGCTGCCCGGCGCGGAACACCGCGGCCAGCGGCAGCGGGTTCTCGTCGATCACCAGGTGGATGGCGATGACCTGCGGCGCGATCGCCGCCGAGAGGGCGAGGCCCACCGGCACCAGCGCCGCATCCAGCGCCCGGGCCGGCACGGCGAGGTCCAGCGCATCGCCGGCCGGCGTCACCGGGCGGTCGCCGAAGATCGCCTGCTTCAGGTCGCGCCAGCGCTCCGCCCGACGCGGCGTGTCCGCCGGCTCGATGCCCTGGGCGTGGGCGATGGCGGGGGCGGCCAAGGGGGCGACCAGTGCGGCGAAGATGAGGGGACGGCGGCGCATCGCGGCTACTCCCATTCCAGTTCGCGGTAGGCGGCGGTGACGTTGCGGCCGTGATAGGCTGCGGCCAGGCCCCAGCGCGCGGCCTCCTCCGGCGCGACGCGGGCGGGCGCCGCCTCGATGCCGATGCCGGCGGCGATGGCGGCGCGGGTGCCGTCGCGCAGCGCCAGCAGGTAGCGGGTGAGGTCGTCGGCGGCCGCCGGCCAGGGCACCGCTGCCGGGCCATGGCCGGGCACGGCGCGGGCGGCCGGCACCGCACGCAGCGCCTCCAACGCGCGCAGCCACCCGGCCAGGCTGCCATCCAGCGCCGGGATGCGGCCGACGAAGAGCAGGTCGCCGGGCCAGAGCGTTCCCGTCGCCGCATCCAGCACGCTGAGGTCGTGGTCGGTATGCGCCGGCGGATGCGCCCGCAGCGCCAGCGCCCGGCCGCCGAGATCGAGGTCGAGCCGGCCCTCCACCAGGACCGTGGGCGCCAGGGCACCGCTGCCGGCGGCGGCCGCGCCCATCTCACGGTCCAGCATGCGGCGGTAGAATTCGCCGCGCTGCGCCAGGGCGGCCGGCAGCCGGGCATGGGCGATGACCGCCGCGCGGCAATCGGCGAAGGCGGCGGCGCCCATGATATGGTCGGGGTGGACGTGGCTGAGGATGAGGTGGCGGACCGGTAGCGGCGTCGCCGCCGCGATCGCCTGCCGCAGCAGCCGGCCATGCGCCAGGCTGCCGCCCGGATCGATCACCGCCACCGCATCGCGGCCGATGACGAAGCCCGCATTGGCGATGGCGTCGAGGTTGTCCGCCGAGGCGTCTTCCTCGACGCCGGGCAGGACGAAGGCGCCTGGCGCGACCTCCACCGCGCGCGCGACAGGCGCGGCGGCGCCGAGCAGGACGCCGCCGAGGCCGAGCAGCAGGCCGCGGCGCGGGGCCGCGGCCGGCAATTCAGACCGTCGCGCTGGCGTAGGCGTTGATCTCGAGGCCGAGGCAGATCTCGGTGATGCGGGGAGTCTTCCAGGCCATGGTGCTTCTCCTGATGGGCGTGGCAGCAACGCGAATCTGCGGCGCTGGCAGCGCATCGATCAAGCGCGGCGGCCTCACGTCCACGTGGGGCCGCTACGGCGCGGCGCGACCCATCAGGGGAAGCAGCGGAGCGTCGCCTCCGCCTGCGCCCGGCGGAGCGCCTCCACCGCCGCGCGGACCTGCGGCGGGTCGCGGAATTCGCCGCCGCGCTCGCCGAGATTGCCGGCCTGCATGCGCAGCACGGTGTCGGCGGCCTCGTAGTGCTCGTAGGGAAGCTGCGCGGCGATGGCGTCGATGGCGCAGGCGCAGCGTTCCAGCGCCAGCCGCGTGTTGCCGTTCGCCGCCATGCAGCCGAGCACGTAGTCGGCCAGCGCGACGGTCGGATAGTCCCGTGCCAGCGCCGGCGCGGAGAGCGGCAGCAGCAGCAACGCCAGCCACTTCACAGCGGCACCGCCGCGGCGAAGCGGATGCTCTCGCGCACCGCGCCGCCGCCCTCGCCGGCCGGAAGGTCGGTGGCGAATTCGGCAATCCAGCCCGGCACCGCCTCGGCCAGCACGAAGCGGAAGCGGCAATCCTGGTAGCGCCGCGCGCGCGGCTCGCGGACGAAGGGGGTGCAGACGATCTCGTGCGCCGGCACCTCGGCCGCATCGAAGGGCAGCGCCACGGTGCGCGTCGTCGCGCCTTCGGCCAGCGCGCGGCGGATGCGGTTGCGGAACCAGTCCGGCGCGCCGCCGGTCGCCGCCGCCAGCTCGCGCTGCGCGCGGTCCAGCGCATAGAGCAGCAGCGGATTGCCGCGGAAGCCCTGCGCCGACGGGAAGCGGATGGCGCGCGGCCCGGTCAGGAATTCCGGCGCCACGTCGCGCCGGCCCGGCTCGGCACCCTCGGTGACTGCCAGGCGGATGCTGTCCAGCACCGACGGCGCGCCGTCCGCCTCACGCAGGAAATCATAGTCCAGCCGCAGCGGCGGCTGCAGCGCGGCGAGGTGCGGCGTCTCGAGCAGCAGGATCTGCGCCTGGGTCAATTCCTGCGCCGCAAGCGGCAGCGGCATTGCCGCCGTCAGCGCCAGCAAGGCGCGTCGTCCCGTCATGCCGTCCGCTCCCGCTTGTGCCGCAACGCAGCAACATCCGTGTTGGCGTATAGCTTGATGCAGAATCGTCGAAGGCGAAGCGGCATCGTCGCATGATGTCGGACTCGTGTGCATCGCGGGACTGCGGTTCGCTTGTGCGATCTCCGCACGACCCAATAGCCTGCTGCGTGACCGGCGGGGACATCGTCGGCATGCGGGACAATCGCAGGTCCGAATCATGCGACACGCATGACGGACGGAGGAACGACAAGATGTTGCGACGCGCTGCCCTGGCGTTCGCGTTGGCCATGACGGCCACCGGCGCCTCCGCTAATCCGGACCTGCTGCGCCTGCAGCGCGACCCGAACCAATGGGTCATGCCGAACGGCAATTACGCATCCTGGCGCTACAGCGAATTGGGCCAGATCACCCGGGAGAATGTCGGCAACCTGAAGCCGAGCTGGCAATTCTCGACCGGCGTGCTGCGCGGCCATGAAGGCGGGCCGCTGGTGGTGGGGGAGGTGATGTACATCCACACCCCCTTCCCCAACCGCGTCTTCGCGCTCGACCTCAACACGCCCGGCCGCGTGCTCTGGCGCTACGAGCCGACGCAGGACCCGAGCGTGATCGGCGTGATGTGCTGCGACACGGTGAACCGCGGCCCGGCCTATGCCGAGGGCAAGATCATCCTCAGCCAGGCGGATACCACCGTCGTCGCGCTCGACGCCAAGACCGGGCGCGAGGTCTGGAAGGTGAAGAACGGCGACCCGGCGAGGGGCGAGACGGCGACGATGGCGCCGATGGTCTTCGGCGACAAGGTGCTGATCGGCATCTCCGGCGGCGAGTTCGGCATCCGCGGCCACGTCACCGCCTACAGCCTGGCGGATGGCAAGCAGGTGTGGCGCGCCTATTCGGTCGGGACGGATGCGGACATCAAATTCGATCCGCAGAAGACCACGGCGCTGGGCCAGCCGGTCGGCGCCAATTCCTCCATCAAGACCTGGGAAGGCGACCAGTGGAAGATGGGCGGCGGCTCCACCTGGGGCTGGTTCAGCTACGACCCCGACCTCAACATGATCTACTACGGCACCGGCAATCCCGGCACCTGGAACCCGGTGCAGCGGCCCGGCGACAACAAGTGGTCGATGACCATCTTCGCCCGCGATGCGACCACCGGCGTGGCGAAATGGGTCTACCAGATGACCCCGCACGACGAGTGGGATTATGATGGCGTCAACGAGATGATCCTCGTCGACAACCTCCAGGTCGGCAACCAGCGCGTCGCCAAGGCGCTGCTTCACATGGACCGCAACGGCTTCGGCTACACGCTGAACCGGGAGAATGGCCAGCTTCTGGTGGCGCAGAAATACGACCCGACGGTGAACTGGGCCAGCCATGTGGACATGGAAACCGGCCGGCCGCAGGTGGTCAGCCAGTTTTCCACCCGCGCCCAGGGCGAGGACACCAACACCGGGAACATCTGCCCCGCCGCGCTCGGCAGCAAGGACCAGCAGCCGGCCGCCTGGTCGCCGAAGGCCAGCCTGCTGTTCGTGCCGACCAACCATGTCTGCATGGACTATGAGCCGTTCCGCGTCTCCTACACCGCGGGCCAGCCCTTCATCGGCGCGACGCTGTCGATGTTCCCGCCGAAGGGCGACGACCACATGGGCAATTTCATCGCCTGGAACCCGGGCACCGGCAGGATCGTCTGGTCGAAGCCGGAGCGCTTCTCCGTCTGGTCGGGCGCGCTGGCGACGGCCGGCGACATCGTCTTCTACGGCACGCTGGAAGGCTACCTGAAGGCGGTCGACACCAAGGACGGGAAGGAGCTGTTCAGCTACCGCACCCCGTCCGGCATCATCGGCAACGTCAACACCTTCACCCACAAGGGCAAGCAGTACGTCGCCGTGCTGTCGGGCGTCGGCGGCTGGGCCGGCATCGGCATGGCGGCTGGCCTGGCCGGCGACAGCGAGGGGCTGGGCGCGGTCGGCGCCTACAAGTCGCTGTCCGACTACACGCAGCTGGGCGGCGTGCTGACCGTGTTTGCCCTGCCGAACTGAAGCGCATCCCAGGACCGGCGCCCGCGCGGCGCCGGTCCGGCCGGAGCCACCGCATGAAGATCCTGCCCGCAATCGTCCTGGCGCTCGCCGCCATCCTGCCCGCGCGCGCCGCGGACGAGAAACCCTACAGGGTCGAGAACGGCAAGGTGGACCTGGCGACCTTCAACGGCTACCGCCGCTACGGCAATTCCTGCCTGCAATGCCACGGCCCCGACGGTGCCGGCAGCAGCTACGCGCCGAACCTGACCGAATCGCTGAAGCACCTGTCGCAGGAGCAATTCGCCGAGACCGTGATCAACGGAAGGCAGAATGTCAGCACCTCGCAGCAGAACGTCATGCCGTCCTTCGGGCATGTCGAGGACGTGGTACTCCATCTCGGCGACATCTACGGCTACCTGAAGGCCCGCTCCGACGGTGCGCTCGGCCGCGGCCGGCCGGAGCGGATCGGCCGATGAGGCGGCTGGCGCTGCTGGCGTTGCTGATCGCCGCACCGGCCGCGGCGCAGACCGGCGATCTGGTGGCGACGGATGCGCTGCGGGTCTGCGCCGATCCGGCCAACCTGCCCTTTTCCAACGAGCGCGGGGAGGGGTTCGAGAACCGCATCGCCGCGCTGCTCGGCAAGGCGCTCGACCGGCCGCTCGACACCGTCTTCTTCCCGCAGGTGCTGGGCTTCGTGCGCAACACGCTGCGCGCCGGCCGCTGCGACCTGGTGATGGGCACGGTGGCGGGAGATGAGGTGATGCAGAACACCAATCCCTACTACCACACCACCTATGTCATCGCCTTCCGCCGCGACGCGTCGGTGCCCCAACGGCTGGACGACCCGGCGATGCAGTCGCTGCGGCTCGGCACCATCGCCCGCACCCCGCCGGTGGATTTGCTGCTGCGGCACGGGCTGATCGGCAATACCCGCTTCTTCCCGCTGGCGGTGGATACGCGGCACGAAAGCCCGGGCGCCGATTTGCTGCGCGCGGTGGCCGATGGGTCGCTGGACGCGGCACTGGTCTGGGGCCCGATCGCCGGCTACCACGCCAAGGTGAAGGGCCTGCCGCTGACGCTGCGCGCGCTGCCGACCGAGCCGGGCGTGGCGCGGATGGAGTTCCGCATCACCATGGGCGTGCGCGGGGAGGAACCCGCCTGGCGCCGCCGCATCAACGCCGTCCTCCGCGACCACCAGGCCGAGATCGATGGCATCCTGCGCGAGTACGGCGTGCCGCTGCTGGACGCCGAGGGCCGGCTGCTGCCGCCGTGAGGCGGCGCGCGCTGCTGGTCGCCGCCGCGCTGCTGGCCGCGGCGGATGGCTACCGGATGGAGGACTACCGCGCGCCGGTGCCGGACCGTGTCCCGGGCGGCCGCGCCATCGACACCGCGGAGGCGGCGCGCCTGTTCGACCGGCGGGAGGCGGTCTGGATCGACGTGCTCGCCGCGCCACGGCGGCCGGAAGGGCTGCCGCCCGACAAGCTCTGGCGGCCGAGCCCCCGGCTTGGCGTGCCTGGCAGCCTCTGGCTGCCGGAGGTCGGCCGCGGCGCGCTGTCGGCCGAGATGGAGGCCTGGTTCCGCATCGGCCTCGAACGCGCGACGCATGGCGAACGCGACCGGCCGGTGGTGTTCTACTGCCTCGCCGATTGCTGGATGAGCTGGAACGCGGCGAAGCGCGCCGCATCCTGGGGCTGGCGCCAGGTGCTGTGGTATCGCGACGGCATGGATGGCTGGGACGCCGCCGGGCTGCCGACCGAGGCGCTGCACCCGGCGCCGGGCTGGCGTTAGTCGGGGGGCAGCGCCGCCCGCAGCGCGCGGGCATAGGCGCCGAGCCGCGCTTCCAGCCGTACCGGCGCCTCGCAGGCGAAGCGCAGCGTGCGTTCCGCATCGGCGTAGGATTTCGCGGCGAAGAAATGGCGCTGGGTCAGTTCCTCCCGCGCCGGCCCGGGCGCGGTTCGCAATTCGGCTTCCAGCCCGCGCACCTGCTGCGCCAGCGCCCGCTGGTGTCGGGCAAAGCGGCGCAGCTGCTCGATCACCGTGTCGCGCTGGCGGTTGGTCTCCTCCCGCGCGCCGGCGAAGGCCAGCGGCAGCAGGCGGCGGCGCATCGGCGCATCCAGCGGCGCGGCGAAGGCGCCGATCGCCGCGAGGCCCGCCGCCTCCTCCACCGCGCGCGGCGCGATCGCGCCGACCAGCGCCGCGACCTCCGGCACCGCGCGCCAATCGCCCTGCTCCAGGTCGGGCCACAGCGCGCCGGCGGCGAGGTGCGGCACCAGCCGCTGCACGCAGGGCCAGTCCGCATCCGCGTACGGCTGCGCCGCCGCCCCGGCCGGCAGCAGCAGGGCCGCCAGCAGCGGCCAGGCCTTCACGGCTTCACCACCACGCCCCAGGGCGCCTGGCCGACCGGCACGCTGCGCAGCACGCGCATGGCGCGGAGGTCGATCATCGACAGGTCGTTGCTGACGCCGTTGGTGGTGAACAGCCGCGTGCCATCCACCGACAAGGCGAGGTTCCACACCCGCTGGCCGACCAGCAGCGTGCGCTCCACCTGGCGCGTCGCCACGTCCACCACCGCCACGCGGTTGGCCGGGCCGAGCGCCACGAACAGCTTCGTGCCGTCGCGCGACAGCACCATCCCGACCGGCTGGATCGCCTCCGCCGGCACGCCCGGGATGGCGAAGCCGACCTGCCCCAGCGCCTTCCAGTCATCGGCACCGATCAATGTCAGGCTGCCGCCGATCTCGGAGGAAACCCAGAAGCGCGTCCCGTCCGGCTGCCACAGCGCGTAGCGCGGCCGCGCGCCGACCAGCACGTTCGCCACGATCTTCCCGCTCTCGACCTCGATGACATGCGCCATGCTGGTGGTCTCGGAGGTATTGACCAGGAAGCGGCCATCGGGGCTGAGGCCGAGCCCCTCCGGCTCCACGCCGACGGGGATCTCCCGCAGCACCACCCCGCGCTCGACATCGACCACGGTCACCATGTTGTCGTCCTCGTTGGCGACGAACAGGCGGCGGCCGTCCGGATGCAGCACGGCGCGTTCGGGGTCGGACCCGCTCGGCAATTGCCGCACCACGCGCCAGGTGGTGGTGTCCACCACGTCGATGCGGTCGCTGTCGCCGGCGCAGACGAAGAGGAACCGCGCATCCCTCGACAGCACGATGCCGCGCGGCCGTTCGCCGACCTTCACGGTCCGCACGAGCTTCAGCGTCTCTCCATCCAGCACCGTGATGGTGTTGTCCTTCTCGTTGGAGACCATGATGGTCTCCGCCCGCGCCGCGATGCCGCACAACAGCAGGGCGAGGATCAGGGCATGGCGCATCGCGTCTCCGGCCGGTCGGTACCGAGCGTGTCGAGTTCGGAAAACCGGTGCTGGAAGCCCGGCTGCGGGGAAACCGCGACCAGCGCGCGCGGCGCGGCCAGCAGCACCGGCTGGCGCAACTGCCCGTCCCAGTCACGG
>JBMOJU010000420.1:0-4150 GCA_049315625.1 Paracraurococcus sp.
CCTGCCTGCTGGCCGGGCTGTGTGCTCGCGGCACCACCCGGATCATCGAGCCGGAGCGGACCCGCGACCACACCGAAAACATGCTGCGCCATTTCGGCGCCACCGTCCGGGTGGAAGACCTGCCGGAGGGCCGGCTGATCGAGCTGGAGGGCCAGCCTGAGCTGGTCGCGGCGCCGATCCTGGTCCCTGGCGACCCGTCCTCCGCCGCCTTCCTGCTGGTCGCGGCGCTGCTGCTGCCGGGGTCGCGGGTGACGGTGGAGAATGTCGGGCTCAACCCGCTGCGCACCGGCCTGTTCACCACGTTGCGGGAAATGGGCGCGCGGCTGACGGTCGAGAACGCGCGGGTCGCCGGCGGCGAGCCGGTCGGCGACGTCACCGCCGAATACGGCCCGCTGCGCGGTGTCGAGGTGCCGCCCGGCCGGGCGCCGTCCATGATCGACGAATACCCGGTGCTGGCCGTGGCCGCCGCCGCGGCGGCGGGGGAGACCCGAATGCGCGGCCTGGCCGAGCTGCGGGTGAAGGAGAGCGACCGCCTCGCCGCCACCGCAGCCCTGCTGGCGGTGAACGGCATCACGGCGCGGATCGAGGGCGACGACCTGCTGGTCCAGGGCACCGAAGGCGGCATCCCGGGCGGCGGGCTGGTGGCGACGCATATGGACCACCGGCTGGCGATGAGCGCGCTGGTCATGGGCCTGGCGGCGCGCGCCGCGGTCACGGTGGACGACGCTGCCTTCATCGAGACGAGCTTCCCGGGCTTCGCCGCGCTGCTGAACAAGGCCACCGGCGGCCCGGCCATCGGGCCGGCGTGAGGCGGGGCGGATCAGGGCAGCCAGCCGGCCGCCCGGAAGAGCAATTGCAGGATGGCGAGGAAGCCGGCGCCCGCGGCAGCACCGGCGATCCAGGGGGCGACAAGCGTGTCGCGCCGGAGCTTCTTCTCCTCGGCTTCGAGCTTGCGGCTCTCGGCGATCAGCTTCCGCCCTTCCTCGACGAATCTGCCGGTCTCGGCCTGCTGCCGCTCGATGCGCGCGAACAACTCGTCGAGTTCGGCGCGGCTTCGCCCATCGGCAGTTGCTTCGCTCAAAGGAACGCTCCTCGGTGCGGGCAGGACCACCCCGCCGGCGCCCCGGACGATGCGCAAGCGGCGGCGGAATTACAAGGGAAATGCTGCGCGGTGGAGGGCATTTATGCCAATGCCATCAATAGTTTAGAAGGAAAACCCAGGCCGCTGGGCACCGCCGCCGCGGTGCCCGCATGACCCCCCTCGTCATCGCCGTCGATGGCCCCGCTGCGGCCGGCAAGGGCACGCTCGCCCGCCGCCTCGCCGCCGCGCTCGGCCTCGCCTATCTCGATACCGGCCTGCTCTACCGCGCCACCGGCCGACGCGTGCTGGATGCCGGCGCCGCCCCGCGCGAGGCCGCCGCCGCAGAGGCCGCCGCCCGCGCGCTGACCCCCGCCGACCTGGCCCGCAACGACCTGCGCGGCCCGGAGGCCGACGCCGCCGCCAGCGCCGTCGCCGCCATCCCCGCGGTCCGCGCCGCGCTGCTCGACTGGCAGCGCGATTTCGGCCGCCGCCATGGCGCCGTGCTGGATGGCCGCGACATCGGCACCGTGGTCTTCCCCGAGGCACCCGTAAAACTCTTCGTCACCGCCAGCCCTGCGGAACGTGCCCGCCGCCGCTTCCTCGAACTCCGGGCCCGCGGTGTCGCCGCCGTGCTGGACCAGGTCGCGGTCGAGATGGTGAAGCGGGACGAACAGGACAGCCGCCGCGCCGTGGCTCCGCTGGTCCCGGCCGCCGACGCCGTGCTGCTGGACACCACCAGCCTCGACGCCGACGCAGCCTTCGCCGCCGCGATGGCCGTCATCCGGCAACGCCTGGGTGAATCCGAAGCGCCCGCGCAGCCCTTGCGGGCGAGTTCGCGCGATTCCTCTTGACGCTCTCCCGTCAAGGTTTTAGCGACGCACATCCGCGCGCCTAGGGGGGCTGCGGCGTCCGCTTTTTCGGGGCCCGGCTCGCCGGGATGCTCCGCGGAACGGACCGGTAACGGGCGGGCCGATACGCCGCCCCCGCACCAGGGTCGCCAGACGCCTTCGTCCCTTCCAGGTGAAGGGCCGGCGCCGGACCAAGCCGTGTCCGTGCAGCCCCGGCATCGCTCCGGGGCCGTGGCGGGGGCGCAGGGCGCTTGCCTGCATCCGCAGGCTTCCCGGGAATACATCGCCATATGGCAACCGCCACCAGCCCCGCTTTCGACGCGGGGATCGAGGATTTCGCCGCACTGCTCGACGCCACGCTCGGCCCCGATACCGGCTTCGCCGGCTCGGTGGTCACCGGCCGTGTGCTGCGGATCGATGACGACCACGCCGTCGTCGATGTCGGGCTGAAGAGCGAGGGGCGCGTTCCCCTCAAGGAATTCGCACCCCAGGGCTCGAAGCCCGAGGTGCAGGTCGGCGACGTCGTCGAACTGTTCGTCGAGCGCTACGAGGACCGCGACGGCGCCATCGTCCTGTCGCGTGAGAAGGCGCGGCGCGAGGAGGCCTGGACCAACCTCGAGAAGGCCTACACCGCGCAGCAGCGCGTCAATGGCGTCATCTTCGGCCGGGTCAAGGGCGGCTTCACCGTCGACCTCGGCGGCGCCGTGGCCTTCCTGCCCGGCTCCCAGGTCGATATCCGCCCGGTGCGCGATGTCGGGCCGCTCATGGGCAGCCCGCAGCCCTTCCAGATCCTCAAGATGGACCGCGCCCGCGGCAACATCGTGGTCAGCCGCCGTGCGGTGCTGGAAGAGACGCGCGCCGAGCAGCGCTCGGAGCTGATCCAGGGCCTGAAGGAAGGCATGATCCTCGACGGCGTGGTCAAGAACATCACCGACTACGGTGCGTTCGTCGACCTCGGCGGCGTCGATGGCCTGCTGCACGTGACCGACATCGCCTGGCGCCGGATCAACCACCCGAGCGAGGCGCTGACCATCGGCCAGCCGGTGAAGGTGCAGGTCATCCGCTTCAACTCGGAGACCCAGCGCATCAGCCTCGGCATGAAGCAGCTGATGTCCGATCCGTGGGACGGCGTCGCGGTGAAGTACCCGGTCAACGCCAAGTTCTCCGGCCGCGTCACCAACATCACCGACTACGGCGCCTTCGTGGAGCTGGAGCCGGGGGTCGAGGGTCTCGTGCACGTCAGCGAGATGTCCTGGACCAAGAAGAACGTCCATCCGGGCAAGATCGTCGCCACCTCGCAGGAAGTGGACGTGATGATCCTCGACGTGGACGAGCCGAAGCGCCGCATCTCGCTCGGCCTGAAGCAGGCCCAGGGCAACCCGTGGGAGGTCTTCCTGGAAGCCCATCCGCCGGGCTCCGAGGTCGAGGGCGAGATCCGCAACATCACCGAGTTCGGCCTGTTCATCGGGATCGGCCCGGACATCGACGGCATGGTCCACATGTCCGACCTGTCCTGGGACGAGGCCGGCGAGGCCGCGATGGCCAAGTTCGAGAAGGGCACGGTCGTCAAGGCGAAGGTGCTCGACGTCGACGTGGAGAAGGAGCGCATCTCGCTCGGCATCAAGCAGCTCCAGGCCGATCCGGCCGCCGAGGTGCTGGATCGCATCCGCAAGGGCGACATCATCACCACCATCGTCACCCAGGTGCAGGCCAACGGCATCGAGGTGAAGGTGGAGGATGTGCTGACCGGCTTCATCCGCCGCGCCGAGCTGGCGCGTGACCGCGGCGACCAGCGCCCCGACAAGTTCGCCGTCGGCGAGAAGGTCGATGCCAAGGTCGTCGCCGTCGACCGTGCTGCCCGCCGCCTGTCCCTGACCATCAAGGGCAAGGAAGTGGACGAGGAGCGCGAGGCGATGAAGGAGTTCGGCTCGACCGACTCCGGCGCCTCGCTGGGCGACATCCTGGGTGCGGCGATCCGCCGCCGTCGTGAGCTGGCCGGCGAGGAGTGATCCTGCCGGGCTGATGCCGGGTCCTGCGGGGCCCGGCTGGAATCGGGGGCGGGCCGCAAGGCCCGCCCCTTTTTTGTCAGCGCGCCGGGGCGCCGACGCCTTCCCGGGTGATGCCGGTGGTGCCCGGGTTGACCGCGGTCGGCGCGCCGGCGGTGACGTTGCCGGTGCCGCCGGTCTGCGCCCGCTCGATGCCGCCGACGCCAGGACTCACG
>JBMOJU010000421.1:0-4147 GCA_049315625.1 Paracraurococcus sp.
AGGCGCCGGCGCTCTCGGAGACGGCGACGCCGGTCTGCTGCGACAGGCGGTAGAGTCCCTGGTAGGCCGCCTCAGCCGCGGCGATCGAGCCGGTGGCGGCCTGGAGGCGTGCCAGGGATTCTGTGGCCGCATCGCCGGCACGGGCCACGACGACGCCGGCCGCGACGGTGCCGGCGGCCAGCGCGGCGATCGCGGTCGCCGCGAGGCCCGCGCCCGTGGCGATGCCGGCAAAGACCCGCTCCGCCCCACCAAGACCGACGCCCAGATTGGCAAAGGCGCGCACGGCGCCATCGGAGGCCGCTGCGAGGCCCTGCAGCGCGGGCTGCGCCTGGGCAGAGGCGGCATCAATCCGGCGTAGCGCCCGCTCGCCGGTCTCGCCGACCTGCTCCAGCGCGCGGCGCGTCGGCTCGGCGTTGTCGGCGGTGAGGCGGATGGCGATGGTGCGGGCGGCGGCGCCACTCATGCGCGGCGGCCCAGTTCGGCGGCGAGCGCGCGCGCGAGGATGCCCGGGGCGCGGCGGCGCACGGCGGCGACATCGAGCCGCTTGCGGAGGCTGACCTGGCGCAGGAGGAAGAACATCGGGACGAACCCCTGGGCGAGGACCTCACGGGCGCGGCGCTGCTGGCCGCGGTGGCGGCCGGTCAGGATCTCGGCATTCGGCCCGACGAAGAGCCGCAGGCGTCGCGCGCGGCGCGCGATGCCGGTCGCGGCGCGCACGCGCAGGCACCAGAGCCGGACGGACGGGTTGGACTTCGAACGGATCACGAAGGCCTCGTGGCGCGCGGCCTGCATCTGCGCCGGGGTGACGCGCAGCCCGCCGCGGGCCGAGGCGCCGCGCCGGCCACCGGCCGCGTTGTAGGGCGTCGGGAAGGCGAGATAGCGCCCGCCGCGGGCGACGACGGGCAGGCCGCGGTCGAAGGCGTCAACGAGCTTGGGCGCGTTGGTCCAGACAAGCGCGGCATGGCGGAGCGTGCGCTGCGCGGTGGCGGGCGGCGGGTAGAGGCTCAGGCGCCAGGCATTGGCGACGGCACGGCCGCGGTCGGTGAAGCCGGCGCTGCGTGCCTGGGCGCGAAGCTCGGCCTGGACCTCTCGGCCGGCGCGCTCGACGCCGTGGCGCATGGCACGCGCGGCATCGCGGACCTCCGCCTCCATGCCGGCGCGGAGGTCGCCGAGGACGGCGGAGGTGATCAGGGGCATGCGGCCACGACCTCGAGAGCCTTGAAGTAGACTACGGCAATGCCCTACTGTCAGGCGCGTGGACGTCGATTTTGACCCGGCCAAGGACGCCAGAAACCGCGAGAAGCATGGCGTGCCGCTGCTTGCTGGGATCGAGGTGATCCAGAACCGAGTCGGCGAGGAACGCGACGATCGCTTTGCGGAACCACGGTTCAGGACCTACGGGCTGATCCGGGACACGTTGTTCGTCTGCGTCTGGACGCCGCGCGCCGAGGTAATCCGACTGATCAGTGTCCGGCCGGCGAGCCGAAAGGAGCGAGACGCATGGCTGTCGTGAAGGTGACACCCGCGATGGTGCAGAAGGCCGTCGCGGAGATCGACTGGAAGCGGATCGAGGGCATGAGCGATGCCGACATCGCGCGGCAGGCCGCGGAGGACCCGGACGCCTCCCCGATCATGACCGACGCGCAGATCCTGGCAGCACGCGTGAAGGCGGTGCGGGCACGGCTCGGCCTGTCGCAGCCGGATTTCGCGCGCCACTTCGGGCTCTCGATCGGCACGGTGCGGGATTGGGAGCATGGCCGCCGCATGCCGGAGGGCGCGGCGCGGGTTCTGCTGCGCGTGATCGAGCGTGAGCCCGACGCGGTGGCTCGTGCTGTCGCAGCGGGGTGATGCTGCGATAGCGACAAAGGTTGCACGGTGCGGAGATCAACGGCGGCATCGAGATGCACCAAGTGCGCGAGCGGAGCTTGAACTTTCCACATCAGGAGGACGGATCATGCCGGAGGTTGGCGACTGGGTGCTGCTTGACGTCCAAGCGGATGACGGCGAAACCGATCATTGGAGAGGCGAGATCGAAGAAGTTCGTGGGCAAGAAGTCATGATTTCCTATAATGGAATGCTGGAGTCGAAGACGATTACAGTGACCAAGTCGGATTTGTTGAGGCCGTCAAAATCTGAGATTACCAATAGACTGCTCGTCGTTGTGGGCCCTGTGTGGAAACTCAAATTTCCTATAAATGACGGATGATCGGGCGCTGTTCGGCGTGATGCATCCCAATCCGCCCTATGTCCCGATAAGGCGACGCTGCTCCGCATCGAGCGCCGCGTCGATGCCTCCGAGCGCGCCGAAGGTGTCCACCACCCAGGCCGCCTGATCACCGACACCGCCTGGATCCGGCCAGTGGGCGATGCCGCCCATGCCGCCGCGGCACGCCGCCCAGAGGCGGACGAAGGCGTGCCATGGCTCAGGGACGACGAGCCGCGGGTTCTCCGCCCAGGGCTCGCCACCGACGAGCCAGTCGCCGCCGCCTTCTGGTCTCAGGCCGCCGTCATAGGCGCCGGGGTCTCGGGCGGCGGCGAGGGCGCCCCGGAGTTTTTTGCTGCGTCCTGACCGGGCTGCATAAGCGTGCTTGCCCGCCAGCCTACTGCCTCGATGTCGTCCTGGGGGAGCGCGTCCAGCAGGCCGTCCGGCACCAGGCCGCGCGCCCGGCGGAAGGGCGGCAGCCCGTCGCCCTCCCAGCCTCGCAGCGCGTGCCGAGCAGCAACCCAGGGCAGCGTGCCGAGGTAGCGCTGCCGCGCCGCGAGCAGCCCGGCATAGACCGGCACCGTGGCGCAGGCGGCCTCGATGGTGCCGAGTTGCACCTGCACGTCTGCGTCGTCGGGCGTCGCCTCCGATGCGTCGATCACCGCGAGCAGCTCGTCCGCGTTGCCCGGCGAGGCCTCGCGCACGGCGGCGCGCAGCGCGTCGAGCATCTGCGCGTGCGAAGGGTAGACCCCGCCCTCGCGCGCCAGGTCGGCCCGGAAGGCCTGACGCTCGCGGTAGGTCAGCGGCGCGACGAGGTACCGGCGATCGGTGCTGGGCGGCGCGAACCAGTCGGCGTCGCGCCGTGAGAAGACGACGGTCATGGGATTCTCCATCAGAACTGCGCCAGGAAGAGCGGGCTGTCCGCCCCGTCGAGCTGGAAGGCGATGTCGAGCTGGCCGAGCCCGTCGCGCTCGCCGGGCCGCATGCCGGTGGCCTTGGCGGCCGGCGCGATGACGCAGAAGCGGTTGCCCGCGGTGACACCAAGGATCGCCATCAGCGACATCGCCGTGCCTTGGCGGAAGGCGTTGAACAGCGCGACCGCGGTCGTGGTGTTCATCAGCGGGTCGATGGTGCCGCGGGCGTCGCGCTCGACGGGGACAGCGGCGTCGTAGCCCTCTGTCGCTTCCGGGTTATCTGGCAGGGTGACGCTGACGCCGGCCTCCAGCATGACGCGCCGGGCCCGGGCGACCTGCTGATTGAACTGGCAGCGCCCGCCGACAAAGCGCGGCGGTGTCGGGCGGACCGCCGTGTTCCAGCCGGTCGGCAGCGCGGCGGTGGCTTTGTCGAGCATCTGCGCGCGCATCTCGAAGACCAGGAAGCCGACGCCGCCGGTGGAGAGCTCGAGGGACCAGGTGCCGACCGCGCCGGTGAAGCGCCAGCGTAGGCCATCGGCGTAGAAGTAGAGCGTCGCGGTCCGGTAGATCGTCTCGTCCGAGGTCGGGCTGTACAGCACGTGCGGCGGGATCTGTGCCAGCGTGGTCACAGTACCGGCGGTCGCCATGGTCTCGCCGAGGGTGGCGACGCGGGCCGCGGTGTAGTCGGTGATGCCGGTGGTGAGCGTCCGGTCACCGGTGAGCAGCAGCGGCATGCCGCGATAGAGCTGCGCCGTCGACGCGAAAGGCGTGGCGAGGGTGAGCGTGGTGGTGGTGCCGGCTGAGGCCGCGGTGGGGGCGCCGATGGCGGCCGCGGTGATGCCCTCGGTCATGGTGCAGCAGCGCAGGAGGCGACCCCATTCCGGCGCAGTCGCGGCGGTGCCGGAGCCGCGCAGCGGGATGCGGAGGCGGATGCGCGGCTTGAGGCCGCCGACGATGGCCGGCGAGCGGTCAAGGGAGCCGGTGAGCTCCGGGTTCTCGACCACGACCGGGTCGAAGTCGATCTCGCAAT
>JBMOJU010000072.1:0-18491 GCA_049315625.1 Paracraurococcus sp.
CAGCAGGGCGGAAAGCCGTGGCGCGGCGGCGGCCGGTGCCGCGTCGGCGGCATCCGCCGCATCGGCCACCCCGAACGCGGCGCCGGCGATCCAGGCGGCGCGCGCCGCCGCCTCCGGCCCGGCCTCGGCGGCCAGCCGGGCGAGGCCGGCGCAACCGATCCGGTTGGCGACCTCGTTGGCGATGGCGGTCGCCACCAATTCGCGCCGCAACCGGTGGCGGGCGATCAGATCGGGGAAGCGCTCGCGCAGCGCCGCCGGGAAGTAGCCGGCCAGCAGCGGCGCGAAGGCCGGGTCGTCCGGCAGCGTGCTCGCTTCCAGCGCCTCCAGCAGCCAGAGCTTCGCCAGCGGCAGCAAGGCGCAGATCGCTGGCCGGGTCAGCGCATCCCCCGCCGCGATCCGGGCACGGAGCGTCGCCACATCCGGCAACCCGGCCACGGCGCGGTCCAGCACGCCGGCCGCCTCCAGCCGTTCCATCAGCATCGCCTGGGCCGGCAGCGCGGCGGCGCCGGCGCCCGTCTCCAACGTCACCGCCAGGTGCTGCTGGTGGTTGTCGCGCAGCACGAGCCGACCGACCTCCGCGGTCATCTCCGCCAGCAGCGCGTCGCGCTGCATGCGCGTCAGCCGGCCACTGGCCTCGGCATCGGCCAGCAGGATCTTGATGTTCACCTCGTGGTCGCTGGTGGAGACGCCGGCGGAATTGTCGAGCGCATCGGTGTTGATGCGGCCGCCGGTCAGCGCGTAGTCCACCCGCCCGGCCTGCGTGACGGCGAGGTTGGCGCCCTCGCCCACCACCTTCGCCCGCAACGCGTCGCCGTCGACGCGGATCGCGTCATTGGCGCGGTCGCCCGCCTCGGCCTGACTTTCGGCGGAGGATTTCACGTAGGTGCCGATGCCGCCGAAATACAGCAGGTCGACCTTCGCCTTCAGGATCGCCTGCATCACCTGCGCCGGCTCGGCGCGGTCCGCGGCGAGGCCGAGGAGCGCCTGCACCTGCGGCGAGAGCGGGATGCTCTTCAGCGTGCGCGGGAAGACGCCGCCGCCCTCGCTGATCAGGCCCTTGTCGTAATCGGCCCAGGAGGAGCGCGGCAGGGCGAACAGCCTCTCGCGCTCGGCGTAGCTGGTCGCCGGGTCGGGGGTGGGGTCGAGCAAGATGTGCCGGTGGTCGAAGGCCGCGACCAGCTTCGTCTGCCGGCTGACCAGCAGCCCGTTGCCGAACACGTCGCCCGACATGTCGCCGACACCGGCGCAGGTGAATTCCTGCGCGAAGATGTCGTGCCCCGCCTCGGCGAAGTGCCGCGCCACCATCACCCAGGCGCCGCGCGCGGTGATGCCCATGCCCTTGTGGTCGTAGCCGGCCGAACCGCCGCTGGCGAAGGCATCGTCCAGCCAGAAGCCGTACTCCGCGGCGAGGCCGTTGGCGATGTCGGAGAAGGTCGCGGTGCCCTTGTCGGCGGCGACCACCAGATAGGGGTCGTCGGCATCGCGCCGCACCACCAGCGGCGGCGGCACCAGGCGGCCCTCGACCAGGTTGTCGGTGATGTCGAGCATGCCGCGCACCAGCGTGCGGTAGCACTCGATCCCTTCCGCCATGAAGGCCTCCCGCCCCTCCGGGATGCGCTTCAGGATGAAGCCGCCTTTCGCGCCGGTCGGCACGATGACGACATTCTTCACCCGCTGCGCCTTCATCAGGCCAAGGATCTCAGTGCGGTAATCCTCCCGCCGGTCGGACCAGCGGATGCCGCCGCGCGCCACCGGGCCGGCGCGCAGATGGGTGCCCTCCATCCGCGGGGAATGCACGAAGATCTCCCGCCAGGGACGCGGCGCCGGCATCTCGCCGGCCAGGGCGCTGTCGATCTTCAGCGACAGCCACGGCTTGTCCTGGTGGTAGTTGGTGCGCAGCACGGCATCCAGCAGGGTGCGCAGCCGGGTCAGGATGCGGTCCTCGTCCGGGTTCTGCACCGCGTCCAGCAGCGCCGTCCATTCGTCCTGCAGCGCGGCATCGTCGCCCGCCGCGCCGGGGTCGAAGCGGGCATGGAAGAGGTCGAGCAGCAGCCGGGCGGCGCGCGGCTGGTCGGCCAGCGCCGCCTCCACCGCCGGCTGGGAGAAGCCGAAGCCGACCTGCTTCAGCCAGCGGAACATCGCCCGCAGCAGCCAGCATTCGCGCCAGTCGAGGCCCGCCCGCAAAACCAGCCGGTTGAAGCCATCCGCCTCCGCGCGCCCGTCCAGCAGCGCGGCCAGCGCCGCCAGCAGCGCCGGGAAGCGGGAGGGTTCGGCCGGCGCGGCGGGGGCCAGCGAGAAGACGTGCAGCACCACGGTGGCACCATCCGCCGGGGCCAGGCGGTGCGGCACCTCCTCGATCGCCCGCAAATCGAGGCTTTCGAACAGCGGCAGCGCATCGGCCAGCGGCAGCGGCCCGCCGGGGCTGGCCAGCCGCAGCACCAGGCCGGTGGCGCCGGGCGGCCGGTCCAGCGCGGCGGCGGGCCGGCCTTCGGCCAGGGCGCGTTCCGCCAGCGTCAGGTCGGCGACGCCCTGCGCGCCGGTCGCGCTCTCCCGGTAGGCGGCCGGGAAGGCGTCCCGCCAGCGGGCCAGCGCGGTCGCGGCGCCGCCCTCGCCGCGCTCGGCCGCCAGCGCCTCCGCCAGCCGGTCGGGGAAGCTGCGGGCGGCCTGGGCAACCGCCGCCTCCAGCGCCGCACCGTCCACCGCCGGCACCCGGCCCGGCTCGGTGCCGATGATGTAGTGGATGCGGGCCAGCGGCGAATCGCCCATCGCGATGGTGAAGGCGCTCAGCCGGCCGGCGAAGGCACGCGCCAGCATCGCCCCGACCCGCTCGCGCAGCCGGGTGTCGAAGGTGTCCCGGGGCAGCCAGACGATGGCCGAGACGAAGCGCCCGAAGGGGTCGGGCCGCAGGACGAGGGCCGGACGCGGCCGGATCTGCAGGTCGAGTGCCCGCCGCGCGGCATCGAGGATGGCCGCCTCCGGCGCCTGGAACAGCTCGTCCCGCGGCCAGGTGTCGAGGATGTTGCGCAGCGCCCTTCCGTCATGGCCTTCCGGGTCCAGCCCGGCGGCGGTGAGGATGCGGCCGACCTTCCCGGCCAGCATGGGGATGCTGCGCGGGTTGCGGTTGTAGGCGGCGGCGGCGAACAGACCGAGGAAGAGCCGCCCGCCGGTGACCCGCCCATCCGGGCCGTAGATCCGCGTCGCCACCACATCGGCATGCTGCGGCCGGTGCACGGTGCTGCGCATGTTGGCCTTGGCGACCGTCACCGGCGTGGGTTCGGCCAGCGCCACGCGGACCGCGGCGGGCAGGTGCGCCGGGTGGCGCAGCACGTCGAAGACCGGCAGGGAGGCATCGCGCAGCAGGCCGAGATTGTCGCCGGCGACGATCGAGAGCCCGCCCTCTGGCGTCAGTGCCAGCCGGCGGTGGCCGAGCAGGACGAAGTTATCCTCCGCCATCCAGCGCAGGAAGGCGATGCCGCCCGGCTCGGACCCCGGCGGTGCCGCGGCCAATTCCGCCTCGGCCGCGCGCAGCGCCGCGGCCATCGGCTCGAAATCGCCGACCGCCAGGCGGACATCGGCCATTGCCCGCGCCAGCGCCGCCTCCAGCCCGGCCCAGTCGTCCGGGGCGCTGGCGGCCTGGCCCGGCAGCATCGCCGCTGGCTGGGCGCCGAGGGTGATGCGCATCAGGCTTTCCGGCGCGCCGCCGACCTCGTCCAGCGCCAGCAGCCGCCCCGCCGCGTCCCGCCGCACCGGCACCACCGGGTGCAGCAGCTGCCGCACCACCCTGCCCTGCCGGGCCACGGCGCCGAGCGCGCTGTCGACCAGGAAGGGCATGTCGTCGGTGACGATCTCCGCCACCGCATGCGGCCCGCCGGCCTGGCCCGGCCCGGGGCCGGGCGGCAGCACGCGGATACGCGCCGTGCCGGGCGGCCTTTCCTGCGCCAGGGCGAACAGCCCGGCCGCGGCGGCCGCCGCCGCCTCCGCCGGGATGGCCGCCAGTTCCGCGGTCGGCACCCCGGCATGCAGCAGGTCCAGCAGCCGGGCCGCGGCCGGCGGGAGGTCTGGGGCGAGGCGGTCGAGCGCCTCCGCCGCCGTGCGGAGCAGTTCCTGGCGTACGGTGTCGCCCAGCGGGGCAAGGTCCGTCATGGCGTCTCTCCCTGGCGCCACGCAGATCGGGTGCGGCCGGCGCCGGGACAACCCGTTGCGCCCGCCGGCGTTGCGGCCTGGTGCATGCGACGCTTGGTGCATGACCGCGGGGCGCGGAATCGGCTAGAACCGTGCCATGAGCATGACCTTCGCCGAGCTGCTGGCGCCGCTGACGCCGGAGCAGTTCTTTGCCGAGTACCACGACCGCAAGCCGCTGCATGTCCGCGGCGCGGCGGCCAAATTCGCCAGCGTGCTGTCCTGGCGGCAGCTCAACCGGCTGCTGGACATGACCCATATCTGGTCCGGCCAGTCGCTGAAGCTGGTGATGGACGGCACGCCGGTGCCAGCCGAGCAGTACTGCACCCGCGCCACCAGCCGCGACAACGACCCGGTGCAGCAGCCGGTGGCGGCCAAGGTGCAGGATTGGGTGCAGCGCGGCGCCAGCGTGGTGCTGAACGACGTGGACAGCCTGACCCCCGGCCTGGTCGCGGTCAGCCAGGCGCTGGAGGGCGCCGGGCTCGGCAAGGCGCAAGGCAACGTCTACATATCGTGGCAGAGCCACAAAGCCTTCCCGGCGCATTACGACACACACGATGTCTGGGCGGTGCAGGTGGAGGGCGAGAAGACCTGGAACGTCTGGGAGGGCCGCGCCGAATGGCCGATCCCGCACCCGGCCTTCCGCACCGAAAGCCAGGCGCAGCACGAACAGCAGAAGGGCAAGCTGCGGGAGAAGGTGCTGCTGAAGCCCGGCGACCTGCTGTATCTGCCGCGCGGCTGGTACCACGACGCGCTGGCGGAGGCCCCGGCCAGCGTCCACATCGCCTTCGGCATGCATGCGCCGCTGGGGATGGATTTCCTCAACATCCTGCATGAGCGCGCGCTCTACGACGCCGAATTCCGCAAGCCGCTGCCCCGGCAGGATGGCTCGGCCGCGGCGAAATTCGCCCTGACCACCCGGGCCGGGCAGCTCGGCCAGCGGCTGGCGGAGCTGTGCCGGGAGCCGAAGGTGATGGCGGCGCTGGAGCGCTTCGTCGCCGACTACCATTTCGCGCGCGGCGGCAACGACCTGCTGGCGGCGCGCGGCCTGGCGCCGGCCCAAGGCACGGGGGCGGAGGAAGCGCCGGCCTGGAAGGTGCTGGCCCCGGGGGCGAAGCCGGTGCGGCGCGGCGCCGAATGGGTGCTGAAGACGGCGCAGGGCACGCTCGCCCTGGCGCCGCCGGAGGCGGAGGCGGCCGGCTGGATCCTCGCCCGGCCCGACGTGGCGGAGCCCGAATTGCGCGCCGCCCATCCGGCGGTCGATGCGGCCGCCCTGCTGTCCCGGCTGCGGGAGGCCGGCCTGCTGGCCGCGGCCTGATGGTCCCCGCCCTCCTGGTCCTGGCGCTGCTGCTGCCCGCCGCGGCACTGGCCCAGCCTCGCCCCTTCACCTGCATCGGCGCCGAGCACCTGGAGGAGGATGTCTTCGCCATCCCCTTCGCCCGCGGCGCAGCGTCGCCGGGCGAGGCCGCCCGCACCAACCTGGCTGCGGCGGCGGAGCGGGCGAAGCACGAGCCGGCCCGCAACCTCTGCGTCCTCGGCCATGCCGGGCCGCAGGAGGGCGGCGCGCAGACCGGCCTGCAGCTCGCGGCGAAGCGGGCCGGGGCGGTGGCCGGGGCGCTCGCCAAGCTCGGCATCGAGCGCGACCGGGTCCGCGCCGAGGCGCGCCGCGCCGCCTATGCCAGGGGCGCGGTGCCGGAGGAGCGGAGCGTGACCGTGGTGCTGCTGCCGCCGGGGCCGGAGGAGCCCGCGTCGGCGGCTCGGCCCTGACCCCCGGTTGCCCTTGCCGCCGGCGCATCGCCCGGCCATGAGGAGCCGATCCGCCGTCTTCGGGATTTCCGCCATGCGCCTCGCCCGCCGCCGCCTGCTCGCCGCCCCCGCTTTGCTGCTGGCGCGGCCGGCCGTGGCGCAGTCCTGGCCGGACCGGCCGCTGCGCTTCATCGTGCCCTTCCCGCCCGGCTCCACCCCGGACACCACCGGCCGCGCCGTCGCGGCGCATTTCAGCCGCGCCTTCGGCCAGCCCTGCGTCGTGGAGAACCGGGCCGGCGCCGGCGGCAACATCGGCACCGACCTCGTCGCCAAGGCGACCGATGGGCATGTCGTCGGGCTGACCATCAACGGGCCGCTCAGCACCGCGAAGGCGCTCTACCCCGAGCTGCCCTATGACCCGGCGAAGGACCTCGCCATCGCCTCCCTGCTGGTGCGGGCGGCGCAGATCCTGGTGGTGCACCCGGATGTCCCGGCGCGCGATCTCGCCGGCTTCGTCGCGCATGCCCGGGCCAATCCGGGGAAGCTGTCCTTCGGCTCGGTCGGCTCCGGCTCGGGCGGCCACCTGGCAATGGTGGATGTGATGGCGCGGGCCGGGCTGGAGATGGTCCACGTACCCTATCGCGGCTTCCCGCAGGCGACGCTCGACCTGGTGGCGGGGCGGATCGAGGCGATGATCGTCGCCTCGGCGGCCATCCTGCCGCAGCTGCGGGAGGGAAGGGTGCGGGCGCTGGCGGTGACCGCTGGGCAGCGCATCCCGCAGGCACCGGACGTGCCGACCCTGGCCGAGGCCGGCCTCCCCGATGCCGAGAGCTATGCCTGGAACGCGCTGATCGCCCCGGCGGGGATGCCGGAAGGCCGCGTCGCCCGGCTGGCCGAGGAGGCGGCGAAGGCACTGGCCGAGCCGGCGACCCGCAATGCGCTGGAGGCCGGCGGCTTCGAGGTGGTGGCCAGCGGCCCGGCCGAGGCCACGCGCTTCGTCGCCGCCGAGACGGCACGCTGGAGCGGGTTGATCGCCCGGCTCGGCATCCGGGCCGAGGCATAGCCGCCCCGCTCGCGTCGGGCGGAGCGCGTGGCGCCCCGCCTGGTCTTGCCTCCGCCACTTGGCCGGCCCATCTGCGGGTTTGCGCCGCCCGGGGCGGCGCACTAGTGTCCGCGCGGAAGCCGGGGCAGGTCGCGGGATCGCCGCGGCAGCCGACCACGGCCGGGCGTGACCGCCTCTCGCTGCCGGATCCGGTTGCATCGGACCGGGCGGCGCGGGGCGCGACAACAGACAAGGTTATCGGGGCGTCACATGGGTTCCTTCAGCATCTGGCACTGGCTCATCGTGCTGCTGGTCGTGCTGCTGCTTTTTGGCAGCGGCAAGATCAGCAACCTCATGGGTGACCTCGCCACCGGCATCAAATCCTTCAAGAAGAACATGAAGGAGGAAGAGCCCGACGCCTCGCTCGCCGAGAGCGCGCCGCCGGCCGCCACCAAGCCCGCCGGCAGCATCGGCGGCCCGGCCGCCCAGGCCGAGCCCGCGGCGACGACGAGCCGCCCCGCCGCCTGAGCCGGCCCGGCGGGCCGCGCGCCCGCCGCCGCACCGATGACACGATGGGCGGGCGCTCCCCTGGCGGGGGCGCCTTCGCCTGTTCCCGGATCGCAGGATGTCCGACGAGGCTTTCGCCGCCGCCACCGCCGCGATCATCGCGGCTGGCCAGCGGATGGACCGGTTCGGCTGGGTGCCCGCCACCGCCGGCAACCTCTCCCAGCGCCTGCCGGATGGCAGCGTGGCGGTCACCCGCTCCGGCGGGCACAAGGGATTCCTCGCCGCCGAAGGCGTGATCCGGGTGGACCTGGAGGGGGCGCCGCTGCGCGCGGGCGACCGGCCCTCGGCCGAGACCGGGCTGCATTGTGGGATCTATCGCCGATTCCCCGCCGCCGGCGCCGTGCTGCATGGCCATTCGGTGGCCGTGACGGTGCTGTCGCGCGCGGCGGGCGACGCCATCCGCCTGGCGGGATATGAA
The DNA here is from genome assembly GCA_049315625.1 of Paracraurococcus sp. Lineage (GTDB taxonomy): Bacteria > Pseudomonadota > Alphaproteobacteria > Acetobacterales > Acetobacteraceae > Paracraurococcus. The sequence continues at coordinate 7,953 of JBMOJU010000072.1, forward strand.
CTTTTGAAGGCATTCCCGGGCCTGCCGACGCATGATGCGGCGATCGACCTGCCGGTGTTCGACAACGACCAGGACATTCCCCGCTTGCAGCGCGCGGTCGAATCCCGCTGGGATGCGCTGGCAGGGGCGCCGCCGGGCTACCTGATCCGCGGCCATGGCATCTATGTCTGGGGCGCCGACATGCCGCAGGCGCTGCTGCGGCTGGAGGCGCTGGAATTCATGCTCGCCTGCGAGCTGGAAGCAAGGAGGGCCGCCTGAGATGAGCCGACTGACCGTTTGGGAGGCCGAAACCGGCCGCCCGGTGCTGACCACCGAGAATGCCGCCGAGATCGCCGGCGCGCTCGGCCGGATCGGCGTGCGCTTCGAGCGCTGGGAAGGCGTGGAGGTGCCGGAGGGCGCCAGCAACGCGCAGGTGCTGGAGGCGTATCGCCCCTACCTGGACAAGCTGATGGGCGAGACCGGCGCGGGCAGCGCCGATGTGGTGTCGCTGACGCCCGAGCACCTGCAGGCCGCGGCGATGCGGGAGAAATTCCTCAACGAGCACATCCACACCGAGGATGAGGTGCGGTTCTTCGTACGCGGCGCCGGCGACTTCGTCATGCATGTGGACGGCCAGGTCTGGGACGCGCATTGCGTGCAGGGCGACCTGATCAGCGTGCCGGCCAACACCCGCCACTGGTTCGATGCCGGCGAGCGGCCGTATTTCACCGCGCTGCGGGTGTTCACCGACCAGTCCGGGTGGGTGGCCCACTTCACCGGGACCGACATGGCGGCGCGCTTCCCGGTCGCGGCGTGAGCCCAACCGCGGTTCTCCTCGATATCGAGGGGACGACGACCAGCATCGCCTTCGTCAAGGACCGGCTCTTCCCCTTCGCCGCCGAAGCGCTGGACGGGTTCCTCGCGGCGCATGGGACGGAGCCCGCGGTGGTGGCGATCCTCGCGGAGGTGCCGGGCGAGGACCGCGTAACGACGCTGCGCGGCTGGATGGCGGCGGATGCCAAGGTGACGCCGCTGAAGGCGCTGCAGGGGCTGATCTGGCACCAGGGCTATGCTGATGGGCGGCTCAAGGGGCATCTCTGGCCCGATGTCGCCGCCTGCCTGCGCGGCTGGGCGGCGGCCGGGGTGACGCTGGCGATCTATTCCTCCGGCTCGGTCGCGGCGCAGCGGGATCTGTTCGGCCATTCGGAGGCGGGTGACCTGGTGCCGCTGTTTGCCGGCTTCTTCGACACCAGGATCGGCGGCAAGCGGGAGGCGGCGAGCTACACGGCGATCGCCGCGGCGCTGGGCCTGCCGCCGGGGGAAATCCTGTTCCTCTCGGACGTGGCAGAGGAGCTGGACGCCGCGGTGGCGGCCGGGCTGCGGGCCTGCCAGCTGGTGCGCGCGGCGGATGGCACGGTGGCGTCGGGCCGACATCCGGCGGAAGTGGATTTCCCTGGCGTGGCGCGGCGCTTCGGGCTGCCCGTGACGTGACCCGCGACGAATTCCTTGCCCGCTTCGGCAGCGTCTTCGAGAACCGGCCCGACCTGGCCGAGGCGGTCTGGGCGCTGGGGCCGGATTGCGGCTCGGCGGCGGCGCTGCATGCGGGCTTCGCCGCGGTGCTGCACGGCCTGCAGGGGGAGGCGCTGACGGCGTTCCTGAACGGGCATCCCGACCTGGCGGGCAGGCTGCTGGAACAGGGCGCGGTGACCGAGGACAGCGCGAAGGAACAGGGCTCCGCCGGGCTGGATGCGCTGGATGCGGCGGCGCGGGCGCGCTTCCTGGCGATGAACGCCGACTACCGGGCGCGCTTCGGGTTTCCCTTCATCATGGCGGTGCGTGGGCGCGGCGCGGCGGAGATCGTCGCGGCGTTCGAGGCGCGGCTGGCGAATACGGTGGAGGCGGAGCGGGCGGAGGCGGTGCGGCAGATCGGGCGGATTTTGCTGTTGCGGCTGGTGGATCGGTTTGGGGTGGGGGCGGCTGGGTAGGCGCGGACACCCCCACCGGCGAGCGAGACACCCCCACCCTGACCCTCCCCCGCAAGCGAGGGAGGGGACGCTCACCTCCGGCGGCGCACAACACGGGACGACCTTCTCCCTCCCCCGCTGGTGGGCCGGGGTGGAGGTGGCCCAAGCCCCGCCCGCTACACCGGATGCGCTGCCAGATGCTCCAGCAGGAGCACATTCACCCGATCCGGCACCTGGTCCGCCGCGTAGTGTCCGACCCCCGCCAACTCGACGAAGCGGTACGGCGCCTCGATGAAGTCCACCGTCCCCTCGGCCGCCATGCGCCCGACCGTGTCGTCGATGTCGCCCCAGATGAAGAGCGTCGGCACTGTGATCTTCGGGATCGGCCGGTGCACCGTGCCGCGGGCCCGGTACCAGGCCAGCGCCGCCTCCATCGCCGGCGGGTTGCCCAGGACCGACAGGTGCTTTTCGGTCTGCGCCGGCGGGATACCCTGCGCCCGGTGCCGCACCCGCAGCCAGGCCGCGTCCTCGGCCAGCAGCGTCGGCACCGCGTCGGGCTCCAGGAACGCCTTGTGGTGGCGCGAGCGCAGCGGCTGTTCCGGGTCCTCCGCCAGGGCGCGGGCGAAGGCGCCGGGATGCGGCCGGGACAGCATGGTCAGCGAGGCCACGCGCTGCGGCCAACGCGCCGCGATCTCCCAGGAGAGGCTGCCGCCCCAATCATGCCCGACCAGATGGAACCGGCAGCCGGCGCCGCCCAGCGCATCGGCGATATCGAGGGCGTCCTGGATCAGCCTCTCGATGTCGTATTGCGCCCGGTCGTTCGGGTCGGGCCGGGCGCCCGGCGAATAGCCGCGCTGGTTCGGCGCCGCGGCATGGTAGCCGGCCACGCCCAGCGCCGGCACCTGTGCGTCGTACAGATGGCGGGAGACGGCGAAGCCATGCAGCAGCAACACCAGCGGCGCGCCCGGGTCGCCGGCGACCGAGACGTCGAAGACGAAGCCGGGCCGGGTTTCGACCTTGTGCGTTTCCATGCCGGCAGGACAGCACCGGCAGGCGCGGCGATCAACCCGGCGCTTTGGCCCAGGCGTCGAGCACCGCCACCGCTTCGGCCACCAGCGCCTGGCGGGCCTTGATGCGGCCCTGGCCGATCGGCGCCCCGGCCTCCCGCCGCAGCGCCGCCACGTCCCCGCCGCGCCGCTTGTCCTTCGGCACCGCGGCCAGCGCCTGCGCGCTGTCCGCCAGAGAGGCGGCGAAGACCATCCGCTCGATCCCGGCGATCTCCATCGCCGCGACACACAGGGCGCAGGGCTCGCAGGAGGAAAACAGTACGCAGCCGGTCAGGTCGAGCGTGGCGAGATTGGCGCAGGCGTCGCGGATCGCCTCGGTCTCGCCATGCGAGGTCGGGTCGAGCCGGGCACGGGAGCGGTTGAACCCCTCCCCCACCACCGCGCCGTCCTTCACGACGATGGCACCGAAGGGCTCGCTGCCCGGGGTCGCCGCGGCACGGGCGGACAGCGCGATGGCGCGGCGGAGGAAGTCGTCATCCTGGTCCATGGGCATCAGTCGTTCTTGATGCCCATGGCCTTCACCATGCCGCCGACCGTGTCGATCTGGCCGGCGACGAAGCGGGTGAACTCCGCCTGCGTCATATCGCCGGCGACGATGCCGACGGTGGCCAGGCGGTCCTGCATCGCCTGGGTCTTCATCGCCGCCGCGACCTCGGCGTGCAGGCGTTCCACCACCGGCGCCGGCAGGCCGGCGGGACCGGACAGGCCGAGCCAGTTCTGCGCCAGCAGGTTGGGCAGCCCGGCCTCGGCCACAGTCGGCACCTCCGGCACGCTGGCCGCCCGCGCCTGCGCGGTGACGGCATAGGCCCGGAGGCGCCCGGCCTTGATGTTCTCCACATTCTCCGGAAGCGTGTCGAAGGACAGCAGGATGGAGCCACCGAGCAGGTCCGCCTGCATCGGCTGCGAGCCCCGATAGGGCGCGTGGTTCAGCGGGATGCCGGTCTGCGCCGTGAACATGGTGCCGACCACATGGCCGACCGAGCCGGCGCCGGAGGTACCGAAGGTGACCGGCTGCGGCTGCGCCCGCATCCAGGCCATCAGCCCCTTCAGGTCGGTCGCCGGGACCGAGAGGTTGGTGACGATCACCATCGAGGTGGCGCCGAGATAGGACACATGGGTGAAGGACGCCTGCGGATCGTAGCCCGGCTTGGAATAGAGCGGCGGGGAGGTGACGATCGGCGCGGTATTGCTCAGCATCAGGGTGTAGCCATCGGCCGGCTGCTGCGCGACATGCAGCGCCGCCAGCGTACCGCCGGCGCCGGGCCGGTTGTCCACCACCACCCGCTGGCCGAGCCTGGGCGACAGCGCCTCCGCCAGCACACGGGCGACGATGTCCGACGACCCGCCGGGCGGGAAGACGACGACGATGCGGATCGGCTTGGCCGGCCAGGCATCGGCGGCCAGCGCTGTGCCGGCCTGCCCGAAGGCGAGGCAGAGGGCTGCCCCGAAAAACTGCAGCAGACGACGCATGGGCCGATGCCCCTTCCCCTGGTGACACTGTAACGGCCATCGCAGCAAGCGCCGGGCCAGAGCGCAGCAAGCACTGGGCCAGGGGTGACTTCCCCCCGGGGCGCGGCTAGACACCCGGGACCCGAGCGGCCGGGAGCACCCAGATGCTGACCACCTATACCGTCGAGAACGGCCATCTGCTGGTGCGCGAGGGTCCGCAGGACGCCGCCACGCTGCGGGGCGCGGTCTGGATCGACCTGCTGACCCCGACACAGGAGGAAGAGGCCTCCGTCCAGGACGCGTTGCGGCTGGAGATCCCGACGCGCGAGGAGATGCAGGAGATCGAAAGCTCCTCCCGCCTCTATAAGGAAGGCGACGTACTCTTCCTGACCGCGCCCTTCCTCTACGGGGTGGAGGGCGGCGAGCTCGGCTCCACCGCCATCACCTTCGTGCTGGACACCACCGCGCTGATCACCGTGCGCTACGCGACGCCGAAGGCCTTCGCGGTGTTCAGCGCCCGCTGCCAGCGGACTCCGGCGATGCTGCTCGGCACGCCGGATGGCGTGATGCTGCACATGTTCGAGCAGATCGTCGATCGGCTCGCCGACATCCTGGAGCGCATCGCCGCCGACATGGACCGCGCCAGCCAGGCCGCCTTCCGCACCGCCAAGGCGAAGGTGAAGGCAACCCGCAAGGATGCCGACCTGAAGGATGCGCTGATCACGCTGGGCCAGGTGGGGGAGGTGACGACGCGGGCGACCGAGACGCTGCTCGGCCTTTCGCGCATCCTGACCTTCCTGACCGCGGAGAAGGCGATCGCGGTGCGGAAGGAGAACCAGACCCTCATCAAGTCCCTGGTGCGGGACGTGCGGTCGCTGGTCGAGCACGCGAATTTCCTCAACGGCAAGGCGAATTTCCTGCTCGACGCCGTGCTCGGCATCATCAATGTCGAGCAGAACGCCATCATCAAGACATTTACCGTCGCCAGCGTGGCGTTGATGCCGCCGACACTGATCGCCAGCATCTACGGGATGAATTTCGAGAAGATGCCGGAACTCCAATGGAATCTCGGCTATCCGCTGGCGCTCGGCCTGATGGTCGTCTCCGCCGTGCTGCCCATCTTCTACTTCAAGCGCAAGGGCTGGCTGTAGCGGCGCTGCTGCTGCCGGCAATCCCGGCGGCGGCGGAGGGCTGCCCGGACGGTCCGGGGCGGGTCGCGCTGGTGGTCGCCGATCCGGCCCCCGTGCTCTCGGCGGAGGCCGGCACCGCGGCGCTGCGGGCCGCGAGCGGCGTGCCCGAAGCGGCGCGGCTGCACCATCTCGGCCTCACCGCGTCCCGCGTCGAATGGGGCAGCGAGATCGAGACGCGCTGGCGGGAGACTCCGGCGGGGCTTTGCGCCCGGCCGGCCCGCGTCGCGCTGCGCCTGGCGCAGACCGAGCACCGCATCCGCATCGCCCGGGAAATCCCGCGCGACGGCTGCCTCTGGCGGGCGGTGGAAGCGCATGAGCGGCGGCATGTGGCGGTGAACCAGGCGACGCTGCGCCGGGCGGCTACGGCGATGCGGCAGGCCGCCGAGGCCTGGGCAGCCCGGGCCGAAGCCACCGGCGACGATGCGGCGGCGGCGGCAGCGCGGCTGCAGGCCGGCCTGCGGCAGGCGATGGAGCCGGCGCTGGCGGCGATGCGGGCAGCGCGCGAATCCGGCCATGCGGCGATCGACACGCCGGAGGAATACGCCCGGCTGTCGCGCCTCTGCCCGGCGGACCAGGCGGTGCTGCGGCGCGCGCTGGGGCTGGACTGACCGGGGGCCGCGGCGCACCTGCGGTGGTGGTCTTGCCTCCTTGGCCTTCGGCTTGCATCCATGCGGGGCAATCCGATCGCCATGGCCATTCCGGGGATTCCGCATGCCAGCCACCCACCATATCGAACCCACCATCCCGAACGTGCGCTGGGGCGCCTTCGACGCCAGCTTCGCCGCGGTGAAGGAGGTCGATCCGGGCGACCTCGTCATCCTCGAATGCGTCTCCGGCGCGAAGGAGGTCATGCCGCCGGCCGGCAGCGGCCTGGCGGTCCCGGAGAAGCTGGCGGCGATCCAGGCCGGCGGCGTGCCGCGGCTGGGGCCGCATATCCTCACTGGCCCGGTCGCGGTGAAGGGCGCCGAGCCGGGCGACGTGCTGCGCGTGGATATCGAGAAGATCGAGCTCGGCGCCGAGTGGGGCTTCTGCGCCTTCCGGCCGCTGGTCGGCACGCTGCCGGAGGATTTCCCCTACCACCGCGTCCTGCACATCCCGGTGGACCGCGAGGCGATGACCTGCAAGGTGCCGGTCGGGCCGGGCGTCACCATCCCGCTGTCGCCCTTCTTCGGCGTCATGGGCGTGGCGCCGCCGCCGGAATGGGGGACGATCTCCACGAAGGAGCCGCGCGCGCATGGCGGCAACCTCGACAACAAGGAATGCGGGGAGGGCGCGACGCTGTTCCTGCCGGTCTTCGTGCCGGGTGCCAATTTCTCGGCCGGTGACGGGCATGGCGTGCAGGGCGACGGCGAGGTCTGCATCAACGCCTTGGAGATGTGCCTGACCGGGCACTTCCGCCTGAGCCTGGAGAAGGGCGGCGGCGCGCGCGACCCGATCCTGAAGTACCCGCGGGCCGAGACCAAGACCCACTACATCAGCATGGGCATGCACGAGGATCTCGACGTCGCCATGAAGACGGCGCTGCGCGAGATGATCGCCTTCATCGTCTCGCGCTCCAACCTCTCGGCCGCGGATGCCTACCAGATCTGCAGCCTGGCGGTGGATTTCCACGTGACGCAGACGGTGAACGGGGAAAAGGGCGTGCACGGGATGCTGCGGAAAGGGTTGTTGTTCTAAAGCCGGACATCTGCTCCCTCCCCCGCTTTGCGGGGGAGGGTTCGGGTAGGGGTGCCCGTCCCGGTGGGGGGGTGCCTCCCTCCGTAGTGCCCTCGCCTACACGTACCGCCGCACCTGCCGCCCCGCGCCACGCGCGATCTGCCGCACCGGCGCCACCGGCCGCGTCAGGCTCTTCTCCGTGCCGTCGTCCCGCAGCTGGTACAGGTTGTCGGCGCGCGACGCCTTCGGCCGCTTGTCGCTGACCTGCGCCGGATGGCCCACCGCCTCCATCACCAGGTCCGTGGCGCGCGGGAACAGCCCGCCCATCAGCGAGATCGCATGGCCGCCGAAGCCGACGACGATGTCGCGCTTGCGGTGGCCGCAGGCATGCAGGATGGCGCGCGGCACCAGATCCGGCACATAGGCCGGCGGCGGAACGCGCACGCCCGGCGTGTCCAGGTAGGTGCGCGCGTGGTCCTGGAAGCCGGTCTCGACGCCCGACGGCTTGATCAGCGTCACGCTGATCGGCGCAGCCTCGCGCTCCAGCTCCATTCGCAGCGCGTCGGTGAAGGCCTTCACCGCGTGCTTGGTCGCCGAATAGGTGCCCTGCAGGATCATGCTCCGATCCGACAGCACGCAGCCGACATTGATCAGCGCGCCGCCGCGGCCGCGCAGCGCCCTGGCGGCGATCAGCGACCCATGCACCACGCCCCAGTAGTCGGTATCGAACAGCCGCCTCTGGTCCTCGACCGGCGTCTCCTCCAGCGAGCCGTAGATGCCGGTGCCGGCATGGTTCACCAGGAATCGAAGCCGCCGAAGACCTGCCGCGCCCGTTCCGCCGCCGCTTCCAGTGCCGCCCGGCCGCCGACATCGGCGACGGCGAATTCCGCCTGCGCGCCGCGTGCCTTCAGCTCCTCGACGATGCCGCGCAGCGCCGCCTCATTGCGGGAGATGAGGAAAATTCGGGCGCCGGCGCGGGCGGCTCGCCTGGCGGTGGCGAGGCCGATGCCGGAACTCGCGCCGGTGATGACGATGATCTGCCGCGAGGGCGGCTTCAGCCGGATATGCGGCATGGGGAACCTCGGGCCGGTGGGGGGAGCAGGCTGAACCCTGCGTCCCCAGCCCCGGTTCCCCACGCGCAGGGCGCGGCTAGACCTTCAGCGTCCCCGCCATCGCCGCGTCGTAGCGCTGCGCCACGGCGTCCCAGTTCACCACGTTCCACCACGCCTTGGTGTATTCGGCGCGGCGGTTCTGGTAGCGCAGGTAATAGGCGTGCTCCCAGACATCGTTGCCGAGCAGCACCCGGCCGCCCTCCATCAGCGGCGTGTCCTGATTGGGCCGCTGCACCACGGCCAGCTTGCCTTCCTTCGTCACCGTCACGAAGGCCCAGCCGGAGCCGAATTGGGTGTTGCCGGCCCGCTCCACCGCGGCACGGAACGCATCCCAGCCGCCCAGGTCGCGCTCGATCGCCGCCAGCAGCGGTCCGGTCGGCTGGCCGCCCTTGCCGCCCATCACGCCCCAGAACATCGTATGGTTGGCGTGGCCGCCGCCATTGTTGCGGACCGCAGTGCGGATGCCATCCGGCAGTTCCGGCAGCTTCGCCAGCAGTTCCTCGATCGGCAGGGCGTGTAGTGCGGTGTGGTCCTTCACCGCGGCGTTCAGGTTGTTCACGTAGGCGGCGTGGTGCAGGTCGTGGTGGATCTGCATGGTGCGGGCGTCGATCGCCGCCTCGTTCGCCTCCATCGCATAGGGTAGCGGCGGCAGGCTGAAGGGCCCGGTCGGCGCGGCCGGGGCCGTCGCCTGGGCGAAGACGCGGCGCGGGGCTGCGGCCAGCAGCGCGGCGCCGCCGAGCAGCAGGCCACGGCGGTGGGCGAGGACGGACATCGGCGGTCTCCCGGGTTGTTGCGCCGCAATTGGGGGCCGCCGCAGCGCTACCAAGGGCCGCTGCCTATCGCAAGGCGCGGAAGGCGAAGGCGGCATAGGGGTCCCAGGCGACGGAGGCCGGGCCGCCGAGGCGCGGCACCCGGCTGCCGGCCGGGCGCTTCGCCACCAGCACACCGCCCCGCCCGAGTTCCAGCAGCAGCCGCAGATGGTCGCCCTGGAAGACCACGTCGCGCAGCGCCGCCTCCAGCGCGCCCTCGCCCATCTCCTCCGCCGTCATCGCCGCCACCGCGACGCGTTCGGGCCGCACCGCGACGATGCAGCGGCTGCCCGGGCCGGCGGCATCGCCGAGCCTTGCCCAGAGGTCGGGGCCGCAATCCAGCCGGACCTGGCAGTCCTCCCCGTCCAGCGCCAGCACCGTGCCCGGCAGCCGGTTGTTCTCCCCCAGCAGCCCGGCGACGAAGGCGGAGGCCGGTTCGTCGTAGATCCGCTGTGGCGTCCCCTGCTGCGCGACCGCGCCGGCCTCCAGCACCACCAGCTGGTCGGCCAGCAGCATCGCCTCGGCCGGCTCCCGCGTCGCCAGCACGGTGGTCAGGCCGAGCCGGCGGAACAGCGCCCGCCATTCCAGCGCCAGGCGGGTCCGGGTCGCGTGGTCGAGCCCGTCCAGCGGCTCATCCAGCAGCAGCACCGCCGGCTGCGGCGCCAGCGCCCGGGCCAGCGCGAGGCGGCGGCGCGGCACCGGGCCGAGATCGCCGAGCCGCGTCGCCTCCTGCCCATCCAGCCCCAGCGCGGTCAGCGCCCGCGCCACATGCGCGGCGCGCGCCGGCGGCGGCAGGGCGCGCACGGTCTCGGTCACGATGCGTTCGACGAGGCGGTGCCGCGGCAGCCCCTCCACCGGCTGGAACAGGCCGACGGGCGGCGTGCCCGGCGGCAGCCGGTCGAGCGCCACTCCCTCCCGCAGCACCTGGCCCGCATCGGGGGAGGCGAGGCCCGCCAGCAGCCGCAGCACGCCGGTCTTGCCGCCGCCCGGCGGACCGAGCAGCACGGTGCAGGCGCCGCGCGGGATGTCGAGGCTGACGCCGTGCAGCCCCAGCACCGGCTTCCATACGGCCTCGAAGCGCAGCAGCGGCGTGTCCATCCGACTCCCCCGGGCCTGGCCGGGCAGGCTTCGCACCCGCGGCCGTGTCGAGGCAAGGCGGAACCCCTGGCGCCGTGCTCGCGTTCCCTCGCCAAGTTACCCCTGCGGAAGGAGCACGCGATGAGCGCCGCCAATGATTTCTCGAACGATGCACGCAATCTGAAGAACCAGGCCGAGGCCGGCGCCGCCCGCGTCGGCGAGGACGTGAAGGACGA
>JBMOJU010000073.1:0-18475 GCA_049315625.1 Paracraurococcus sp.
GATGTTCACGTCAGGTGGTCCTCGAGTCGCTCGGGTGATTCGCGTGCGGTCGGTCGATCGACTGCCCGACACCCTTCATCCCCGAGATGGGTCGATTCGGCGGGCGCGCAATAGCCTTGCCGATACCCTAACCGTGCTCCCCCGCCCTGCCCAGGGGTGCGGCCCGGCTGGCGGCGCGGATCACCGAGCCGACCAGCGGGCAGATCGCCTCGCGCCAGGCCGGCCCCTCGAACAGCATGTCGTGCCGGGCGCCCGCCTCCAGGTGGTGGTGCCGCAGCCGCGGTGGCAGGCCCCGGCACAGCGCCAGCGCGGCGCTGGCCTGGCCGGGCGGGCAGCTCGCATCGGTTTCGCCCTCCACAACCAGCAGGTCCGTATCGTGGATCGCCGCCGGCCGCACCGAGCGGCCGCGCCACGTCATCCGGCCACGCGCCAGCTCCGCCGTCTGGAACACCCGTCGGATGGTGTCGAGGTAGAGCTCCGCGGGGACGTCCATCACCGCCCGCAGTTCGTCATAGCGCCGGCGATGCGCCGCGACCGCCGCCTCATCCCCCACGGCCAGGGCCCGCAATTGCCCGGCCTGGGCCCGCAGATGCGTCCGCAGGTCGGCCACCACCGAGGCGGCGAGCTGCTGCGCCCCCGGCCGCACCAGCCGCCCGGCGCCGGGGAAGGGCGGCGGCACGCGGGCGATCTCGGCCGCGGCGAACCAGCCAAGCGGCAGGCTGCGCGCCACCGTCTCCTCCGGCGTCGGGTCGATATGCGGGTCGATCGGGCACCCGATGAGGCTCAGGCTGCGCGGCCGGGCGGGGTGCCCGGCCTCCGCCATCAGCGCTGCGGCGGCCAGGCAGGCGATCCCGGGCTGGGAGACGGCGAGCAGATGCGCCCCCGGCCCCATCGCCTCCAGCCAGGTGATGATCTGCGCCACCAGCTCCTCCAGGCCGAAGCGGCCGGCGGTGGCGGGCACGGTACGGGCATCCGCCCAATCGGTAATGTGGACATCATGCGCCGGCAGCAGCGCGGCGACGGTGTCGCGCAGCCTTGTGGCGAAATGGCCGGACAGCGGCGCGACCACCAGCAGTTTCGGGCCGGGCCGGTCGGTGGCCTTGGCGAAGCGCAGGAGCCGGCCGAAGGGGGTGGTCGCCGCCACCTCCTCCCGCACCGGCAGGGTGCCCTGGCTGGTCCGGGTCCAGGCCAGGCCGAATTCCGGCTTGCGGTGGGTGGTGCCGATATCCTCCAGCAGCTGGAGCGACGCCGCGGCGTGGCGGACCGGAAGCCCGGCCTGGCGCGCCGCCTCCCAGCCCTGCAGCATCCCGGCCGCCTGGCGGGCGATCGGCCGCAGCCGGGCCAACCAGGCCTCCTGCGCCAGGTAGAGTTCGTAGGCCATGCGCCGGTCCCCCGCAGCCGAAGCCGCTACAACGCGGGACAGCGGCGAACGATGCGCGGTTGTCCCCCTTGACCTTCCCCCCATGGGAAACCCCATCTGACCAGCCGCTCGCGGGATCAACCCGCGGCCGTCGCGGCCGTCGCGGCGGGACGACCGGAGCCCTGGCCATGACCCTTTCGCGTCCGCGCTCCCATGCCCGCCCCGGCCTGGCCGTCCTGGCGGCGCTCGCCCTGCTCGCTGGCCCGGTCCGCGCCGCCATCGAGGATGGCTACGACCCCACTGTCGCGCCGGTGCCCAGCACCTGGTACGCCCCGGCCGACCCGGCAGCGCTGCGGGCCGACCGCGCCTATGTCGCGGGCATGCGCCCGCACCATGCCGGCGCCCTGTCGATGAGCCGCGACTACCTGACCGACCCGGCAGCGCGCAGCCCGATGCTGAAGGCGCTCGCCGCCGGCATCATCCGCAACCAGAGCTTCGAGATTGGCCTGCTCGATGAGGTGTCGCGCAACCTCGACCTGCCGCCGAAGCGGCTGGATCTCGGCTTCGCGCGCCTCGCCGTGCAGCCGGCGGCGACCGAGGGGCTGGGGCAGATGCAGCGCTTCCAACGCTCGCCAAACCCGGGCCTGCTGAGCGACGCGACCGGGCCGGTAAGCGCGCGGGACGTGCAATTCGCCAAGGCGATGATCATCCACCATGCGGCGGCGCTGAGCATGGCGCGCGGCTACCATGCTGATCCGGCGGCGCGGAACGGCTTCCTCGGCCTGATGAACACCGACATCATCGCCGACCAGACCCAGGAGATCGCGCTGATGCGGCGGGTGATCGGCGCCTATCCGGGCGATGCGTCGGCGGTGGTGGTGGAGGACGGCATGGTGCACGGCATGGCGGGGATGCAGCACGACGCCGCGGCGCATGCTGGTCATGCCGCGCCCGCGGCACCGGCCCCGGTGGCGGCAGCAGCCCCAGTCACGACCGCACCGGCGACGACGCCCCGCCCGGCCCCCCGCGCGCCGCAAGCGCCGCCGTCACACCACCACGGCCACGGCATGGCGCACTAGCGCGGCGTGCCGGATCTTCGGTTCGGCACGCCGCGCTAGCATGTTGTTTGCAAAACAGATTCACGCGTCCGGGCGGTCCCGCCGTTCGGCGATCTGCTATAGGGTTACCCGCTTAACCCGGGAACGACACGCCGATGCACCTGCCCGAGGCACAGCCGCGCCCCTCCATCTGGTACGACTACCGGGTCCATCCCTTCCGCCGACCGCCGGAACTCGACGGCGCGGCGGCGGCGGTGCCGGTGGTGGTGGTCGGCGGCGGGCCGGTCGGGCTGCTGACGGCGCTGAACCTGGCCCGGCAGGGCTGCCGCTGCGTGCTGCTGCAAGCGGAACTCCAGGTCTCCCACGGCAGCCGCGCCATCGTGCTGACCCGGCGCAGCCAGGAGATCCTGCAGACCAGCGGCGTCATCGCGCCCTTCCTGGCCAAGGGCCTGCCCTGGTCCAGCGGCCGGTCCTTCCACCGCGGGCGGGAGGTCTACCGGATGGAGATGCCGCACGACCCCGACGACCGCTTCCAGCCCGGGCTCAACCTCCAACAGCAATACATCGAGCAGTACCTGGTCGAGGCGATCGAACGGGAGCCGCTTGTCGAGCTGCGCTGGGGCAGCAAGGTCACCGGCATCGAGCAGGACGCGGACGGCGCGACGCTGCGGGTGGATACGCCGGCGGGGGAATACGACCTCCGCGCCGGCTGGGTGGTCGCCGCCGATGGCGGCCGCTCGGCGCTGCGCAAGCTGCTCGGGCTGCGGATGGAGGGGCGGGCCTATGCCGGCAGCTTCGTCATCGCCGATATCCGTGCCGATCTCGGCCTGCCGACGGAGCGGCTGTGCTACTTCGACCCAGCCTGGAACCCCGGCAACAACGTGCTGGTGCACCGGGAGCCGGACGGGATCTGGCGGCTCGATTTCCGCCTGCCGGATGCCGAAAGCGCCGAGGCGGCGCTGGAACCGGCCAGGCTGGCCGAGCGGATCGAGGCGATCCTGGCCATGGTCGGCCGCCCGGTGCCCTGGGCGCTGGACTGGGCCGCGGTCTATTCCGCCAGCACGCTGACCCTGCCGGACTACGTCGTCGGGCGCACCTGCTTCGTCGGCGATGCGGCGCACCTGCTGCCGATCTTCGGCGTGCGCGGCGCCAATACCGGCATCCAGGACGCCGATGCGCTGGCCTGGCGGCTGGCCCTGGTGGCGCGCGGCCTGACGCCGCCCGGCCTGCTGCGCAGCTATTCCACCGAACGCGTCGGCGCGGCGCGGGAGATCTGCGAGGAGGCCGGCAAGAGCACCCGCTTCATGACCCCGCCGAGCGAGGGCTTCCGGGTGATGCGCGACGCGGTGCTCTCCTTCGCCCTGTCGGAGGGGTTCTGCAAGGAGCTGCTGCACTGGCGTACCTCCCGCCCGCATGTCTACGCGGCGACGGCGCCGAACACGCCGGACACCGAGGCCTGGGCGGGTGGCGTGCCGCCCGGCGCGCCGCTGCGCAACGTCCGGCTGGCCGCGGATGATCACCTGTACGACCATCTCGGACGCGGCTTCCGGCTGATCGGCTTCGCCGGGCCGGACGGGCCCGACCCGGCGCTGGTAGCGGTGCTGCGCGCCGCGGCGGATACGCCCGTACCGGTCGCCTGCCTGCTGGTCGCGCCCAACCCGCTGCCCGGGCAGGCGGAGGCGGTGGCGGTGGACCCCGCCGGGCGCGCCGCCGCGCTGTATGCCGCGGCCCCGGGCGCCGCCTGCCTGGTGCGGCCGGACAGCCATGTCGGCGCCCGCTGGCAGCGCCCGACGCCGGCGCTGCTGCGCGCCGCGCTCGACACCGCCTGCGGGAGGGGCTGACCCCGATGCTGCCGAAACGCCTGAGCACCCCCGGGCTGGAGGACGCCTACGACCGGCTGGCGGAGGCGCTGGACGCGGTGCCGGCCGAGCGGCGCGTGCTGTTCCTTGCCAAGCTGGCCTTCGCCCTGGCCAACCTGCTCGACGACCCGGAGGCCTTCGCCGCGGCGCTGGCGGCGGCGCAGCGCGACCTCGATTGAGGGCCTGCGGCGGCCGAAGCCGTCAGTTGCAGATCATGCCCTCGGCCGAGACCGACTCGCCGCCCTGCGCCTTCGGGCCGCGCGAGCAGAGGTCGTAGTCGCGGCCCGGCCGGGTGGACGGGTTGCGGTAGAGATAGGCGCGGTTCCAGGGGTCCAGCGGCGGCCCGCCTTCCGCCTTCAGGTAGGGGCCGCTCCAGCCGGCGGCGCCGGTCGGCCGCACGATCAGCGCCTGCAGGCCCTGCTCGGTCGAGGGATAGGTGCCCATGTCGAGCCGGTAGAGATCGAGCACCCCGCCCAGCCGCTGGAGCGACTGCTTCGCGACCGAGACCTGCGCCCCGCCCAGCTGCCGCAGCGCCGCCGGCGCCACCAGCCCGATCAGCAGGCCGAGAATGGCGACGACCACGAGGATCTCGAGCAGGGTGAAGCCGGCCTGGCGGGTCCGCCTGTTGGTCCGCACACGCAACGCTTTCACTCCCGGGTCAGCTCGCCACCGCCTGCAACCAGCCGAGCCAGAGCGCAAGGGCCAGACAGGGGCCGAAGGGCAGCGGCGCCGCCGGATCCAGGCGACCGCGGCGCAGCGCCATGATCCCGGCCAGGGCAAGGCCGGCCAGCGCCGCGAGCAGCACCAATTGCGGCAAGGCCTCCCACCCCAGCCAGGCGCCCGCCGCGGCCAGCAATTTCGCGTCGCCTCCGCCCAGCCCGTCCCGCCCGCGCAGCCGGCGATAGGCCCAGGCGATGGCGCGGAAGGCGGCATAGCCCAGCGCGGCGCCGATGGCATGGTCCGCCAATGCCCAGGGCGCCAGCCACCAGGTGGCGAGCAGCCCGGCCGGCACCAGCGGCAGCGTCAGGGTATCGGGCAAATAGAAATGGTCCCAGTCGATCCAGCCCAGCGCCAGCAGCACCCAGCCGAGGCCGCAGGCAAGCCACAGCGCCGCCGGGTCGTCCGGCAGCAGCGCGGCGGCGACCAGCGCGAGGACGAGCGCCGCAAGTTCCACCGCCGGGTGGAAGGCGCCGATCGGCGCGCCGCAGGCCCGGCAGCGGCCGCGCAGCGCCAGGTAGCTCAGGAGCGGCACCAGGTCGCGCGCGCCCAGCACGGTGCCGCAGGCCTCGCAGGCCGAGCGCGCCAGGGCGACCGGCCGGCCATCCGGCAGCCGGCGGATCAGCACGCCGAGGAGGCTGCCGATGAAGGGCGCGACGAGGATCGGCAGCAGCCAGTCTTGCACGCGCCCTCCTGCACCCGGTCGTGCCGGACCATCGCCCCGCCCGGGGCGGGAGGGAAGCCGCCCTATCCCTCCAGCTTGATCCCGGCGCGCTCGATCACCCGCTTCCAGCGGGCGCGCTCGGCGCGGATGGTGTCGGCCGCCTGCTCCGGCGTATCGGTGGCGATCGGTTGCAGCCCGGTCGCGGCCATGCGGGCGGCGACATCCGGGTCGGCGAGCGCGGCGTTGAAGGCGGCGTTCACCGCCAGCACGATCTCCCGCGGGGTGCCGGCCGGAACGGCGATGTAGTTGTAGGGCGTAGCCTCGAAGCCCGGCACGGTCTCGGCCACCGTCGGCACCTCCGGCAGCAGCGGCGACCGCTGGGCGGAGGTGACGGCGACGCGCCGCAGCGCGCCATTGGCGCTGAGCGCGAGCATGTCCGAGATGGTGCCGAAACACATATGCGCCCGGCCGGCCAGCAGCTCGGCCGAGTAATTGCCGAAATTGCGGAAGGGCACGTGCAGCATGCTGATGCCGGTCATGCTGTTCAGCAGCTCCCCCGACAGATGGTTCGAGGAGCCGATGGCGCCGCTGACATAGATCAGCTCGCCCGGCCTCCGCTTCGCCAGCGCGATCAGCCCGGCGATGTCGGTGACGCCGAGCGAGGGGTGCATCGCCAGCAGGTTCGGCGCGCGCATGACGCTGCCGGTCGGCAACAGGTCCCGGTCCGGGTCGTAGGGCAGGTTGGGCACCAGCGTCGGGTTGATGATCTGCGTCGCCGGCGTGCCGTAGAACAGCGTATAGCCATCCGGCGCCGAGCGGGCGACGTGGACCGCGCCGATCGCGGTGCCTCCACCAGGCCGGTTGTCGATGATCAGCGGCTGGCCGAGCAGTGCCCCGAATTTCTCCGCCAGCAGCCGGCCGACGACATCGACGGAGCCGCCGGCGCCGAAAGGGATGACCAGCCGCACCGGGCGGCTGGGCCAGGTCTCGGCATGGCCGGTGCGCGGCAGGAAGGGCGTGGCGAGGGCGCCGAGCAGCACGGTCCGGCGCCGCGCAGGGGTTAGTCCGGGCTGCATGTGTTTCCTCCCTTTCGGGGGAGCCTCCGCCGCGTGGGGAGGCGGTGTCAACGCGGGCGCCATTGACGCCGGGCGCGGAAGGCGCGGAGGCTGCGGCAAAATCGGGAGGACACATCGCATGCTCCGGCTGACCGCGGCCTGCGTGCTGGCGCTGCTGGCCTGGGCTGGCCCGGCCCTTGCCTGGCCGGACCGGCCGATCCGGCTGATCGTCGGCTCCGCCGCCGGCGGGTCGAACGACCTGGTGGCGCGGCTGCTGGCGGAGGCGCTGACCACCCGCCTGCCGCAGCCGGTGGTGGTGGAGAACCGCTCCGGCGCCGCCGGCATGATCGGGGCGGAGGCGGTGGCGCGGGCCGCGCCGGATGGCCATACGCTGCTGCTGATCAACACCGCGCATGCCGGGCTGCGCGTCTTCGTGCCGAATGCCGCGGTCGACCCGCATGCGAGCCTCGCCGCCGTATCGGTGATCGCGGAATCACCGATGGTGATGCTGGTGGCCAACAGCTTCCCCGCCACCGACCTGCGCGGGTTCATCGCAGCGGTGCAGGCGGCGCCGGGTCGGTACGACTACGGCAGCACCGGCGGCGGCGGCACGCTGCGGATGGGCGCGTTGCTGTTCCTGCGCGCGACGGGGCTGCGGATGAACGAGGTGCCCTATCGCGGCGGCGGGCCGGCGCAGCTCGACCTCGCGGCGGGGCATATCGCCATGCTGTTCGATGTCGGCGTCAGCTCCTTCCAGACGGCGCGGGGCGGGCTGGCGCGCGCCTTCGCCGTCACCACGACGAATCGCAGCGCCGCGGCGCCCGCGGTGCCGACCCTGAAGGAGTCCGGCATCGATGCGGAGATGACCGTGTGGCAGGCGGTGCTGGCGCCGCGCGACACGCCGCTGCCGATCCGCGCCGCCTTGCAGACGGAGATCGCCCGCGCCCTGGCGGAGCCGGCGATGCGCAACCGCTTCACCGAGCTTGGCGCCGACCGCGTGCTCGGCCTCGGCCTGGCCGAGAGCGAGGCCTATCTGGCAGCCGAGGTGATCCGGTGGGAGGCGATCCTGCGCGACGGTGAGATGAAGTGACGCTCAGGCCGCATCCTCCAGGATCATCGCCGCCGCCTTCTCGCCGATCATGATCGAGGGCGCGTTGGTGTTGCCGGCGACGACGGCCGGCATGATGGAGGCATCGGCGACGCGCAGCCCGCCGATGCCATGCACCCGCAGCCGTGGATCGACCACGGAATTGCTGCCGGTACCCATGGCGCAGCTGCCTGCGGGGTGGTGGTTGGTCAGGCCGGCCTCCCGCACGAAGCGCTCCAGATCGGCATCCGACTCGTAGCCGGGGCCGGGGAAGATTTCCGCCGCGGTATAGGGTGCCAGCGCCGGCTGCCGCACCAAAGCGCGGGCCAGCTTGGCGCCGGCCACCATCGCCCGCATGTCGTACTCCGACCCGAGGAAGCCGAAGGTGATCGCCGGCGGCGCCAACGGGTCCGGCCCGTTCAGCCGCACCGTGCCGCGGCCATCCGGCGAAAGGTGCACCGGGCCGAGGGTGAAGCCGGGGAAGCCATGCGCGACGACGCGGGTGCCGGAGCGTTCGAGCGTGCTCCATTCCAGGAGGTTGATCTGCAGGTCGGGGCGTTCGAGGCGCGGGTCGGTCCGCGTCAGCAGCCCGGCGCGGATGCCGTTCACCGCCATCGGGCCGCTGCGCGTCAGGGCGTAGCGGATGGCGGCGCCGATCTTGCGCGGCCAGCTTTTCTCGAAATCGTTGAAGGTGATCGGCTTGGTGCAGCGCCACTGCATATACAGCGCGAAATGGTCGTGCAGGTTGGCGCCCACCGCCGGCATGTCGCGTACCACAGGGATGCCGTGCGACTGCAGATGGTCGGCGGGACCGAGGCCCGAGAGTTGCAGCAGTTGCGGCGAGCCATAGGCGCCGCCGGAGACGATGACCTCCCGCCGCGCCCGTGCCACCTGGCGCCCGGCCGGGGAGGCGTATTCGATCCCCGTGGCGCGGCCATCCTCGATCAACAGCCGCGTCGCCTGGCAGAGCGTGCGGATGATGAGGTTCTGCCGCCCGCGGGCCGGCGCCAGGTAGGCGCGCGCCGAGGACCAGCGGCGGGCGCCGCCGGTGGTCGATTGGTAGTAGCCGGCGCCTTCCTGCCGCGCGCCGTTGAAGTCCTTGTTGCGCGGGATGCCGGCCTGTTCGGCGGCGGCGATCATCGCCTCGGCGAGTTCCGAGGTCTCGGCCTGGTCGGAAACGTTCAGCGGGCCGCCGGTGCCGTGGAACTCGTCCTCGCCACGCGCCTGGTTCTCCGCCTTGCGGAAGAAGGGCAGCACCGAATCCCAGTCCCAGCCGGTGCAGCCGCGCTGCCGCCAGCCATCATAATCGCGCGGATGGCCGCGCATATAGACCATGCCGTTGATCGAGCTGGTGCCACCCAGCGTCTTGCCGCGCGGCACGTACATGGTCCGGCCATTCAGCTTCTCGTGCGGCGCGCTCTCGAATTTCCAGTTCACCTTGGGGTTCACATAGGTCCGGGCGAAGCCGAGCGGGATGTGGATCCAGGGGTTGGTATCGGGCGGCCCGGCTTCCAGCAGCAGCACGCGGTGCCGACCGCTTTCCGACAGCCGCGCGGCGACCGCAGCGCCGGCCGAGCCGGCCCCGCTGACGATGTAATCGAATTCCTCGGCCGGTTCCGGCATGCGTTCCCCCGCGTTTTGCGGGAGCGTATCAGCCGCCCGTCAGGGTGTCATGCGGCGGAGGAAATCGACCACGCGGCTGCGCTGCTGCTCCAGGTGCTGCGGCCCGCGCCACTCCGCCAGCATCTCCACGCCCGGCAGCAGCGCGGCGAGCTCGGTGCTGGTCGCCGCCGGGTGCGGGATGTCGGTACCGGGCAGCAGCATGGTCGGCACCGGGCAGGCGCGGACGACGTCGCGGTCCACGCAGAAGACGAAGTCGTGGTCCCACATGTTATGGCCGAAGGCCGCCAGCGCGGCTTCGTCCAGCGCCGGCCGGGCAGCGCGCTGCTCGCGGCTCCATTCGGCATGGCTGTCGGGGAAGTAGCCCGGGTGGTCCGGGTGCAGGCCGATCGGGTTCTGTAGCACGGCGGAGGCCACGCGGTCCGGCGCGGCCTCGATCGCCTTCAGGCAGAAGCTGCCGCCGATGCAGCCGCCCAGCACGTGGAAGCGCGGGAAGCCCAGATGGTCCATCAGCGCCAGGTGGTCGTCGGCATAGGTATGCCAGCCATGCTCGGCGCGGATCTCGGTACGCGATTCCCCGGCATTGCGCTGATCCATGGCGATGGCGGTGAAGCCGGCCTCGGGCAGCGCGGTGGTCCAGTCCACCCAGGGCCGCGCCGGGCCGCCGGATGGCGCGGGCCACATCGCCATGCGCGAGCGCAGCCCGCCTGGCGCGTAGAGCAGCACGGGGAAGCCCGCGCCATGCACCTCGTAGCGGATGCGGCCGTCGGGGCGATCGAGGAATGGCATCGCTGTCTCCCTGCCCGGTTCAATCCGGGATGCTGTATTCCGCCAACTCCGGCCGCATGGCTTCCACCACGAAATCGACGAAGGCCTCGGGCGCGTCGAGGTAGAATTCGCGGTCGGAATAGGCGCCGACGCTGGCCGCCATGCCATGCGAAGCGGCCCAGTCCGCCAGCGCCTGCAGATCCTCGCGTGGCGTCTCGCTCAGGAAGGCGATCTGCGAGCGCAGCTTGTCGGCATCCCGCCCCGCCGTCTCGCTGCGGCTGAATTGCAGGTCCACATTCGCGCCGGGCTGGCGCAGCCAGATCGATCGCTCGGTCCGTCGCAGCACGATGAAGCCGAGCTGCGTCACCAGCATCTCCACCACCGTCTCGAAGAAGCGGGGGTCCAGCCGGTTGGCGACGTGGTTGAAGCGCATCAGTAGCCGACCTTGCGGTCCACCACTTCGCGCAGCGGCCGGCCATCCAGGAAATGCCCGAGATTCTCCACCAGCAGCTTCGCCACCACCTGGTCGCGCTGCGGATGCATGCCGCCCATGTGCGGCACCACCAGGATGCCCGGCGTGGTCCAGAACGGGTGGGTCGCCGGCAGCGGCTCCTCGCGGAACACGTCCAGCACCGCGCCACCGAGGTGCTTGTCGCGCACCGCGGCGATCAAATCGGCATCGACGATCGCCTGGCCGCGGCCGAAATTCAGCAGCCAGGCGCCTTGCTTCATCTGGGCCAGGCGGGCGGCGTCGATGAAATTCTCGGTCTCCGCCGTCGCCGGCAGCAGCAGCAGGACATAGTCGGCGCGGGCCAGCACCTCGTCGGTGCGCTCGGGCGGCAGCACCTCCACCCCCGGAAGCGGCGCCGGGTTACGGCGGGTGCCGATGATATCCATGCGCAGGGCCGTGGCCAGCCGCGCCACCTCCTGCCCGATGGCGCCCAGGCCAAGGATCCCCAGCGTCTTGCCGTTCAGCGGCGTCGCCACGCGGCGGGTCCAGCGGCTTTCCTTCTGGCTTTCGGCGATGGCGGCGTAGGGTTTGGCGATGTGGAACAGCGCGCCGAGGATGTTCTCCGGCATCGACTCGCCATGGGTGCCGCGGGCGCAGGTCAGGATCAGGTTGGGCGGCAGGTCGGGCAGCGCCAGCCAGCCCTCGACACCGGCGGTCAGCGACTGCGCCCAGCGCAGCTTCGGCATCCGCGGCAACAGGCCCGCTGGTACGCCCCAGCCGAGCAGCGCCTCAGTTTCCGCCAGTTGCTCCTCGCTCGGCTGCGCCTTGCGCGACAGCGCCTCGATCCGCACGCGGGAGGTGAGGCCGGCGGCGGCGATCGCGGCCTCATAGGCGCCAGGGGTATCGGTCCAGAGCAGCAGGCGGGTGGGGTCGGGCATCGGACGGTCCTTCTTTGCGCGAAGCCTATCCCTGCCCCGGCCGCCCGGCTACCGGGGGCGCGGTGGCTTGCGCAGGGCGTAGAAGGCAATGGACCCCGTAGCGTAGGCGATGATGGAGCCGATGAAGGCGACGCGGTAGCTGCCGGAGACATCGAAGATGAAGCCCGCGCCCCAGGAGCCGATGGCGGCGCCGAGGCCGGAGCCGATGGTGATGACGCCGAGGATGGTGCCCAGCCGTGGCCCGGGGAAGATGTCGGCGGTCTTCGCCGTGATCGCCGGGCCGCGCGCGCCCCAGGTCAGGCCGAAGAAGCAGGCATGCAGCCAGAGCAGCAGGTGGTCGCCCGGCCCGGTGATCGCCAGCGCGCAGAACACCCCGATGATGGAGATGCCATAGGCCAGCAGCGCCGAATACTCGCGGCCGATATAGTCCGACAGCGTCCCGGTGGCGATCACCCCCGGCATCGCCAGGAAGGCGCCCATGCCCAGCACGCCGGCGGCATAGAGCGGATCGAAGCCGACATCGACGGCGAAGGCGATCTGGTGCAGCGACACCAGGAAGCTGCCGATGCTGGTGCACATGTAGACGAAGAACAGCAGCCAGAATTGCGGCGTGCGGATCGCCTCCGCCAAGGTCCAGTGGCGGTCGCCGGCGGTGGCGGCCGGCGCGGCCCGGCCGGCGGCGTTGCGGCGGTCGAAGAAGAAGGCCAGCGGCAGCAGCACTGCGGCGGCGATGGCGGCCGAGACCATGTAGGCGCCGCGCCAGCCAAGCCCGGTGATCAGGACCTGGGCGGCGGGGGCGGAGGCGGCGCGGCCGAAGCCATTGGCCGATTGCAGGACCGAGATTGCCATGCCGCGCCGCTTCGGAAAGAGCCGCGACGCCAGCGGCACGAAGACCAGCAGGCCGACGCAATTGGCGCCGAAGGTCATCACCACGCCATACAGGAACACCACCTGCCACAGCGCATCCGCCTGCGCGCTGCCGACCAGGCCGAGGACCAGCAGCGCGCCGCCCAGCAGCACCATCCGCCGCGTGCCCAGCCGGTCCACCAGGTTGCCGACGAAGGGGGAGCTGAAGCCGCCGACCAGCTGCCCCACCGAATAGGCCAGCGAGGATTCCGCCCGAGACCAGCCGAAATCGGCAACGAAGGCCAGCAGGAAGACGGTGTAGGAATGCATCATGCTGGCGCCGACCGTGAAGGCCAGGAAGGCGCTGCCCAGGATCAGCCAGGCCCGGCTGGTGGAAGGCGGTACGGTCGGGGTGGGCATCCGCCATGCTAGGTGCGGCCGGCGCGCCGAGTCCAATCGGGCGGAAATTGCCGGACCGCCGCGCCGGGGTCTAACCTTGCCGCCGGATCGGCGCCGCATGCCGCCGACCCTGGGGAAAACTGCGCCGCATGCAGGAGCGCCAAGAGATGTCCGCCTCGTTGGAAGCATCGGCCGCGGCTGGCCAGACCCTGGATTTCGACGCCATCATCATCGGCGCCGGGATGTCGGGCATGTTCCAACTGCTCCGCCTGCGGGAGATGGGGCTGCGGGTGCGGGTCTTCGAAGCCGGCACCGGCGTCGGCGGCACCTGGTACTGGAACCGCTACCCCGGCGCGCGATTCGATTCAGAAAGCTATTCCTACGGCTATTCCTTCTCGAAGGAGTTGCTGGAGGAATGGAACTGGTCCGAGCATTTCGCGCCGCAGCCGGAGACGCTGCGCTACCTGAACCTGGTGGCCGACAAATTCGACCTGCGCCGCGACATCCAGTTCAAAAGCCGCGTCGCCGCCGCGCATTGGGACGAGGCGGCGCGGCACTGGGCGGTGACGCTGGAGGATGGCAGCCGCCACGTCACCCGCTTCCTCATCACCGCGATCGGCGTGCTCTCGGCGCCGACCCTGCCGCGGTTCGAGGGCATGGACAGCTTCAAGGGCCTGTCCTTCCACACCGCACGCTGGCCGCATGAACAGCTGGATTTCGCCGGAAAGCGCGTGGCGGTCATCGGCACCGGCGCCACGGGTGTGCAGACCATCCAGGAAGTGGCGAAGACCGCCGGGCACCTCACGGTTTTCCAGCGCACGCCCAATTGGTGCGCGCCGCTGCACAACCGAAAGATCACCGATGAGGAGCAGGCGAAGATCAAGGCCGACTACCCCGCCATGTTCCAGCGCTGCCAGGAGACCTTCTCCTGTTTCCTGCACACCCCCGATCCGCGCGGCACCTTCGAGGTGACGCCGGAGGAGCGCGAGGCTATCTACGAGGCGCTCTACGCCTCCCCCGGCTTCGGCATCTGGGTGGGCAATTTCCGCGACACGCTGACCGACCGGGCGGCGAACAAGGAAATCTCCGACTTCGTCGCCCGCAAGATCCGCCGGCGGGTGAAGGACCCCAAGGTGGCGGAGAGGCTGATCCCGACGAACCACGGCTTCGGTACAAGGCGCGTGCCGCTGGAGACCCAATACTACGAGGTCTACAACCAGCCGAACGTGCTGCTGGTGGACAGCAAGGCGACCCCGATCCAGGCGATCACGCCGACCGGCCTGCGCACCAGCGGTGCTGAGTACGAATTCGACATCATCATCTACGCCACCGGCTTCGATGCGCTGACCGGCGCCTTCGACCGCATCGACATCCGCGGCGAGGCCGACCTCACGCTCAGGCAGAAATGGTCCCAGGGCGCGCAGACCATGCTGGGCATGCTGGTGGAGGATTTCCCCAACCTGTTCATGCTGCTCGGCCCGCACACGGCGCTGGGCAACATCCCGCGCAGCATCGAATACAATGTCGAATGGGTGGCCGGCCTGCTGCGCCACATGCAGGCCCGCGGCCTGACCCGGGCGGAGGCCAGCGCGCAGGCGGTCGCGGCCTGGACCGAGCACGTGAAGCAGATCGGCGCCGGGCTGCTGACCAATGAGGTCGACAGCTGGATGACCGGCGTCAACCAGAATGTCGATGGCAAGCAGACCCGCATCATCGCCCGCTACAGCGGCAGCGCGCCGGACTACCGGGCCTGGTGCGACCGGGTGGCGGCCGAGGGCTACCACGACCTGGAGCTGTCCTGATGTCCGCGATCGACTCCCTGCTCCGCGCCGCCACCGAGAGCGGCGCGGTCCCCGGCGTGGTGGCGCTGGCGACCGACCGGGCCGGCACGCTGTACCAGGGCGCCTTCGGCCGGCGCGGCCTGGACATGGCGGCGCCGATAACGGCGGACACTGTCTTTTGGATCGCCTCGATGACCAAGGCGATCACCTCGGTCGCCGCCATGCAGCTGGTGGAGGCGGGGCGGCTCGAGCTCGACGCGCCGCTCGGGCCGCTGCTGCCATATCTCGCCGCGCCGCAGGTGCTGGAGGGCTTCGCGGCGGACGGCACGCCGCGCCTGCGCCCGGCGGTGAAGCCGATCACCCTGCGGCTGCTGCTGACCCATACGGCAGGCTTCACCTACAACACCTGGAACCCGGATATGGGCCGCTACATGGCGGCCAGCGGCCTGCTGGCGCCGCGCAGCGGCAAGCTGGAAGCGCTCCGCGCCCCGCTGGTCTTCGAGCCGGGCGAGCGCTTCGAATACAGCATCGCCACCGATTGGGTCGGCCAGGCGGTGGAAGCCGCCAGCGGCCAGCGGCTGGAACACTATGTCCGCGACCGCATCCTGGCGCCGCTCGGCATGGCGGACAGCGCCTTCATCCCCGGCGCGGCGCAGCAGGCCCGCCGTGCCCGCGTGCACCAGCGCGCCCCGGATGGCAGCCTGGCGCCGATCGACTTCGCCCTGCCGGAGAACCCCGAATTCTACGGCGGCGGCGGCGGGCTGCTCTCGACCGGGCCGGACTATATCCGCTTCCTCCGCATGCTGCTGAACGGCGGCAGCCTGGATGGCGTGCAGGTGCTGCGGCCGGAGACGGTGGCGGAGATGGGCCGCAACCAGATCGGCGCGCTGGATTTCCGCCCGCTGCGCAGCGCCATGCCGGCGATGTCCAATGATTGCGACCCCTTCCCCGGCATGCCGTGCAAATGGGGCCTCGGCTTCCTCATCAACGGGGCGGATGTGCCCGGCCGCCGCGCCGCCGGCAGCCTGGCCTGGGCCGGGCTGGGCAACACCTGGTTCTGGCTCGATCCGCGCAGCGGCATCGCCGGCCTGCTGATGACGCAGATCCTGCCCTTCGCCGATGCCGCGGTGCTCGACCTCTTCGCCCGGTTCGAGACGGCGGTCTATGCCAAGCGTGCCGGCTGACGGAATCCTCGCGGTCGTCCAGCCACCTCGCTAGGCTGCGGGAAAACCGCCTGGGGAGGCCACGCCATGTCCCATCCCACCCGCCGCGCCCTGCTCGCCGCGCCGGCGTTGCTGCCCGGCCTCGCCCGGGCGCAGGGCTTCCCGGCGCGCCCGATCACCTGGATCGTCCCCTTCGCCGCCGGCGGCATCACCGATACCAGCGCCCGCACCCTCGCCCAGCGCATGGGCGCCAGCCTGGGCCAGACCGTGGTGGTGGAGAACCGGCCCGGCGCCGGCGGCACCATCGGGGCGGAGGCCGTCGCCCGCGCCGCGCCGGATGGCTACACCATGCTCTATGGCAGCCAGGGCCCGATGGCGGCGGCGCCGGCCATGTTCCCGTCGCTCCGCTACGACCCGCAGCGCGACCTGGCGCCGGTACACGGGCTCGGCGCCTCGCCGCACCTCATCGTCACCGGGATGGA
This sequence comes from Paracraurococcus sp., assembly GCA_049315625.1. Classification (GTDB taxonomy): domain Bacteria; phylum Pseudomonadota; class Alphaproteobacteria; order Acetobacterales; family Acetobacteraceae; genus Paracraurococcus. The sequence goes on from JBMOJU010000073.1 coordinate 16,249, forward strand.
CCGGCCGTGGCGCAGCCTGGCGGCACTGGTCGCCGCGGCGCGGGCGCAGCCGGAGGGGCTGACCTATGCCTCGGTCGGCGTCGGAACCTCGCCGCATCTGGCGGCCGAGACGCTGATGCAGGCCGCCGGCATCCGCATGGTCCATGCGCCCTACGCCAACGGCACCCAGGGGCTGAACGACGTCATCGGCGGCAGGCTGGACGTGATGTGGGACTACCCGCTGACCAGCCTGGCGCATGTGCGCGAAGGCCGGCTGCGGGCGCTGGCGGTGACGGATACCGACCGGGTGCGCCTGGCGCCGGAGGTGCCGACGGTGGCGGAAGCCGGCAGCCCCGGCGCGGAATCGGTGCCCTGGTCGGGGCTGTTCGTGCCGGCAAGGACGCCGCCGGAGGCCATCGCCCGCCTGGCCGCCGCGCTGCGGGAGGCGATGGGCGACCCGCGGGTGCAGGAATTCTTCGACGGCACCGCGACCGTGCTCTGGCCGCGCATGGGGACCGAGGAGTTGCGCGCCTTCCTGGCGGCGGAGGTGCCGCGCATCGCCGCGCTGATCGCCCGCTCCGGCGCCCGGGCTGGCTGAAAGCTGGGGGCTATGCCGGTCGGGCTTCCGGGCGTAGCCTCATTGTAAGCCCCGCACCCGATCAGGGCAGCCGCCTGGCGAGAGCCTGCGGCACCGGGGACCGGAAACGACCACGGGAACGAGAATGACGGACATCCGATACCTGGCGCCGCAGACGCTCGACGAAGCGGTGGGCGCCTTTGCCGCGGCCCAGGGCGCCGCGCGCATCCTGGCCGGCGGCACCGACCTGTTGGTGCAGATGCGCGCCGGCACGGCGAAGCCGGGCCTGATCGTCGACATCAAGAAGATCGCCGAGATGACCGAGATCATGGAGGCACCGGATGGCAGCTTCCGCATCGGCGCCGCGGTCTCCGGCGCCGCGCTGGCCGAGCATGACCGCTTCGGCACGGTGTGGCCGGGGGTGCTGGAGGCGATCAACCTGATCGGCTCGAAGCAGGTGCAGGGCCGCGCCTCGCCGGGCGGCAACCTCTGCAACGGATCGCCCGCCGGGGACAGCGTGCCGGCGATGATCGCCGCCGGCGCCGTGGTGACGGTGCAGGGCCCGAATGGCCGCCGCAGCATGCCGGTGGAAGCGGTGCCGGCCGGGCCGGGCCGCACCAACCTGGCGCCGGGCGAGATCGTCGTCAGCTTCACGCTGCCGGCGCGCCCGGCCGGGTCGGCGGACGCCTATCTGCGGATGATCCCGCGCACCGAAATGGACATCGCCGTGGTCGGCCTGGGCGCCAGCCTGACGCTGCAGGGCGGCGTGGTGACGGCGGCGCGCATCGGGCTCGGCGCCGTGGCGCCGACCGTGCTGCTGGTGGCGGATGCCGCCACCGCGCTGATCGGCAGCCGGCTGGACGACGCGGCGCTGGAAGCCGCCGCCGCCGCCTGCCGCGCCGCCTGCAATCCCATCAACGACAAGCGCGGCACCATCGTCTACCGCACCAAGGTCGCCGGCGTGCTGCTGAAGCGCACTGTCGCCATTGCTGCCGCCCGCGCGGGGGGGAACTGATCCCATGTCCAAGACCCACATCACCACCAGCATCAACGGCGAGCCGGTGGAATTCCTCGCCGATCCCGGGCACAGCCTGCTGGACGTGCTGCGCAACACGCTGGACCTCACCGGCACCAAGGAAGGCTGCGGCACCGGCGATTGCGGCGCCTGCAGCGTCACCGTCGACGGCCGGCTGGTCTGCGCCTGCCTCGTGCTGGCGGTGGAAGCCGAAGGCGCCGAGATCGGCACCATCGAGGGCATGGCGCAGGGCGAGACGCTGCACCCGCTGCAGCGGAAGTTCCTGGAGATGGCCGCGCTGCAATGCGGCATCTGCACGCCGGGCGTGCTGATGTCCGCCCGCGCGCTGCTGGAGAAGAACCCGAACCCGACGGAGACCGAAGTCCGCTTCGGCCTGGCCGGCAACCTCTGCCGGTGCACCGGCTACGACAAGATCGTCCGCGCGGTGATGGAAACCGCCGCCGAGATGCGGGAGACCGTCTGATGAACATCATCTCCGACAAGCTCCAGGTCGAGGACAACAAGTGGATCGGCCAGCGCACCATCCGCCCGGATGGCGCGGACAAGGTGACCGGCCGCGCGACCTACGCCGCCGACAACACCATGCCCGGCATGATCTGGGGCAAGGTGCTGCGCAGCCCGCACCCGCATGCGCG
>JBMOJU010000422.1:0-4139 GCA_049315625.1 Paracraurococcus sp.
AGCAACGGCACCGGCGTCGCCGTCGCCGCCGGCTTCTGCGCGCTCGGCCTGGGGTCCGACACCGGCGGCTCGGTCCGGCTGCCGGCGGCGGTGCATGGGCTGCATGGGCTGAAGCCGACCTATGGCCGGCTGAGCCGCGCCGGCATCCTGCCCAATGCCTATACGCTCGACGTCGCCGGCCCGCTGACGCGGCGGGCGAAGGATGCGGCGCTGGCGATGAACGTGCTGGCCGGCCACGACCCGGCCGACCCGACCAGCCTCGACCTGCCGATGCCGGATTTCGCAGCGGGCATCGAGGACGGCATCAAGGGCCTCCGCATCGGCCTGCTGCGCCGCTTCCATGAGCGCGACTTCGCCGCCGACCCGGCGGTGGTGGCGGCCTTCGAGACCGCCATCGCCGTGCTGCGCGACCTCGGTGCCGACTTGGTCGAGGTCGACGTTCCCTACAGCGTCCAGCAATACCGCGACTGCATGCGGCCGATCTCCTCGGCGGAGGCGCTGTCGATCCACGGCCCCGACGTGCGGGCGAAGTTTCCCCTGATGGGCCGCGCGTTGCAGGAGAAATTCCTCGGCGCCATGGGCGTCTCCGGCGCCGACTACGTCACCGCGCAGCGCTGGCGGCGGCAGATGGCGGAGGCCACCGACGCCGCCATCCGTCCCTGCGACGCGGTGCTGATGCCCTGCGTGCTGACCCGCGTGCCGGCCTGGTCGGAGGGCGAGGCGCGCTTCCAGGAATTCATGATGGCCAGCGCGACCTGCGTGCTGAACGTCTCCGGCCATCCGGCCGCCAGCATCTGCGCCGGCTTCGACGCCGCAGGCCTGCCGCTCTCCTTGCAGCTCGTCGCGCCGCATTGCGGGGAGGCGACGCTGCTGCGCGTCGCCCATGCCTTCGAGGACGCGACCGGCCATTGGCGCCGGCTGCCCACCGCATGACCCGAGGAGACGCCGCCATGTCCGAGATGACCGAGGCCGAGGCGCAGGCCATGCTGCTGCGCGCCGGGATCGAGACGCCCGACCCGGCGCTCATCGCCCGGCTGGTCGCCGCCGCCGGCCGCATGCGCGCCGGCATCGCCCGCCAGCCGCAGGGCCTGCCGACCAGGCTGGAACCCGCCAGCGCCTTCGCGGTGCCGGCGCCATGACGCTCTCCCGCCGCCAGCTCGGCGCCCTCGCCGGCGCCGCCGCTGGCGCCCTCCCCCTGGCCGCCCGGCCCGCCGCCGCGCAGGCGGAGACGGTGCTGCGCGTCGCCATGACGCTCTCCGACATCCCCTATCTCGGCGGCCAGACCGACCAGGGCGGCGAGGGCTGGCGCTTCGCCGGCTGCACCCTGCACGAGACGCTGGTGAACTGGGACGTCTCCCAGGCCGACCGGCCGACACGGCTGATCCCCGGCCTGGCGCAGAGCTGGGCGGCCGATCCGGCCGACCGCCGGCGCTGGACCTTCAGGCTGCACCAGGCCGCACGCTTTCACGACGGTAGCCGGTTCGACGCGGATGCGCTGGTCTGGAACATGCAGAAGCTGATGGACCCGCAGGCGCCGCAGCATGATCCGCGGCAGGCGGCGCAGACCTTCGGCCGGCTGGGTGCCTTCGCCTCGGTCGAGAAGATCGACGACTTCACCGTGGCGATGACCACCAAGGTGGCGGATGCCATGGTGCCCTATTATTTCGGGCGAATCATGATGTCCTCCCCGGCGCAGTGGGAGAAGGTCGGGCGGAGCTGGGACGCCTATGTCCGCGCGCCGTCGGGCACCGGGCCGTGGAAATTCGACCGCGTGGTGCCGCGCCAGCGGCTCGAGCTCGTCCGCAACGCCGATTACTGGGACAAGGGGCGCATCCCGAAGACCGACCGACTGGTGCTGCTGCCGATCCCGGATGCCAATACCCGCACCGCCGCCTTGCTGTCCGGCCAGGTCGACTTCATCGAGGCACCGCCGCCCGATGCCGCCGCCCGGCTGAAATCGGCGGGGATGCAGATCGTCACCAACACCTACCAGCACACCTGGCCGTGGTTCCTCTCCCGGCTGGAGGGCGCGCCGACCGCCGATCTGCGGGTCCGCCGGGCGCTGAACCTGGCGATCGACCGCGAGGGGATCGCCGGGCTGCTGCAGGGCTTCGGCAAGGCGGCGGTCGGCAATGTCCCGCCCGGGCATCCCTGGTTCGGCAAGCCGGGCTTCCAGATCCGCTACGACCCGGCCGAAGCGAGGCGGCTGCTGGCCGAGGCCGGATACGGGCCGGCCAAGCCCTTGAAGCTGCGCGTCACCATCAGCGCCTCCGGCTCCGGCCAGATGCAGCCGCAGCTGATGAACGAGGCGATGCAGGAGATGCTGCGCGCGGTGAACGTGGAGGTCAGCTTCGAGGTGATCGACTGGTCGACCATGACCCAGCGGCGGGGGCTCGGCGCGCAGTCGCCGGAGCAGGCCGGCATCCACGGGCTGAACAATTCCTGGTCCTGGGTCGATCCGGATTTCGGCTTCCTCAGCGTGCTGGGCAGCGACAAGATCCCGCCGCGCGGCAGCAACTGGGGCAATGCCAAGGTGCCGGAATTCGACCGGCTCTGCGCCGCGGTGCGGGCGGAATTCGACCCGGAGAAGCAGGACGCGCTGCTGGCCGAGCTGCATGCGCGGATGGTGGAGGATGCCACCTGGCTGTTCGTGGTGCACGACATGAACCCGCGGGCGATGAGCCCGAAGGTGAAGGGCTTCGTGCAGGCGCAGCACTGGATCCAGGATCTGACGACGATCCGGATGGCTTAGAGCGAGATGCGTTGCGGCGGAATCGCCGGAAACGCTGAATCCCGCGACCAGACAATAGCTCGAGCATGCACAGTGAGCGCAAGCGAACGCAGCATGCTCCAGGCGTCAGAAGACGCGCGGCAGCAGCCCCATGCCGTGCGCCGTGCGTTCCAGTTCCTCGCGGAAGTCGGGATGCGCGATGGAGATCAGCAGTTTCGCGCGTTCCGGCACCGATCGCCCCTTCAGGTTCACCATGCCGTACTCGGTCACCACGTACATCATGTCCGCCCGCGTGGTGGTGACGGTGTTGCCCGGCGTCAGCGTGGGCACGATCCGGCTGCGCCGCGCGCCGCGCTTCTCATACGTGGAGGGCAGGCAGATGAACGACTTGCCGCCCTCGGACGCATAGGCGCCGCGGACGAATTGCGCCTGCCCGCCGGTGCCGGAGATATGCCGGTTGCCATCGGATTCGGAGGCTGCCTGGCCGGTCAGGTCCACCTGCGTGGTGCTGTTGATCGCCACCGCGCGCGGGTTCTGCATGATGACATGCGGCATGTTGGTGTAGTCGAGCGCGTTGCACAGCAGGTCCGGGTTGCGGTCGATGGTGCGGTACAGCGCCTCCGACCCCACCGCGAAGGTGTAGACCACCTTGCCGGGGTCGAGCGTCTTGCGCGCGCCGGTGACCAGCCCCTTGCGGTAGAGCGCGGCCAGGCCGTCCGGCAGCATTTCCGTGTGGATGCCGAGATCCTTCACCCCGCTTTCCGCCAGCAGGCCGCAGACCGCGTTGGGCATGCCGCCGATGCCGATCTGCAGGCAGGCACCATCCTCGATCTCACCCGTGATGAGCCGCGCGACGGCCTGGTCCACCGCCGTCGCCGCCGGGTTGGGCAGGGTCGGCACCGGCGCGTTGTCGCCCTCGATCACGTAGTCGACTTCGCTGATGTGCACGCCATTGGCCACGCCATGCGCGTAGGGCAGCGTGGTGGAGGTCTCGACGATCACGCAGCGGGCGCGTTCGATGAAGGCGCGGTAGTAGAGGTTGGCCCCGCTGAAATTGAAGAAGCCCTCGGCACCCACGGGGCAGCATTTGAGGATGACGATGTCGACCGGGTCGATGAAGCGCCTGTAGTAATCGGGGATCTCGCCGAGATTGACCGGCAGGTAGTGGCAGCGCCCGGCATCGTGCAGCTTCCGGTCGTAGCCGCCGAAATGCAGGCTGATGAGGTTCACATGGCGCCCCTCGGGGTCGGCCTCGATCGGCGCGCGCGGCCGCATCGTCAGCGCGCTGCGGATGCCGATGTCGTGCAAGCCGTGGACGCGGGCCCCGAGCGCCGTGTCGAACAGATCGGGCTGGCTGTAGATCCCGCCGTATTCGAGCCACATGCCGGAGCGGACCAGCGCGGCGGCC
>JBMOJU010000423.1:0-4124 GCA_049315625.1 Paracraurococcus sp.
ACCGCGGCGAGCTTCGTGATGAGCGAGCATCTCGGCGCCGCCACCTTCGACCCGCCGGAAGGCCCGACCGGCGATGGCCGGCTGCTGAGCCCCGACTACCGGCCGCTGCCGACGAGGGACGGCTACATCACCGTCCAGCCCAACAGCAACCCGCAGGCCTTCGCTTTCTTCCGCGCCATCGGCCGGCCGGAGCTGTGCGACGACCCGCGCTTCAACACGCCGATCGCGCGCACCCAGAACGCCCCCGACTATTTCCGCGTACGCGTCAAGGGCCTGGCGCAGCGCACCACCGCCGAATGGCTCGAGATTTTCGCCGCCGCCGACGTACCGGCGGCCCGGTACAATACGCTGGACGACCTGCTGGAGGACCCGCACCTGCAGGATGTCGGCTTCTGGCACTTCGACGACCACCCGACCGAGGGCCGCATCCGCCGCACCCGCACGCCGGTGACCTTTGCCGGCGGCATGCGGGCGGAGACGCTGCCCGCCCCGCGCCCCGGGGCGCAGACCGATACCATCCTGGCCGAGGCCGGCTACAGCGCGGCGGAGATCGCCGCGCTGCGCGAAACCGGCGCCGCCCAATGAGGAAACCTTCCATGCCGCTTCCCACCTGGCGTTCGCTGCTGTTCGTCCCCGCGACCGCCGAGCGCTTCGTCGCCAAGGCGCATACCCGCGGCGCCGACGTCATCATCCTCGACCTGGAAGACAGCATCCCGCCGTCGGAAAAGGCGACGGCGCGTGCCGCCCTGCCGGCCGCCGCCGCCGTGGTCGGCCAGGGCGGCGCGGAGGTCGCGGTACGCATCAACCGGGCGCTGGAACTCGCGGTGCCGGACATCGCGGCGGCGATCATGCCGCAGGTCACCGCGCTGATGCTGCCCAAGGTGATGGGGCCGGAGCACATCCGACTGCTGTCCGAGGTCGTCGGCGTGCGGGAGGCCGCGCTCGGCCTGCCGATCGGGCATACGCGCTTCATCGGCGTGGTGGAAACGCCGCAGGCCCTGCCGAACCTGGCTGCCATCGCCGCTGCTGATCCGCGCATGGCCGCGCTCGGCGTCGGGTCGGAGGATCTCTCGACCGAGCTGGAAGCAGTGCCGGGCGCCGACATGCTGTACCATTTCGGCATGATGGCGGTGGCTGCGGCGCGCGGCGCGGGCATCCTGCCGCTCGGCAGCGTCGGCGCCTTCGCCGATTTCCGCGACCTCGACGGGTATCGCACCTCGCTGCGGCGCTCGCGCAAGCTCGGCTTCGCCTGCACCGCCTGCATCCATCCGGCGCATGTGCCGATCATCAACGAGGAATACGGCGTCGCGCCGGCCGAGGCCGACCGTGCCCGCCGGCTGATCGCCACGTTCGATGAGGCGCTGGCCAAGGGCGAGGGCGCCGTCGCCTTCGAAGGTGCGATGATCGATCTGCCGGTGGTGGAACGCGCGCGCCGGCTGCTGGCGCGTGCGCGTTGAGGGAGGAGATGAGCATGGATGCCACCCACGATCCGCAGCGGCGCAGCTTCGTCGCCTCCGCCAACGGGCATGCGGATTTCCCGATCCAGAACCTGCCGCTCGGCATCTTCTCCCCGCGCGGCGGGGAGGCGCGCGGCGGCGTGGCGATCGGCGACAGCATCCTCGATCTCGGCGCCATCGCGCATCTGCTGAGCGGCGACGCACAGCGCGCGGCAGAGGCGGCCGCGGGGGATGCGCTGAATGCGTTCTTCGCGTTGGGGTCCGGGCCGCGCAAGGCGCTGCGCCTGGCTTTGTCCGACCTGCTGGCGACGGGCAGCGCGCAGGAAGCCGCGGTGCGGCCCAACCTGTACGACGCCGCGGACTGCACGCTGCACCTGCCGGCACGGATCGGCGACTACACGGATTTCTTCGCCGGCATCCACCACGCCAGCAACGCCGGCAAGCTGTTCCGGCCGGAGAATCCGCTGCTGCCGAACTACAAGTACGTCCCTGTCGCCTATCACGGCCGGGCGTCGTCCGTGCGCGTCTCCGGCAGCGACGTGCGGCGGCCGAAGGGGCAGCGCAAGCCGGCGAATGAAACCGTGCCGACCTACGGGCCGAGCCGCAACCTCGACTACGAGATGGAATTCGGCATCTGGGTCGGCACCGGCAATGCGCCGGGGGATACCGTGCCGATCGGCGCCGCGGCGGACCACATCGCCGGCTTCTGCCTGCTGAACGACTGGTCGGCGCGCGACGTGCAGGGGTGGGAGGCGCAGCCGCTCGGCCCCTTCCTGGCGAAGAATTTCCACACCTCCATCAGCCCCTGGGTCGTCACGCCGGAAGCGCTGGCACCCTTCCGCATCGCCCAGGCGCCGCGGCCGGATGGCGACCCGAAGCCGCTGGACTACCTGTGGGACGCGGCCGACCAGGCACAGGGCGCGCTGGATGTCGCGGTGGAGGTCTCGCTGATCACCCGGCAGGGTGGGCCGTTCCGCCTCTCGCTCTCCAACACCAGCCATCTCTACTGGACGCCCGGACAAATGCTGGCGCACCACACCTGCGGCGGCTGCAACCTTGCGCCGGGCGATCTCTTCGGCAGCGGCACCATTTCCTCCCCCACCGAGGACGGGTTCGGCGCGCTGCTGGAGATCACCCAGGGCGGCCGCAGGCCGATCGCGCTGCCGAATGGCGAGGAACGACGCTTCCTGGAGGATGGCGACACGGTGGTGTTCCGCGCCCAGGCGAAGCGCGACGGCTACGTCACCATCGGCTTCGGCGAATGCCGCGGCACGATCCTGCCCGCGACATGAGCGTCCTGGATGGCATCAAGGTGGTGGAACTCGGCCAGGTGCTGGCCGGGCCTTTCGCCGGCGCCATCCTTGCCGACCTCGGCGCTACCGTCGTCAAGGTGGAGAAGCCCGATGGCGGCGACGATGCGCGCCAAATGGGCCCCGCCTTCCGCCATGGCGACGCGCTGAACTTCCACGAATTCAACCGCGGCAAGCGCAGCGTCACGCTCGACCTGAAATTGGCCGAGGGCGTCGCCGCGTTGCACGGCCTGCTTACGGGCGCCGATATCCTGGTGCACAACCTCCGCCCCGGCGTGGCCGAGGCGCTCGGCATCGGGCCGGAACCCGTCACCGCGCTGCATCCGCGGCTGATCTACTGCGCGATGGGCGCCTTCGGCCACAAGGGTCCTCTCTCCCACCGCCCGGGCTATGAGCCGCTGTTCCAGGCCTTCGCCGGCCTCTCCTCCATCACCGGCGAACCCGGCGGCCCGCCGGTGCGGATGGGCGCCAGCGTGGTGGACCAGGGGACGGGGATGTGGACCGTCATCGGCGCGCTCGCCGCGCTGCAGCAGCGCGCGCGCACCGGGCGCGGCTGCGTGGTGAACACGTCGCTGTTCGAGACGGCGCTGATGTGGGGCGGGCAGAAGATCAGCGCCTACGTCAACCAGGCGAAGCTGCCGGAACGGCATGCCTCCGGCCACCCGAATTTCGTGCCCTACCAGGCCTTCGACTGCGCCGACGGCCCGCTGCTGGTGTGCTGCGGCAACGACAGGCTGTTCCGTAAATTCGCCGATGTGCTCGGCAAGGACTGGCCGGCTGATCCGCGCTTCGCCACCAACCGGCAGCGCCTGGCGAACCAGGCTGCGCTGCTGCCGGAGATCGCCGCGCTGCTGCGCGCCAGGCCGCGCGCCGAACTGGCCGAGGCGCTGATCGCCGCCGGTGTGCCGTGCTCGCCGGTGAATTCCATCCCCGAGGTGCTGGCCGAACCGCAGACCGCGGCGATGGAGATGCTGCAAGCCGTGCCGGGGGAGGATTTCTCCCTCGTCGCCATGCCGCTGTCCTTCGACGGCGAACGCCCGCGCATCCGCCACGCCGCGCCGCGGCTCGGGGAGACGCCGTCCGACTGAGGATTGCACCGCTGCCCCGCGCCGCCGCATGCTGCGCGCGGCCGGGGACCGGCCCTCGGGAGGAAACAGCATGAACCAGGTCACGGGCGCGCCCGGGCGGCGCGCGATCCTGCTCGCCGCGCCGGCGCTGCTGGCGGCGGCGCCATCGCAGGCCGCGGAGAAGAAGAAAATGTCCACCACCGCGCCGCTCTTTGCCTATGTCGGCACCTTCACCAGCGCCCAGCGCCCAGCGCAAGGCGCGCTGCGAGGGCATCGGCGTGTTCCGCGTC
>JBMOJU010000424.1:0-4121 GCA_049315625.1 Paracraurococcus sp.
TGGTGGCCGATGCCGGCGATCGGCCTCTGCGCCCATCCGCGCATGCTCGCCGTTGGTCCTGGGGCGGCGGCGGCCAGCGATCGCCTGTGGGTGGCGTGTGGCTGGGAGGGCCTCGCCGTCTCGGACGATCCGTTTCTCGGCACCCGGACGGAGGTCTACGGCATCGCCTTCCCGGCCCGGCAGTAGCGGTCAGGCCGCGCGGCGCTTCAACGGCACGATGATGTCGGTCAGCCACTCCGCCGGCGGCAGGCTGCGGCAGTCGTTCAGGTAGTCCTCCATCGGCGGGTGGTCGCCCGGCTCCTCGCCGCTGGCCGGCAGCCAGTCGCGGTACAGCCAGGCCCAGGCATCCTCCATCGCCGCGTAGGGGCCCTGGAAGCGCAGCACGGCAACGCGCTGCGCGGGGACCTCGATGATGCGCACCTCGCCTTCGCCCTCGACATGCGCGGGCACGGTGCAGCCGGCATCGGTCCGCAGCGCCGCGGCCGGCACGCTCTCGGGATCGTCATGGGTGATGGCGATGAAGCGGGTGTCCGGCCCGATCAGGCCGCGGCCGCCGGCCCAGGCGCCGAGCCGGTCGAAGGCCGCGGTCATGCTGTGGTACGGGCCGACATGGCGGATCGCCGCCAGCCGCAGGGCGGGCTCCTCGCGCAGGGTCACCTGATGCATCGCATGCTCCTCTCGGGGGTGGGGCGGGATGTTGGGGAAAGCCCGCCCGGCACGGGCGCGCCAGGCGCCGGGCGGCATGCCGTAGGCGGCGCGGAAGGCGCGGGTGAAGGCGGCCGGGCTGCCATAGCCGGCGCGACGGCCGATCGCGGCCAGCGGCAGGGCGGTGCGCAGCAGCTCCGCCGCCGCCTGGGACAGCCGGGCGCGTTGCAGCGTTTCGGCCGGCGTCTCCCCGGCGATGGCGCGGTAGACCCGGTGGAAGTGGCAGGGGGAAAAGGCGGCGATCGCCGCCAGCTCCTCCAGGCTCGGCGTGCGCGACAGGTCGGCGGCGATATGCGCCATGGCCCGGGCGATCCGGCGGCCGTAATCCTGCAGGGTGATGGGCTTGGTCGGCATGCCCCCCTTCATGCCGCAATCCGGCTTGATCGCGCTTGCGGAGTTTCGCGCGATGCGCAGAACGCGGCCCCCGACACACGGCCGCGCGACCCCGGCATGGCTGGGCGGCGGGGTTGCGTGGGCGGGCGGTTGGCGGCACTTTCCGCCCGCTTTTCCGCCTGATTCCACGGCTGCAAGGACCCGGATCGCGCCATGCCAGAGAGCTTCGACCTCATCGTCATCGGCGCCGGTCCCGGCGGCTATGTCTGCGCCATCCGTGCGGCCCAGCTCGGCTTGAAGGTCGCCTGCGTCGAGAAGCGGGCGACGCTCGGCGGCACCTGCCTCAACGTCGGCTGCATCCCGTCGAAGGCCCTGCTGCAATCCAGCGAGCATTTCGAGGACGCGCACCACAAGCTGGCCGAGCACGGCGTGGTCTTCGACGGCGTGAAGCTCGACCTCGCGCGGATGCAGGCGCGCAAGGGCGAAGTGGTCTCGGCCAACGTCAAGGGCGTGGAGTTCCTGTTCCGCAAGAACAAGGTCACCTGGCTGAAGGGCGCGGCAAAGATCGTATCGGCAGGCAAGGTCGAGGTCGCCGGCGAGACCTATGAGGCGAAGCACATCGTCATCGCCACCGGCTCCGAGAGCACCCCGCTGCGCGGCGTCGCGGTGGATGAGCAGCGGATCGTCACCTCGACCGGCGCGCTGGAGCTGGCGACGGTGCCGAAGCACCTGGTCGTCATCGGCGGCGGCGTCATCGGGCTCGAGCTCGGCTCCGTGTGGCGCCGGCTGGGGGCGGAGGTGACGGTGATCGAGTATCTCGACCGCCTCGTGCCCGGCATGGACACCGAGATCGCCAAGCTGCTGGAACGCACGCTGACCAAGCAGGGGCTGCGGTTCAAGCTGAAGTCGAAGGTCACCGGCGCGGTGACGGGCGAGGACGGCGTGACCCTGACGGTCGAGCCCGCCGCCGGCGGCGCGGCCGAGGAGGTGAAGGCCGACGTGGTGCTGCTGGCCATCGGCCGCCGCCCGCATACCGAAGGCCTCGGCCTGGCCGAGGCAGGCGTCGCGCTGGATGAGCGGGGCAGGGTCAAGACCGACGCCCATTACGCCACCAACATCCCCGGCATCTACGCCATCGGCGACGTCATCACCGGTGCGATGCTGGCGCACAAGGCGGAGGACGAGGGCGTGGCACTGGCAGAAATCCTCGCCGGGCAGAAGGGCCATGTGAACTACGCCGCCATCCCCGGGGTGATCTACACATGGCCGGAGGTCGCCTCGGTCGGTGCGACGGAGGAGGAGCTGAAGGCCGCCGGCATCGCCTATAAATCCGGCAAGTTTCCCTTCACCGCCAATGGCCGCGCCCGCGCCATGGGCGACATGGACGGCTTCGTGAAGATCCTGGCGGACGCCAAGACCGACCGGGTGCTGGGCGCGCATATGCTCGGCCCGGATGTCGGCACGCTGATCGCCGAGATCGCGCTGGCGATCGAATTCGGCGCCAGCGCCGAGGACGTGGCGCGGACCTGCCACGCCCACCCGACGTTGAACGAGGTGGTGAAGGAAGCGGCGCTGGCGGTGGACGGGCGCGCGCTGCATATCTAGAGTCGCCCGCTCAGGCAGCGGCAGGGGGCAGGCAGCGGCGCCGATGATCAAGTACATCGGCAGCAAGCGCCTTCTCATCGCCCGGATCCTCGAGGCCGTCGGCGCCGCCGTCCCGCCCGGCGCCACGGTCCTCGACCTCTTCTCCGGCACCGCGCGCGTTGGCCAGGCGCTGAAGGCCGCCGGCTACCGGACCGTCGCCAACGACCACAACGCCTACGCCCACACCATCGCCACCTGCTACGTCCAGGCCGATGCCGAACGCTGGGCCGACACCGCGCGGCGCATCCTGGAGGACCTGCAACGGCTGCCGCCGCGGGTCGGCTGGTTCACCCACACCTATTGCGAACAGGCCCGCTACCTGCACCCCGACAACGGCGCGAAGGTGGAGGCGATCCGCGAGGCGATTGCGGCCCTGTCGGCCGAGCCGGAGTTGGAGGCGATCCTGCTGACCGCCCTGCTGGAGGCCGCCGATCGCGTCGATTCCACCGCCGGGCTGCAGATGGCCTACATGAAGGCCTGGGCGCCGCGCGCCCTGCATCCCTTGCAACTCCGCCTTCCCGCCCTGCTGCCGCGCCCCGCCGCCGGTGCCTGCACCGCCCTCTGCGGGGAGGCCGAAGCGGTCGCCGCCGCGGTGGAGTGCGACCTCGCCTACCTGGACCCGCCCTACAACCAGCATTCCTACCTGCGGAACTACCATGTGTGGGAGACGCTGGTGCGCTGGGACCAGCCGGAGGTCTTTGGCGTGGCGCAGAAGCGCACCGATTGCCGCACCCGCCTGTCGGATTTCAACAGCCGCCGCCGCATCGGGCCGGCGCTGGAACGCACCATCGCGGCGCTGCGCTGCCCGACCATCGTCGTCTCCTTCAACGACGAGGGCTATCTCGGCCGGGCGCAGCTCGAAGCCATGCTGGGCGCCCGGGCGCATCTGCAGGTGATCGAGATCCCGCATGGGCGCTATGTCGGCGCCAAGATCGGCATCCACAACCCGCAGGGTGAGAAGGTCGGCCAGGTCGGCCGGCTGCGGAATGTCGAGTACCTGTTCGTCGCCACCGAGCGGCGGATCGACCTGCCCGCGCCGCAGGCGGCCTGATGGCAGGGCCGCCCTCGCTGCCCCGCAAGCTGGCCGGCTTCGGCCTGCTCGTGCTCGGCCTGCTCGGCCTGGTGCTGCCGATCCTGCAGGGCATCCTGTTCCTCGCCCTCGGCCTGTTCATCCTGCGCGACCAGTATGGCTGGGCGCGGGACGGCATGGCGAAGCTGCGCGCCCGCTGGCCGCGGCAGGTCGATGAGGTCGAGGCGCTGGAGGCGCGCCTCGTCGCCTGGAGCCGCCGCCCGGCGGCGCGGCTGCGTCGGCTGCTGCCGTAGAACCAATCGCCGCGGGCGCCCTTGCCCCGCGGGCCGTCGTAGGGCGGCATCGCCCGGAGCCGTGACACTGCCCCGGCGATGATACGCCCGGCGGAGCGACCCGCCGGGCATCCCCT
>JBMOJU010000425.1:0-4114 GCA_049315625.1 Paracraurococcus sp.
GGCTCATGCGTGAAGGCCTGCACCGTGCGCAGCCCGGCCAGCGTCTCCTCCGCCAGGTCGCCGAGATCGGCGACGCGCTCCTGCGCCGCGCGCGACAGCCGCTTCTCCCGCCGGCCGAACAGCACCAGCGGCACCACCACCAGCGGCACCACCAGCGCGACGATGCCGGCCAGCTTGGGGCTGGTCACCAGCAGCATGCCGAAGGCGCCGCCGCCGGTCAGCACGTTACGGATGCCCTGGGATATGGCGGTCCCGATCAAGGACTGCAGCAGGGTCACGTCGGCGGTCAGGCGGGACAGGATGTCGCCGGTCCGCGCCGTCTCGAACCAGGCCTGCGACAGGCGGAGGACATGGTCGAAGACCTCCCGCCGCAGGTCGCCGGCGACGCGTTCGCCGAGCCAGGAGACCAGCCAGAAGCGGGTGCAGGTGGCCACCGCCAGCGCCGCCACCACGCCGAACAGCAGCAGCGCGGTGCGGTCCAGCGCCGCCGCGTCGCCGGCGGCGAAGCCCTCATCCACCAGGTGCCGCACGCCCTGGCCGAGCCCCAGCACCAGCCCCGCCGCCAGCAGCAGCACGACCGCGGCCAGCACCACCCGCCCGCGATAGGGCCGCAGGTAGGGCAGCAGGCTGCGCAGCGCCGTGATCCGGGGCGGCATGATCCGAGGCGCCGGGCCGCCCGTCTTCGTCCCCGCTGCCACGCATTCCCCCTGCCCTGCCGGCCGCCATGCTGAACCGGCCGCGGTCGGTCGGCTAGCGGTTCCGCTCGACGATCAACTGGTCGAGCTGGATGAAAAGGTCCCCCAGGCTCCGCCGGTTCCCGGCCTGGGAGCCGAGGCCCACCACGACGTAGCGCAGCGCCTTGCCGTCCACGGTCCGCTCGACGATGGCGCAGTCGTGGCTGCGGGTGTCGTCGCCAAAGCCGATCTTGGAGACGACGAGGTCGGGGTCCCGCCCGTCCCGGGCCAGGGCGCTCCCGATATAGCTCCCGATCCCCTCGGCGCCGGTCATGAGGTCCCGCATCTCCTGGCTGGCGGCCTGGTCCACCAGCCGGTCCTTGGCCAGCAGGGTCATCAGCCTGGCGACCTGCGCCGCCGTCGCGGTGAAGTTGCTGCGTGCCCGCTTCTGCGCCGTCGCCCAGCGCGGGCTGAGCACGCGGCCGGCGGCGTTGGCCTGGGCGGCGCCGGCATTCGGCACCCAGTCATGCCCCAGATAGTCGCCGGACAGCCAGAGCCCGCGCGCCAGACCGGCATCGACGAAGCCGGCACCGCGCAGCGTGCCGGCGATGAAGGGATAGCCCAGCGCCAGGATGCAGCGGCTGGCGGCGGCGTTGTTCGACCAGCGTAGCATGCTGCGCAGCCAGTCGCGGTAGCCGCCGCGCGGCGCGCCGAACTCGCCGACCCTGTCGATATCCGCGTCGCTCAGCGCCGGTACGGCGGCGGCGAAATCGACATCGCCATCGGCGGTTACGGCGAAGATCTGCCCAAGGTTCGGCGGCGTCGCCGGCAGCTTCGGCAGCACCGCCGCCAGCGCCGGCTGCCAGGCCTGCAGCAGCGCGGCGAAGACCGGCTTCTCCCAGCCCGGCCGGTCGGTCGCCGTGCCGGCATCGATCGCCGCGGCCACCGCGTCCCGAACCCGCGACCGCAACTCGAACGCGGCGTACATCGCGCCGATCTTCAGCAGGCTGCCGGCATAGAGCATGTCGTTGTCGGCCAGCCCGGCATAGGGTGGCTGGCCCGGGTCGCCGGTCAGGTCGACCAGCCCGGCGCACAGCACCATGAAATCCGGCAGGTCGGCGAGGCCCGCCATGCCGGCGGTCAGCGCCGCGTCATCGGTGATGACGTCGAGCGCGGCAGCCCCACTCGGGAAGGGATCGACGGCCATGTCCTGGTCCTCCGCAAGGCCGGGACGCTAGGCCCCGGGCGCGGGCCAGCGCGGTCACATGGCCGAGGACGGCCGCCGCACGGTGCGCTGCGACACGGCGCCGCGACACGGTGGTTGGCGGCGCGCCGCTCCCCGCCTAGGCTGTTGGCTCGCCCTGCCAGGGAGCCCATGATGGCCGACGAGATCCCCATCCTCGACCTCGCGCCGTTGCTGCGCGGCGAGCCCGGCGCGCTGGATGCGCTCGGCCGGCAACTCCATCGCGCCTTCACCGAGGTGGGGTTCTATTTCGTCCGCAACACCGGGGTGCCGGAGGCGGTGGTCGAGGCCGGCTTTGCCGCCGCCGCCGATTTCCACGCCCAGCCGCTGGAGCAGAAGCTCGCCCTGCCGTTCGACCGCAACAACCAGGGCTACCTGCCCTTCCGCGGCAACACCACGCGGATGAACGCGGTCGAGGGGATCAAGCGGCCGAACGCGAACGAGGCGGTCTTCTTCAAGCGGGAGCTGCCGGCGGACCATCCGGACGTGCTGGCCGGCAAGCGCTTCCGCGGCCTGAACCGCTGGCCGGAGGCGCTGCCGGGCTTCCGTGCCGCGGCGCTGGACTATGCCGCGGCGATGGAGGCACTCGGCCGCCGGCTGGTGCCGATCTACGCCGTCGCCCTCGGCCTGCCGGCGGACTGGTTCGAGGACAAGTTCCAGGAGCCGATGTTCACCCTGCGCATGACGCATTACCCGCAGCAGGAACCGACCGCGCCGGCCGATGAATGGGGCCTGGCGCCGCATGCCGATACCTCCTTCATGACCATCCTGGCGCAGAACAAGGTGCCCGGCCTGTCGCTGCGCCTGCCGGATGGCCGCTGGATCGATGCGCCGGCGCTGGACGGCCACTTCCTGGTCAATGGCGGGATGATGCTGCGGCGCTGGACCAACCACGTGTTCCTCGCCACACCGCACCGCGTGACCAACCGGTCCGGCCAGGAACGTTACGCGATCCCGTTCTTCATGGATTGCAGCTACGATGCGGTGATGGCGCCGATTCCCACCTGCGTCACGCCGGACAATGCGCCGCGCTATGCACCCTTCACCTACCCGGAATTCATGGGGGAGTACTCAGGAGCGAATTATGGGGAAGCCGGGCGCGCGGCCGCCGGCGTCGCCCTGCAGGGCGCCTAGCAGTCCGGAACCGGCATGCCGCAGGCTCTGGCTGCCTGGGGCGGCACGGTCGGCGCCGCCATTCTTCGCGGCGACAGGCGCGCGATCGTGGCGGCGAACTACCAAAGCGTTTATACGCCACAGGATGTAGCGGCGTAGACCTACGGTTGCGCGTCGCGCTGTCTCGCTCACCTCGCCGCGAACGGATGACAGGCATGCCCGACCAGTTCCCGCAACCGCTCCGTCGCCTTGCGCAACGAGGCCTTCGGACCCTGGCGGTGCTTGGGCTGCTGCTCGCCGGCGGCCTGCCGGCGGCGGCGCAGGATGCGGCGCCGATCCAGCTCAAGATCGTCGGCGGCCTTGCCTCCGTCAGCCAGTATGTCCGCTACGAGGCGCCGTTCTGGACCGACAAGGTCCCCGGCCTCACCAATGGGCGGGTCCGGGCGGAGATCGCACCGTTCGACCGCAGCGGCATCCGCGGGCAGGAAATGCTGCAACTCATGCGCCTGGGCGTGGTGCCCTTCGGCACCGTCCTGCTGGCGCTCGCCTCGGCCGATGAGCCGGAGCTGAATGCCATCGACCTGCCGATGCTCAACCCGGACATCGCCACGCTGCGGCAGACCGTGCAGCTCTGGCGCCCGCGGTTCGAGGCGCTGCTGCATGAGCGCTACGGCATCAAGCTGCTGGCCGTCTACACCTACCCGTCCCAGGTGGTGTTCTGCCAGCAGCCCTTCACCGGCCTCGGCGACCTGGCCGGACGGCGGGTGCGGGTCTCCTCCGTCGGCCAGGGCGAGCTGATCGAGGCGCTCGGGGCGACCCCGATCGTCACCCCCTTCGCCGAGATCGTCCAGGCGGTGCGCGACGGCGTGGTGCAATGCGCGGTGACCGGCACGCTGTCCGGCAATGCCATCCGCCTGCATGAGGTGACGACGCATGTCTCGCGCGTCGCCATCAGCTGGGGCGTGTCGATGTTCGGCGCCAATGAGCGGGCCTGGGCGGCCCTGCCGGCCGAGATCCGCGCCAGCCTGCAGACCGGGCTGGCGACCCTGCAGGAGGATATCTGGCGCGCCGCCGAGCAGGAGAC
>JBMOJU010000426.1:0-4105 GCA_049315625.1 Paracraurococcus sp.
TTCTGCTTGAAGTAGTTGTACAGCAGCTTCGGCTTCTTCGAGAGCACCGCCAGCGGCGTGTCGGTGCCCATCGAGCCGATCGGGTCGTCGCCCTGCGCCGCCATCGGCTCCAGGAAGAAGGCCAGATCCTCCTGCGTATAGCCGAAGGCCTGCTGGTCGCGCAGCAGCGCCGCCGGGTCGTTCGGCCGGTCCGGCAGCGCCGCGGCCGGCGATTCCGGCAACTCCTCCAGCTTGAACTGTGTCGCCTTCAGCCATTCGGCATAGGGGTGCTCGGCCGAGAGCGTCCGCTTGATCTCGGCATCGTCGATGATCCGCCCGGCGTCGAGGTCGAGCAGCAGCATGCGGCCCGGCTGCAGGCGCCATTTGTGGCGGATGCGCTCCTCCGGCACCGGCAGCACGCCGGCTTCGGAGGCCAGGATCACCGTGTCGTCCTCGGTGACGATGTAGCGCGCCGGGCGCAGCCCGTTGCGGTCGAGCGTCGCGCCGATCTGCCGCCCATCGGTGAAGGCGATCGCCGCCGGCCCGTCCCAGGGCTCCATCAGCGCCGCGTTGTACTCGTAGAAGGCGCGCCGCTCGGGGTCCATCTGCGGGTTGCCGGCCCAGGCTTCCGGGATCAGCATCATCATCGCATGCGCCAGCGAATAGCCGCCGGAGAGCAGGATCTCGAGCGCATTGTCGAGGCAGGCGGTGTCCGACTGCCCGTGCGGGATCAGCGGCCACATCTTGTCGAGGTCGGGGCCGAGCAGCGCCGAGGACATGCCGCCGCGCCGCGCGTACATCCAGTTGACGTTGCCGCGGACGGTGTTGATCTCGCCGTTATGGGCGAGGAAGCGGTAAGGGTGCGCCAGCTTCCAGGATGGGAAGGTGTTGGTCGAGAACCGCTGGTGCACCAACGCCAGCGCACTCTCGCACAGCGGGTCGCGCAGATCGGCGTAGAAGCTGCCGACCTGGCCGGCCAGCAGCAGCCCCTTGTAGACCACCGTGCGGGTGGAGAAGGACGGCATGTACAGGTCGGCGGCGCGCGGCAGGCCTTCCGCATCCGCCATGCTGCGGAACTTGTTCAGCGTCTGCTTGCGGATGGTCAGGATCTTGCGCTCGAAGGCGTCCTGGTCGCGGATCGCGTCGCTGGCGGCCACGACCGCCTGGCGGATCACCGGCATCGCCGCGATCACCGCGGCGCCGAGCCCGGTGGTGTCCACCGGCACGTCGCGCCAGCCGACCAGGGTCTGCCCCTCGGCCGCGATGTAGCGTTCCAGGCTGGCCACGGCGACGTCGCGCGCCTTGGCATCCTGCGGCAGGAAGCACATCGCCACCGCGTAGCGCCCGAGCGGCGGCAGGGTCAGGCCCTGGCCTTCGGCCCAGTGCCGCAGCAGGCGGTCCGGCATCTGGATCAGGCAGCCGGCGCCGTCGCCCATCAGCGGGTCCGCCCCGACCGCGCCGCGATGGTCGAGGTTCACCAGGATCTGCAATCCCTGGGCAATGATCGCGTGCGATTTCCGGCCCTTGATATCGGCGATGAAGCCGACGCCACAGGCGTCGTGCTCGTTGCGCGGGTCATAGAGGCCTTGCTTCTCGGGCATTCCCATACGGCAACTCTTCGGGCATTGGCGCGATCGGGCGCGGTGGGGCAGGCGAACGGTTTCGGGCGTCGGCACAGGATGGTCGATAACACTATCTGGAATGCCGCAGCCCGCCCATACCAAATGCCCGGCCGGTACAATAGCCCCCCTCCCGCCGGGGCCTCAGCCGAGCCCCGGCACCGCCGCGATCACGGGATGCGCCGGCAGCACGGCCATCCCGAGATGGCCGAGCGGCCGTCCGGGCAGGCGTGCCATGGCGCGCCTCCCGCTCAGGCCGCGCGCCGCGCCGCTTCGGCCTGCGCGGCGGCGAAGGCCGCCTCGGGGTCGGCGGACAGCAGCGTCGGCTGGTAGCGGATCTCCTCGATCTCGGTCACGCCGGCCTGGTTCAGCCAGTCGCGCAGGTAGGTCGAGTGGTGATCGGTGCCGAAGGCCGGCTGCGGCGCCGCCGGGCTGAAGGCGCCGCTGGTGTAGGCCAGCGTCGCGCGCTTGCCCTGCAGCAGGCCGAAATAGCCGGTGGCGGGGTCCAGCCCGAACAGCAGCCCCGGCTGGTGGATGATGTCGATGTACTGTTTCAGCCGATAGGGGATGCCGCCATTCCACATCGGCACGGCGAACAGGTAGCGGTCGGCCGCGATGAAGCGCTGGGCGATCGCGGTGATCTCGTCCCACTGCGTCACCTGGGTGGCCGACTGCGCCGTGCCGGTGATGACGTTCAGCTTGGCGTTGGCGCGGTTGCCGTCGAAGTCGGGCAGGGTCTCCTCCCACAGCTCGATGGTGTCGACCTCGAGGTCGGGCGTCTTCGCCCGCAGCGCGGCGAGGTAGCTTTCCGCGACGGCGACGGAGCGGGAGGCGCTGCCGCGCGGCGAGGCCTTGATGAAGAGCAGGCGGGTCATGGCATCGGTCCTTTCGATTGGCGTCGATGCGGGTGTTGTCGGTGAAGGCGATGCGGCGCGGAATGCGCGGCGTGCGGTCGGCTGTGTTGCGTCCGGCGGAATGCCGGCGTCACAGCGCGTCCCGCACCAGGGCCACGTCGGTGTATCGGAGGAAGCCGGTGATGCGGCCGTCGCGCACGTCCCAGACATGCGCGAAGGGCGCCGCCACAGCGGCCCGGCGCGACGATGGTGTCGCCGCGCGGGATGGTGCGGTCGGCGGTGGCGGGGAAGCTGGCCGCGTCAGGCCGCGTCCAGCCCGGTGCCGCCATAGAGCCAGGCGATCGTCTCGTACCACTCGGCGGAGCTCTTCGCCGACATGATGGCGTTGCGCAGCAGCGCATGCGGGCCGGCCGGGTGATATACGTGCTCGCCCATGGCGCGCGACATCAGCTGCACCCGCGTGGTGCGCAGCACGCGCCGGGCGCGGTAGGCCTCCAGCGCCGCCTCGATCCGGCCGGGATGGTCGGCCAGCATCTGCGCCAGGCAGACGGCATCCTCCATCGCCATGCAGGCGCCCTGCGCCATGTATTGCAGCATGGGGTGCGCCGCATCGCCCAGCAGCGCGACGCGGCCATCCACCCAGCGCTCCACCGGGTCGCGGTCGCACAGCACCCACAGCTTCCAGTCGCTGCCGTGGCGGATGATGTCCTGCGCGCGCGGGTGGATGTGGCCGAAGCCGCGCATCACCTCCTCGAACGCCACGGGCTTGCCCGCCACCGGCTCGGCCGCGTCGTTGTGGTAGGTGACCACCAGGTTGAACAGCTTCCAGCCCTGCAAGGGGTAATGCACGATATGGCACTTCGGCCCGGCCCACAGCGTCGCCGCGTTCCAGCGCAGGTCCTCCGGCATCCGCTCGGTCGGGATGACGCTGCGGTAGGTGGTGTGGCCGGAGACGCGCGGCGGACCGTCCCCTACCACCTGCCGCCGCACGTTGGACCACAGCCCGTCGGCACCGATCAGCGCCGCGCCTGCCACGGCCTCGCCATTCACCAGCCGCGCCGTCACCCCGCTGCCATCCTGCGCATAGCCGGCGACGGCGCTGTCGGTGCGCAGCGCGATCAGCGGATCCTCACGGCAGGCGCGGAGGAAGACGCCGTGCAGGTCGCCGCGATGCACTACCGCATAGGGGTTGCCGAAGCGGCGGCGGAATCCCTCGCCGAGGTCGATATGGGTGATCTCCTCGCCCTGCATCGCATCCATCAGGCGCAGCCGGTCGATGTAGACCGCCATGGCGCGGGCGGTGTCGCCCACGCCGAGATAGTCGAAGGCATGGAAGGCGTTGGGGCCGAGCTGGATGCCGGCGCCGATCTCGCCGAGCGTCGCGGCCTTCTCCAGCACGATGCTGCGGAAGCCGCGGCGCGCCAGGCCGAGCGCGGTGGCGAGGCCGCCGATGCCGCCGCCGGCGATCAGGATCGTGTCGGGCATCGTGTCTCTCCTGTCCCGGATGTTCGGGGGCAGGATAGGCAAGAGCGGGGAGGAAGTATCCTCCCCGTGCCCCTCCTCTATTTTTCCGGGTCTGGCACCTGCCGCGTGGCGGCTGCCGACTCGCTCGGCCGCTCCCTCGCCGACTTCAACTTCCGCACTGTCACCTCC
>JBMOJU010000427.1:0-4102 GCA_049315625.1 Paracraurococcus sp.
CAATCGTCCCGATGTTGCAGTGCGGCTTGGTCCGCTCGAATTTCGCCTTCGCCATCGTCGTCGTCCTTCGATCCGGTTACCAGCGGTAATGGCTGAAGGCCTTGTTCGCCTCCGCCATCCGGTGCGTGTCTTCGCGCTTCTTAACGGCCGTGCCGCGGTTGTTCGCCGCGTCCATCAGCTCGCCCGAAAGGCGCTCTTCCATCGTGTTTTCGCCGCGCTTGCGCGAGGCTTCGATCAGCCAGCGGATCGCCAGGGCCTGGCGCCGCTCAGGGCGGACTTCCACCGGCACCTGATAGGTCGCGCCGCCGACGCGGCGGCTGCGGACCTCGACGGCCGGCTTCACGTTGTCCATGGCCTCATGGAACAGCCGCAGCGGGTCGCCATTCTGGCCGACGCGACGCTTCAGCGTATCCATGGCGGCATAGACGATCCGCTCGGCGGTGCTCTTCTTGCCGTCGTACATGAGCACGTTCATGAACCGGCTGAGCACCAGATCGCCGAACTTGGGGTCCGGCAGGACTTCGCGCTTGGTGGCGCTATGGCGGCGAGACATCTGTGCCTCTCCTTATTTCGGCCGCTTCGCGCCGTACAGCGACCGGCGCTGACGACGCTTGGCGATGCCCTGGGTATCGAGCACACCGCGGAGGATGTGATAGCGCACGCCGGGAAGGTCCTTCACGCGACCGCCGCGGATCAGCACCACCGAGTGCTCCTGCAGGTTGTGGCCTTCACCGGGGATGTAGCTCACCACCTCGTAGCCATTGGTCAGGCGCACCTTGGCGACCTTACGAAGCGCCGAGTTCGGCTTCTTCGGCGTGGTCGTATAGACGCGCGTGCAGACGCCGCGCTTCTGCGGGCAGGCCTGCAGCGCGGGCACCTTGTTCCGCTTCGCGTTCGGCTCGCGCCCCTGGGCGATGAGCTGGTTGATCGTCGGCATGACGCCCCTTCGAATTCCGTCCGTCCGTCCCGTGGCCGCGAAAAGCCGACATGCCCGCAGGATCTCCTGCAGGCGCCCCGACCCGCCCCCGGCCTGGTGCAACCCCAACAAGGGGCCGCGGTGCCGAACGCGCAGCGTTGTGGACCAAACACCTGGCAGTCCGTGCGCGGCTGCGCCGGCCTTGCCAAGGGGCGGCTTAGTACGCGCCACCCCGGCGTGAGTCAAGCGATCCGGCGCCGCCAAACCAAAAAGCCGGCACAAGAAAAAGGCCGGGCCCCTTGCGGAGCCCGGCCCGTAACCATGGCCCTGCGGCCGGTTATTCGGCCGCCTGCTGGCCCGCCGGTTCCGGCAGGGCCGGGGCATTGGGCAGCCGCGTACGGTCGCGCTGGGCCGCCAGGGCGCGCAGCCGGTTCATGACGGAACCCGTGCCAGCCGGGATCAGCCGGCCAACGATGACGTTCTCCTTCAGGCCCGCCAGCACGTCGACCTTGCCCGCCGTCGCCGCCTCGGTCAGCACCCGCGTCGTCTCCTGGAAGGAGGCGGCGCTGATGAAGCTGGTGGTCTGCAGCGAGGCCTTGGTGATGCCCTGCAGCACCGGCTCGGCCCGGGCGGGCCGCTCCTTCGCCGCCAGGCGCTTGTCGTTCTCGGCCTCGAACTCCAGCCGGTCGACCTGCTCGCCGATCAGGAAGGTGGTGTCCCCTGCATCGAGGATCTCCACCTTCTGCAGCATCTGCCGGACGATGACCTCGATGTGCTTGTCGTTGATCTTCACGCCCTGCAGCCGGTAGACGTCCTGGATTTCATTCACCAGGTAGTTGGCCAGCGCTTCGACGCCCAGCACCCGCAGGATGTCGTGCGGCACCCGCGGCCCATCGACCAGCGGGTCGCCCGCCTTGACGTAGTCGCCTTCCTGCACCGAGACGTGCTTGCCCTTCGGCACCAGGTACTCGCGCGGGACCGGCGGCTCATCGCCGGTCTG
This sequence comes from Paracraurococcus sp., assembly GCA_049315625.1. GTDB lineage: Bacteria > Pseudomonadota > Alphaproteobacteria > Acetobacterales > Acetobacteraceae > Paracraurococcus. The sequence continues at coordinate 1,917 of JBMOJU010000427.1, forward strand.
GTCGGGGACGACCAGGATGCGGCGCTTCGCCTTGTAGTCCTTGCCGAACTCGACGCGGCCATCGATGTCCGAGATGATCGCGTGGTCCTTCGGCCGCCGTGCCTCGAACAGCTCCGCCACCCGCGGCAGACCGCCGGTGATGTCGCGCGTCTTCGAGGATTCGCGCGGCAGGCGCGCCAGGATGTCGCCCGCCTTGACCACGCCGGCATTCTCGACGTTCAGCACCGAGGCCGGCTGCAGGAAGTACTGCTGCATCTGGCCATCCTCGGACCGCAGCAGCAGCCGCGGCCGGAGGTTGGCGTTCTTCGCCTTGTCGATCGGCTCGCGCACCACCTTCGAGGACAGGCCGGTGACGACGTCGGTCTCCTCATAGAGGGTGATGCCCTCGATCAGGTCGGCGAACTCCAGCGTACCCGCCCGCTCGGTGATGATCGGCAGGGTGAAGGGGTCCCATTCGGCCAGCTTCAGGCCACGGGTGACCGCCGCGCCCTCGTCGGTGAGCAGCCGGGCGCCATAGGGCACCCGGTAGCGCGCTCGCTCGCGGCCCTGCGCGTCGCTCAGGATGATCTCGCAATTGCGGCTCATCACGATCGGCGCGCCGGAGCTGTTGGCGACGACGTTGCGGTTGGCAATCTTGACCGTGCCGTCCGAGGTCGCCTCGACCGCCGACTGCTCGGCACCGCGCTGCGCCGCACCACCGATGTGGAAGGTGCGCATGGTCAGCTGGGTGCCGGGCTCGCCGATCGACTGCGCGGCGATGACGCCCACCGCCTCACCGACGTTCACCGGCGTGCCGCGCGCCAGGTCGCGGCCGTAGCAATGGCCGCAGACACCAGAGCCCGCGTCGCAGGTGAGGACGGAGCGGATGTACATCTCCTCCACGCCGGCGGATTCGACGCGCTCCGCGTCCGGCTCCTCGATCAGCGTGTTGCGGGCGAGCAGCAGCTCGCCGGTGACCGGATCGAGCACATCGCGCTGCGAGGTCCGGCCAAGGATACGCTCGGAGAGCGAGGAGATGACCTCGCCGCCATCCATCACCGCGCGCACGGTGATGCCGCGCTCCGTACCGCAATCCGGCACCACGATGATGCAGTCCTGCGCCACGTCGACCAGGCGGCGGGTCAGGTAGCCGGAATTCGCCGTCTTCAGCGCCGTGTCGGCCAGGCCCTTGCGGGCGCCGTGGGTGGAGTTGAAGTACTCCAGCACGGTCAGGCCTTCCTTGAAGCAGTTGATGATCGGCTGCTCGATGATCTCGCCCGATGGTTTCGCCATCAGGCCGCGCATGCCGGCCAGCTGGCGCATCTGCGCCGGCGACCCGCGGGCGCCGGAATGCGACATCATCCAGACCGAGTTGGTCGGCTTGCCGGCTTCCTGCTTCGAGATCTCCTTCATCATCGCCTGCGCCACTTCCTCGGTGCAACGCGACCAGGCGTCGACGACCTTGTTGTAGCGCTCGCCGGCGGTGATCAGGCCATCGAGGTACTGCTGCTCGAACTCCTTCACCTCGGCCTTGGTCTTGGCGATCATCTCCGGCTTGCTGTCGGGGATGACCATGTCATCCTTGCCGAAGGAGATGCCGGCCTTGGCCGCCTGACGGAAGCCGAGCCCCATCAGCCGGTCGGCGAAGATCACGCTCTCCTTCTGGCCGCAATGCCGGTAGACCGTGTCGATGACATCGGAGATCGTCTTCTTGGTCAGCTGGCGATTGACCAGGCTGTAGGGCGTCCGCGGGTCGACCGGCAGCAGGGCGCCCATCATCAGGCGGCCTGCCGTGGTGAGCACCGTCGCCATGGTCTTCTCGCCCGGCTCCGTCGGGGCCGGGACGCGCGCGTGGATGGCGGTGTGCAGGGTGATGGCGCCAGCGGCCAGCGCCTGCTCAACCTCACCCAGGCCGCGATAGACATGCGGGCGGAAGTTCAGCGCCTCCAGCTCCTCGGCCGTGAGGTTCTTGCCCTTCTTGGTATCGGCGCTGGCGATCAACCCGCGCACCTCCGCGGTGCGGGCCTGCGCCGCGCGCCATTCCGGCGTCTCCAGGCTAAGGTAGTAGATGCCGAGCACGATATCCTGGCTCGGCACGATGATCGGCTTGCCGTTGGCCGGGCTGAGGATGTTGTTGGTCGACATCATCAGCACGCGGGCTTCGAGCTGCGCTTCCAGCGACAGCGGCACGTGGACCGCCATCTGGT
>JBMOJU010000074.1:0-18296 GCA_049315625.1 Paracraurococcus sp.
CAGCCGCCCGGCTTCAGCGCGTAGTGGAAGACCGGGATCACCCGCTCCTGCAGGGCGCCGCCCAGGTAGATCAGCAGGTTGCGGCAGGAGACCATGTCCATCCGCGAAAACGGCGGGTCGCGGATCACGCTGTGGGTCGAGAAGACGCAGGTCTCCCGCAGCTCCTTCGAGACGGTGTAGCTGGTGCCGTCGCCGTTGAAGAAGCGCTTGAGGCGCTCCGGCGAGACGGCCGAGAGCAACGGCGCCGGGTAGCGGCCGGCGCGCGCCACGGCCAGCGCGGTCTCGTCGATGTCGCTGGCGAAGACCTGCAGGCGCGGCGCGTCGGTGCGGCCGGCCAGGTGTTCGTTCAGCAGGATCGCCAGGGAATAGGCTTCCTCGCCGGTCGAGCAGCCGGGCACCCAGACCCGCACGGTATCATCCGCGCTGCGGCCTTGCAGCAGCGGCCCGATCACCTGCTCGTCCAGCGCCGCGAAGGCGTCGGCATCGCGGAAGAAGCCGGTGACGCCGATCAGCAGGTCGCGGAAGAGGTTGCCGGCCTCGTCCGCCGAGCGGCCGAGCAACGCGACGTACTCCTCCAGCGTGGCGATGCGCAGCAGGTCGGTGCGGCGCCGGACGCGGCGGAAGAAGGTCTTGTCCTTGTAGCCGGAGAAATCATGCCCGACCTGGCGCCGCAGGATCTCGCAGATCGCCGTCCGCGCATCGGTGGTGGCCTGCGACGGCGCGTCATCGGGCGACAGGCCTTCCAGGCCGCGGCGGAAATCCGCCAGCCGCGCCGGCATCTCCTCCAGCGGGACCACGAGGTCGACGAAGCCGCCGGAGGCGGCGCTGCGCGGCATCTCCGGAAAGGCCGGCCCACCATCGCCAGAGCCCTGGGCGATGGTCAGACCGCCATTTTCCTTGATGGCCTTGAGGCCGAGCGTGCCGTCGCTGCCCGACCCCGACAGCACGATGCCGACGGCGGCGGCGCCCTGGTCGACGGCGAGGGAGGCGAGGAAGATGTCGATCGGCCGCCGCTCGCGATCCCCGCCCTCGGTCTGCGGCCGCAACAGAAGGCAGCCGTCGACGATGGTCAGGATGCCGTCGGTCGGCAGGATGTAGACGGTGTCGGGCGCCACCACCTGGCCGGTCTCGGCGCGGCGGATCGGCAGGCGGGTGCATTCGCCGAGGATCTGGGGCAGCGCGCTTTCGTGGTTCGGGCCGAGATGCGTCACCACGATCAGGGCGACGCCGGGATCGGCCGGCAGGGCGCCGAAGAAGGTCTTCAGTGCCTCGACGCCCCCCGCCGAGGCGCCGATGCCGACCACGGCGAATACAGGCTGGACAGGCATTCCAGCGTCTCCGCTCAATGGGCTGCTGCTTTCGCAGAAAAAACGAAAATCCGCAAATCCTTGCGGGTAGAAAATTTTCCGGAAAATCTACACGTTTTGGTTCCCGGACTTACATGAACAAGCATTTGCTTTTCTTTTCTAGCCCAGAGTCTCCAGCAGTTCACACAAAACAGCGCAGCGCGGGGCCAGATCGGGCCAACGGATATGCTCCTCCGGCGCATGCGCCCCGGCGCCGGTGCAGCCGAGCCCGTCCAGGGTCGGGATGCCCATGGCGGCGGTGAAGTTGCCGTCCGAGCCGCCACCGCGATGCTGCTTCGGCAGGTCGTAGCCGATGCGCCCGGCGATCGCCCGGGCGGTGTCGTAGAGCGCGAGACCCGCCGCGCTCTCCTCCAGCGGCGGCCGGTTGAGCCCGCCCTCCAGGCTGATGCGGATGCCGTCGGCCTCGCCGGCCAGCGCCCGGATGGCGGCGACCACGCGTTCGGCCTCGGCCAGGCTCGGGGCGCGGAAGTCGATGCGGCAGCCGGCCTCGGGCGGGATCACGTTGGGCCGGGTGCCGCCCCAGATCGGCGCCACGTTTGTGGTGATGCCGCGGTCGAGGTCGGTCAGCGCGTGGACCTTGAGGATCGCCTGCGCCAGGGCGACGACGGCGCTGCGCCCCTCCGCCCAATTGCCGCCGGCATGGGCGCTGCGGCCGGCGATGGTCATGGTGAAGCCCCCGGTACCCTTGCGGCCGGTGACGCAGGCACCGCGCGGCCCGCCGGCGGGCTCCGGGATCAGCACCGCAAAGGCGCCGCGGGCGGCGGCCTCGATCGGCGCGCGGGAGGTCGGGCTGCCCACCTCCTCGTCCGGGGTCAGCAACAGGGTGATCGGCCGGCGGGTCTTCGTGCCCTGGCGCAGGATCTCCCGCACGGAGTGGAAGGCGAAGAAGCTGCCGGCCTTCATGTCGTAGATGCCGGGGCCATAGGCACGCTCGCCCTCGACCCGGAAGGGCATCGGCCCGGCGAGGGTGCCGTGGTCCCAGACGGTGTCGAGGTGCCCGGCCACCAACACCGGCGCGCCTTCGCCGGGGGTGCGGGCGATCAGCGTATCGCCGAAGCCGCGGGTGCCGGGCAGCCGCTCGATCGCCGCGCCGACGGCGCGCAGCTCCCCCTCCGCCCGATCCATCAGGCCGTTCACCGCGGCGGCGTCGGGGGTCGGCGTTTCGTGCTCGACCCAGCCGCGCAGCTCGGCCAGCAGGCGGTCGGAGGCGCCGATCTCGGTCACGGGCATGCGGCTTGTCCTCGCTTGGGTTGCCGCCATCCTTGTCCCTGCCCGGCCCGAAGGCTAGACCGGCCGGGCATCAGGCAGGATTTCTCATGTCCGACGGCATGTGCTTCGAGGATCTTTCGCTCGGCCTCACCGCCAGCTTCGGCAAGACCATCACCGAGGCCGACATCGTACTGTTCGCCGCGGTGACCGGCGACACCAACCCGATGCACCTCAACGCCGACTACGCCAGGACCACCATCTTCGGCGAGCGCATCGCCCATGGCATGCTGGCCGCCGGGCTGATCACCAAGGTGCTCGGCACCCAATTGCCCGGGCCGGGGACAATCTACATGTCGCAGACCCTGAAATTCCGCGCCCCGGTCCGCATCGGGGAGACGGTGACCGCGACGGTGAAGGTGCTGGCGCTGCACCCCGACAAGCACCGCGCCACGCTGCGCACCGTCTGCACCGTGCGCGGGGAGCCGGTGCTGGAGGGCGAGGCCTTCGTCTCCGTCCCCTCCCGCGCCGCGCGGGCGAAGGCGGCGGAATGACCCCGACCAACGGCACCGATGACCGGAGGGCGGAAGCCCGGAGGTCTGAATCGGCGCCGCCAACCATCCTGACCGACTGGCGCGCCGTGCCGGAGGCGCTACGGGGCGCCAGCATCGCGCTGGGCAACATGGATGGCGTGCATCGCGGCCACCTGGCGGTGCTGGCCGCGGCGCATGCGGCGCGGCCCGGGGCGAAGCTGGCGGCGCTGACCTTCGAGCCGCATCCGCGCGAGCATTTCCGCCCCGAGGATCCGCCCTTCCGGCTGACCCTGCTGCCGGCCAAGGCGGCGGCGCTGGGCGCGGCCGGCGCCGCGGTGGTCTATGCGCTGCAATTCGACTCGGCGATGGCGGCGATGACGGCGGAGGAGTTCTTCGGCGCCGTGCTGCGCGACGGGCTGGGCGCGGTGCACCTGTCCTGCGGCCAGGATTTCGCCTTCGGCCACCGCCGCGGCGGCGATGCGAGCACCATCGCCCGCCTGGCCGAGGCGGCCGGGATCGGCACCACCATCGTCCCGCCGCTGGTCGATACCCAGGGCCCGATCTCCTCCACCCGCATCCGCCGGGCGCTGCAGGACGGCTACCCGGAACGCGCCACCGCGATGCTCGGCCGGCCGTGGGAGATCCGCGGCGAGGTTGTCCATGGCGACAAGCTGGGTCGGGTGCTGGGCTGGCCGACCGCCAATATGTGGATCGGCCGCCACCTGGAACCCGCCCGCGGCGTCTATGCGGTGACGGTGGCGCTGCCGGACGGGGGCGAGGCCAAGGGCGTGGCCAATGTCGGCCGCCGGCCGACGCTGGGCGGCGACCCGGAAACGCGTCTGGAGACCTACATCTTCGACTGGTCGGGTGACCTCTATGGCCGGGAGATCGGGGTCCGGCTGGTGAAATTCCTCCGGCCGGATGCGAAATTCGCCGGGCTGGAGGAGCTGAAGGTGGCGATCGCCCAGGATGCGGCGGATGCGCGGGCGGCGCTGGGGTAGGGGCGCCGCCGCGGGTTTTGGGTTTGAACGCCCTCAATTCGCTTCAAACCGCGAGGGTTCGCTGGCCGGAAGCGAGGCGCCGCCTGGCTTTGCCGCCGCGCGGGTTTTGGGTTTGTGGTTTTGACCGCCCGGACGGGGGAAAGCGGGTTTCGGACAAAGCCCCGGTGGGCGGCAGCGGGCACGGGCCTCCCGGTGGGCGGCTGGCTGGACCGGATGCGGTTTTCAAAGAACGCGGTAATTTTTCCTATCATTCCTGCGCTGCCAAGTCCAGCGAAACCGCCCGCCGCGCCGTGCCATCCCGCCCCGCGCCATGACCGCCGCCGCCCTGCCCTGGCCGAGCCATGCCGAAATGCAGGCCCACCTGCTGGCCGGGCACCGTGCCCGCGCGGCGGCCCGCAGGTCGGGACGCCTTGCGCCAGGTATCATCCGGTCCGGCTGGCGGATTTGGCCATCCGATGCGGGATGCGGTTCTCGTCGAAGAAATCGCGCATCTCATTCCAAAGATAGGCATATTTCCGGCTGATGCGGCCGTAGTCATGGTCGCGTCCTACCTCCAGCACGCGCCGGAGATGGGCACTCTCCAACGACACATGCGGGATGCCGAAGCTGTCGATCAGCTCCCGCGTCCGCTTGTCGTAATCCACCAGGACCCCGGGAATCCCCTGCGCCAGGGAGGGGAGGACGCCATGGACCCGGAACCCGGCGGCGAAATCGGCCTTGCTCAACTGGGCGGCGAAAACCGGGATATCGGACGAGAAATAGAGGGCCTTCCGATAGATATCGAGCATCCTGTCGTGGGTGCCGCTGGCCCAGCCGGTATCGATCAGTTCCTGCATCTGCGGACCGTAAAGATCCGACCGACCAGAAAAGAAAAATTTCTCGAACAACTCGCCCTGCGCGAACAGCGTGAGCCTGGTGTTGGCGAAGGCTTCGTTGATCAGGGCTTTCTGCACCGCCAGGTAGCGCGGCACATTGTCGGTATAGTCGGGTCCAATCTCCCGCCGCAGCGTGAGAGCGAAATTAACCTCCTGCATCGGCATGTGTTGCAACCGCTCGAGCCGCGCCTCGTCAACCTGCCAGGTCGGCTTCAGGCTGCGGAACATGGAAGGGCAGCCGACCACCCGCACGTTCTTCACGCCAAGCTTCCACAGGAACTCGGCCGTGATCTCGCCGCGCACGCCAAGGGAGGTCGTCCGTTCGGCCAGCAGGCGGATCATGCGGGCGGTCGCATCGGAAGCCTTGGGCGCGGCGCCGTGCGGGGCTTGCATGCCGATGCCGGGCGCGACGAAGGGCACGGTGAGGCGTGACAGGAAGCGATCAAGCGTCCCCCACCCCATCTCCGAATGCAGGTAGTTCGAGCCACGGATGATCCCGAAGGCGCATTCCGCGTTGATGTAATCAATTTGTTCTTCGGTTACTGTATTCGGATCGATCGGCAAGACTTCATCGAAGTCGAGCAGCTTGAGCGTGGAATCATACACCACGCTGTCACCTATGTTGTGATATTCCGTATAGAGCCGTTCTATTTCTGCGGGCCTGACAGCCGAATACCATCGGACGCAATCACGGTCGTAGACTTCACCCGAATGGTAAATGACGAAGACGCGCTTGATCATGGCTCGCACTTATCGCTGGCCGACCGTACGCTTCGCCCACGCCGTTGGTGGCCGGGCGGCTGCATGGTCTGGTGACGTGGGAAACGCTGCGATCGCCTCATCGGGCATCGGCCGTGAACACGGCGATGCCGCCGGCCGGCGCCACGCCGCGCGACATGACCGTGCAGCGTGGATCCACGACCAACAGGTGATCGGGGCCGAGATGGTAGTCGATGGCCGCGCCCGGCGCTGCCGTGCCGGGCGCCCCGGCCTGCCGGTGCGATCCCTCCACCACCCCGATCCGGGTCCGCTCGGCACTCCACAGCGCCACCACCGCCTGGAAACCGGTATTCGCCGGCCGCCGCTGCGCGAATGCCGGCAGGTCATGCACCGAATCGATGCGCTGCGTTTCCAGGGCAACGTCGTCCAGGTGGTAGAGCTGCAGCAGCTCGAGCGCGACCGCGGCCGGGTCAAGGTTGACTGGCTCATTCACGTCGCCGACCCACTTCGGATGCCGCAGCGTCCGCTCATAGACGCCGAGCTGGTCGATGTACTTCAGGAAGTCGTACTCGGACTGATGCAGCCAGCCGCGCATGCGCATCCACTGCAGGGAAGACAGGGACCGCGGCGCGTGCTGGACCGTGGAGCCGGCCCGACCGGCATCGTCACGGCTGGCGACGCAGCTGCCCGGCTGCAGCAGCACGGCATCGCTGCCTTCCAACCGCACCGTCACCCGCGGCCGGTCATCGGCCGCGGCGAGCAGGATGGGGAAATCGAAGCCGAGCACGCCATCAGTCAACCCCGCATCCGCGAGGTCCTGCCGGAAATGCTCCACCCGACCGGCACCGACGCACTGGTCGCCGACGAAGGCCAGCACCATCCGGTCGCGGACGCTGGCGGTATCGGCATAGACCCAGCCGGCGATGCTGGTTTCCGTGACGTTGTCGACGTTGCCGCGAATCATGTTGAACCCCATGTCTCGGAGAGGTGAGGAGGAGAACCCCGGCGCGCCGTGGCGCCACCGGGAGGGATGCCGGCGCGCACTATTCGGCGGTGACCTGGTCGGATTCGACCGGGCTGACCGCGGCCTTTCCAGGCCGATCCCGCGGAGCCGGGTTCTTGAGGCGCCACAGTGCCGCGAGGTAGTCTCGCGCCATCGCACAGGAATCGAGTGCCGCCGGCACCCCGGCGCGCAGCCGGGCATGCAGTTCGGCATCCGCCGCCGCCTGGATGACGCGCGCCAGATCGGCATGATCGCCGACGCCAAAATGCAGTCCGCAGATCCCGTCCTTCACCTTTTCCGCCATGCCGCCGATGCCGCTGCAGATCACCGGGCGACCGGCCGCGAAGGCTTCCTGGATGACGACCGGCGAGTTCTCCCACCAATTGCTTGGCACGAGCACGTAGTCGCATGCCTGCATCAGGCGCCCGACCGCGGCGTTGTTGTAGGGTCCGGCGTAGCTGAGCAACGGACAGGTCTCCAGCATCGCATTGAAGCGGGCGATGAACTCGGGCGGCTGGCCGATCAGGTTGCCATGGATGCGGATGCGCAGCCGGCCGGCGAGTTCGGGCCTGGCTGCCAGCGCCTCCACCGCGCGCAGCAGCGTGTCGACGCCCTTGAACGGATTGATCTGGCCGAAGAAGCCGAACACCCAGGGGGCATCGGGCTGGCGTGGCTTCGCCGCGGGCGTCGCGGCATGCCCCATCAGGCCATTCTCGACCACGGCGATGCGCTGCCGCGGCAAGCCCCAATCGACGAAGCGGTCGGCAAGGAACCGGCTGGGGGAGACGAAGCCCGCGGCCTTGCCGAGCGTGTCGAGGAACAGGTCGCGGCGCATCTCGAATTGCTGGCGCGTGCGCTCCGGGTAGCAGGCGGCGCAGGCGGCGGGCGAGGAGGCATCGCAGAGCAGCCGCGCCGGCCTGGTGATCATCTGTCCATGGTGATGGCAGATCGCCAGGAATTCATGCAGCGTGACGAGCGTATCCCACTGCGGTTCGGCCATCAGGCTGCGCAGGGCGTTCAGCCCGAAATGCAGGAAATGGTGCACGCTCACGGTCCTGACGTCATCCGCGACGAGGATCGCCCGCAACTGAGCCCAGATCTCGGGCGTGCCGAGATGATAGAAATGGTCGTACTCGGCAGAATCGTAGAAGACCGCCCGCTCATGCGCCGGGTCGAGGCAAAGCCGGCGGCGGTCCTGCCGGCTGCAGGCGGCGATGAACACCGCGTCGAGGCCCAACTGGCGCAGGCCGGTATAGAGCGAGTAGGCCGCGATCTCCGCACCGCCCTTCGAGATCGACGGATGGGTGTGGGAGAGCACGGCGATCCGCCCGGCCGCCATCTGCTGTTTCCGGATCAGCCTGGGATCAGACATGGGTGGCAGCCTCGATGATCCCGGCGACATCCCGGTTGATGTGGGCCGCTACCACGCCGTCGGGTCCGGCCTCGCCGGCCCGCCGCGTCCCTCCGCGGTGGAACACCCGGCGCACGCGCGCATGGCGCAAGCCGTTGTCGCCATGGCAGCCGCCGATGAACAGCGGCATTTTCGGCATCCACTCGGCGAGTGCTGCGGTCGACCACGCGAAACAGGCAGACGAGCCGGCGACCTTGCCGCGCACCGTCCCCGTCAGGGCGGGCGGCGAGTCATCGGGTGGGGCAAGGAAGTCGATCCGGCTGTCCTCGCCGTCCAGCACAAGCGGGGCCGACTTCCAGCCCGCCGGCGTGAGGAAGACGCCGGCGCGGGTGAACAGGAACCGCCTCGCCCCCACGGCCCGCAGCAGCTCCGGCAGGCCGTACAGCGCGTAATCGACGTCCTCGACGAAGAACAGGCTGCTCGGCGCCGCGCAGACCGCCGCCAGGTGGCGGAACAGCGTGACGGTGACGGAGCGGTTCTGCCCGCGGCCGGCCACGAAGACCAGGCCGGGTGGCGCCGCCATCTGCTCGACCTCGCGCTGCACCTCGGCAAACAGCAGATACGCGTCGCTGCGGTCCGACGGTACGGCGAAGATCATCGCCCGCGCGGCGGGGGCCACGACGAAGGCCTCCGGCGGTACCAGCTTCGCGGCGACCTCCTGCTGCACCGCGCGGGCGAAGTCGGGGAAGAAGGTCTCGTGGTGGAGCGACGGATAGAAGCCGAGCGCCTCGTCCAGGGGGGAGGAATGCCCGAGGCGCTGCAATGCGGTCGGGGCGATCTGATGGTTTGTCGAGCTCCCATCGGTGAAGACGATCTTGAGGATCGGGTCGATCAACTCCTCCGCCGGCAGCCTGCCGCGAAACAGCGCGACGAAGCCCGCGCTGGCGCAGAGTTGGCGGTAATGCGGGAAGGCGTCGGCCAGATCCGTCCGCGCCTTGAAGTAGCTGGCGACCGGATCGGAATGCAGCACGCAGCTGCCGAATTTCAGGATGAAGTGCTGGATCGGCTTCAACGGGCTCATGACCCAGCCTTCGATCATGCAGCCGAACGGCGGCAGCACGAGGACGCGGTCGGCGCCGACATGCACCGGAAATCCTGCGACCCGTCCGGTCTCGGGGATCCAATTCTGCACCGAGCTCAGCATGCGCTGCAGGGCCGAGGTGCGATCGCCGTAGCAGAAGGATTTCACCCCCTCGAAGAGTTCGAGGGCCTGGGCGGCGGTGACGATCCTCAAAGGCCGGACACCGCGCAAATAGAGCCGCAGATCCGCACCGAAGAAGAGAAACACGTCGCCGCCATTCTGGCTCGGTCGCCAATCGGCCTGCACCACGCCAAACACCGCATGGGCGTCGTCCGGCAGGTCGGGGCGGTCGTAGCAGGTGAGCACGACGGCAGCAGGAATCTTGCGGCGGTCAACCAGGATGGCGGGAAATTCGAGCGGGTGATCCTTGTTGAGCCAGCCGGCGACCCACAGCAGGCCGGTGCTGTCCATCGCGACCGATTCAACGTAGCCTCGCAGGTTCTCCGTCAGCGGCCGCAGCGGCTGCTGCAGCATCGCCTCGGACTCCTGGAGCATCGTCCCGAGATGCGTCGACAGGTCGCGCCTGCGCGCGGGCTGGATGTCCCGGTCGGCAGCCTCTGGCTCGACAAACTCTGGTCCCGCTGCTCTCATCCAACTCCGCTCCCGCTATCCCTGTCGCAATGCCGGCCGCCGTCGGCGCGGGACGCCCCGGCGATGCGGCTGGCCGGGGCCCGCATGTCCCGCGCGTCGGGGCCCGGCATGCGCCGCCTCCCGGTCACCGCCCGCGGCTCCGCCGGTGCCTAGTCACGGGCGGAGCGCCTGATGCTGTCGCGCAGCGGCCGCAGCACGTAATCCATGGCGGTCCGCCGTTCGCCCAGCAGATAGGCATCCACCGGCATGCCGGCCGCCAGGGCGATGCCGGGCTCGGCCGTGCCCACCATCTCCAACCGCACCAGATAGAAGGACACCCCCTGCGGATCGACCTGCCGATCGGCCGAGACGTAGATCACCCGGCCTTCCAGCAGCGGCAGCTCATGCGTGCGGTAGGCGCTGAGCCGCAGGTTCGCGCGTTGGCCCACCTGCACCTGCTCGATGTCGGTCAGCGCAACGCGCACCTCGACCACCAGCCGGTCGCTGACCGGCACGAGGTCCATCAAGGGCACTCCGGCGGCGATGCTGCTGCCGGGCGTGAAGTACTTGATGTCGGTGATCGTGCCGCTCTCGGGCGCCACCATCTCCCGCCGCGCCAGCATGTCGAGCGCGCTGAGCAGCCGCGCCTCGCCGTCCGCCAGCTGGGCCTGCGCGTCCTGCAGGTCGCGCGCCACGTCCTGCTGCCGGTTGAGCGAGATGTTGGCCATCTCCGCCTCGGCCTGGGCCATTTGCTCGCGCGTGCCGGCCTCCTGCGCCAGCGACTGGCCGATATTGCCCAAGGTCTCGGCCTCGTTGCGCTGCAGCTCCCAAAGCCGGGTGCGGGTGGCGAAACCGTTGGCCAGCAGCTGCATCACCCCGGCGAGTTCCGGCCGGATGGTGCGCAGCCGCGCCTCGGCGGCGGTGCGCTGCGCCACAAGGGCGCCGAGCTGCTCCTGCAGCTGCGCCGTCCGCGTGCGCTGCTGCCGGATCGCGCCGTCGAAGGCCGCCCAGCGCGCGGCGAACAGCCGTCGCTCCGCATCCAGCACCTTGGCGATGCCGGGATCCGCCGCCGCCGCAGCCAGCGCCGCGTCGGGCAGCACCAGCATGCGCTCCCCGGCCTGTTCGGCCTGCAGCCGCGCCGCGCGCGCCGCCTGGCCGGCGACCAGCACCCGGGCCTGCGCCGCGGCAGCCTCGGCCTGCGCCGTGTCGAGCCGCAGCAGCGGTTGGCCCGCCACCACCCTGTCGCCCTCCCGCACCAGCAGGGTGCGCAGGATGCCTGGTTCCAGCAGGGAGATACTCTTGCGCTTGCTCTCGGCGGTCAGGCTGCCGGCGGCCATCACCGCGCGCTCCAGCGGCGTCACCATGGCCCAGCCGAGCAGGCCGCCGACGCCGACCAGCAGGACCAGCAGCGCCGCCAGGGCAATGGCGCGCAGCGAGGGCGGCGGCAGCACCGCGTCCATCGCCGCTTCCAGGGCCTCGGCCGCCGTGCCGCTCATGCCGCCGGCCTTTCGCGTGCCACGGACCAGGTCCCGTCCGGGCCAAGCCGGAGTGTCCCATCCAGCACCTCGGCCCAGTCGGCGTGCTGGTGGGTGACCAGCAGGACCACCGCGCCCTGCGCGCAGGCCTGCCGCACCGCATCGCGCAGCGACGCGCGGGAGGCAGCGTCCAGGCCGGCCTCCGGCTCGTCCAGCACCACCAGACGCGGGGTGCCGTGCAGCGCGCGCGCCAGGCCGATCAGCCGCTGCTGGCCGCCGGAAAGCCCGGCGACGGAACCGGCCGGCGTGTCGTAGCCGCGCTGCAGCCGGCCAATATGCGCATGGGCACCGGCCTGCCGCGCCGCCGCCACCACGCCGGCGGCGTCCGCCTCCCCGAAGCGGCCGATGTTTTCCATCACCGTCCCGTCCAGCAGCTGCGCCTCCTGCCCCAGGTAGCCGACGCGCCGGCCGAGCGCGGCGCGGTCCGCCGCCAGCATGTCCTGGCCATCCAGCAGCACCCGCCCGGCGGCCGGCGCGGCCAGGCCCAGCACGGCGCGCAGCAGGCTGGTCTTGCCGATGCCGTTGGGGCCGAGCAGCGCCCAGGCCTCGCCCGGGGCGAGCCGCAGCGTCAGGTCGCGTACCAGGACACGCGTGCCGCCGGGCGGCCGGACCGTCACGCCGTCCAGCACCAGGCCGGGCGCGGCATCGGGCACCGGCGGCAGCGGTGCCGGCGGGGCGCCATCCGCCGCCAGGGCGCGCAGCCGGCGGATGGCGAGCAGGCCGAAGGACCAGTCGCGCCATTGGGCGACCAGCGCGACCAGGGGGCTGGTGGCGAAGCCGACCATGATGGTGGCCGCCATCATCGCGCCGGGCGAGCATTCCTGCCGCACCGTCAGCCAGGCGCCGATGGCGACGATGCCGACCTGCTGCGCGAAGGTGGCCAGCTGCAGCAGGGCCTGCATCGCCTTGGCGCGGCGCTGCGCCGCATCCTGCTGTTCCAGCGCCCCCACCCAGTCCGGCGCCCAGCGCCGCAGCACCGCCGGCATCAGGCCGAGCCCGCGCACCGTATCGGCGTGCCGCAGCGCGGCCGTCAGCCCGGCAGCGCTGCGGGCGGCGGCGGCCGTTGCGTCCCGCACCATCACCCGCGTGGCGCGGTCCGCCGCGATGGCGAGCACGGTCTTTACCGCGAGGACGGCCAGCGCGACCGCGAAGAACGCCGGATGCAGCACCCAGAGGAAACCGAGCGCCACCGGCATGGACAGCAGATCCAGCAGGTCCGCCGGCAGCGAACCGCCGAGCAGCCGGCGCAGCTCGGACACGTCCTGCAAGGCCAGCGCGGGCCGCGCCCTGTCGCCGTCGAGCGCGACGCGGACCGAGGCGACGACGGCACGAAGCTGCAGCCGGCGGCCCAGCTGCTCGGCGATGCCGGCCAGCAGCGCCGCGCGCAGCACGCGCAACAGCCCGCCGAGCACCAGGGCGACGGTGCCGCCGAGCGACAGCGCCGTCAGCGTGTCCAGGTTGCGGCTTGCGATCACGCCGTCGAAGACGTGCATGGTCAGCAGCGGCGCGACCAGCAGCGTGCCCTGCACCGCGACCGAGAGCACCAGGCAGAGCACGGCGGCGGCTGCCAGTTCACCCGGCCGGGGCGCGGCCGGGCGGCCGATGCGCGGCAATGCCAGGGTGGCCGTCATGCCGCGACCGCGATGCGCGCCGGCGCGGCCGGCCCGGCGGCCAGCGACAGCTGCCCGCCCTGCAGGGTCAGCACCCGCCGTGCGGCGCGCAGCAGGCCCTCCCGGTGGGAGGTGAAGACCACCGCCGTGCCGGCCCGCGACAGCGCGTCGATCATGCCCAGCACCGCCGCCTCACCGGCCTCGTCCAGGTAGGCCGCCGGCTCGTCCAGCAGCACGATGCGGGGCGCGCCGAACGCCGCGCGGGCGAGCGCGATGCGCTGGCGCTGCCCCATCGACAGGCGGACCGTGCCATCCAGCGGCGTGGCGAAGCCGGCGGGCAGGCCGGCGATCATCCGCTCCGCGCCGGCCTGCCGGGCGGCCCGCAGCACCGCGCCCATGTCCGGCTGGGGGTCGAGCCGGGCGATCGCCTCCGCCACCGTCCCGCCCGGCAGCGCCGGATCCTGCGGCAGGTAGCCGACATGCCGGGCGAGATCGACATGGTCCCAGTGGATCGTGGCGTGGCCATCGAGGAAGACGCTGCCGGCGCTCGGCGCCTGGAGCCCGAGCATGATCCGCAGCAGGGTGGATTTGCCGCAGCCGGGTGGACCGGTCAGCGCCAGGACGTCGCCGGGACCGATCGCGAAGGTCACCTCCCGCAACAGGGCGCGGTTGCTGCCGGGATGCACCAGCGTCACCCGCTCGACCGCAAGCCGTCCCTCCGGGCAGGGATAGGCGCGGCTTTCCGCCGGCGGCGCAGCGTCGGCGTCCCGCAAGAGCCGATCCAGCCTGCCCCAGGCGGCGCGCGCGGTGGCCAATTCCTCCAGCGCGCCGGAGAAATGGCCGAAGGGTTCCATCACCTTCGCCACCAGCATGACGCCGGCCAGCATGCCGTAGCCGACATCGGTGCCGGCCACGAGGATCAGCACGCCCACCACCAGCGCGCCGCTCGTGACCAGGCCGTACAGCACGCCGGTCACGGCGGAGGTGATGCGGATGCCGGCCTGCGCGGCGCGCAGCCGGCCGGCACCGCGGGCAAGCTGCGCCGCCCAGCGATGCACGAGGGAGGGCAGGATGCCCATGGCCTCCACCGCCTCGGCGCACCGCACCGTATCGGCGACCAGGATGGCGCCGCGGACCGAGGCGGCGTTCGATTCGGCCAGGGCCCCGCGGGTCAGCCGCTCGGTCGCCACCCCCAACAGCAGGGCGGCCAGCGCGCCGACCAGCGCCAGCACCGCAAAGCCCCAGTGCACGCAGGCCAGCAGCAGCAGCAGCGCCGGCACCAGGACGGCGTCCAGCGCCAGCGCGCACAGCGTGCCGGCGATGCCGCGCTTCACCTCCTCCACGTCGCGCAACGCCTGCGCCGCCGCCATCGCCGGGTCGACGTGCCGCTGTGCGGTCGCGGCGGCCAGCGCCGGCAGCGCCAGGCGGCGCATGACGCGGTTGCCGATCGCCAGCAGCGCCACGTCGCGCAGGTGGCCGAGCGCGACGACGGCGACGGCGGCGATGCAGAAGCCGATCGCCAGGCCCCAGGCGGTGGACATGCTGCCGGTCGGCAGCGCCAGCGTGTAGATCTGCAGCTTCAGCAGGATCAGCGCGAAGGGTCCGAAGGCGCCGACCAACCCGAGCAGAACCGCCAGCCGCACCGCGGCGGCGACCTCCGGCCCGATCCGGGCGATGGCACCATGCGGCGCCGACGGGGCTTGCGCGGCGAGCGCCATGCCGGGTTCAGCCCGCCGTCCGCAGCAGCGCGGCGCTGGCGATGCAGGCGCCGAGCAGCGCCACGCCGAGCACGGCGCCGAGCGCCATCTGCCAGGCGTCCACCCGGCGCGGTGGGCGCGGCGTGCTGCCGGCTGCGGTCGGCAATTCCGCCAGCCGCGCATCCAGCCGGGTGAGCCAGAGGCTGAGCGTCTCCAGCCGCTCGTTCAGCACCGCCTGGCCCGCGGCGATGTCGCGCAGCGTCTCCTCCAGCCGGGCGCCCTCCGGCGGCAGCCGGCGGGCCAGGCGGTCGAGGTCTTCGCGCAGCTCGCGGTGGGCGGCGGTGGTCGCCTCCACCACCTTCTCCACCGTCACGCCCGCTTCCGCCTCGGACCGGGGAATGCGGATGGCGAGCAGCGCCTCGGCACCATCCGCGGTGATGACCACCACGGAAAGCTCGGCGCGGCGGCGGACCCACTCCGGGCGGAGCGGCAGGTCGAAGGCGTGGCGGCCATCGCCGATGCCGGCCTTGCCGAGGTCGGGACGCTCGCGATCGGCGATCACGGTGGCCACCACCGCATCGGCCAGCCGCAGCTCGACGGCGACCCGCTCCTCCGGCCGGGCGGCATTCCAGGCCCAGCCGAACAGGCCGCTGGGGGTGGCACTGTCCACCAGCCCATGGATCTCCGCCGGCCGCGCCGCGGTCGCGGGGGCAGTGGCGGTCATGCGGCGCAGGCTCCGGCCGGGGCGCCGCGATAGAGCGCGAGATGGCGCCGCGCGATGTCGTCGAGGTCCGGCGGCGGGCGGATGCCGGCGACCAGGCGGTCCCAGAGACCCGGCTCCTCCGCCGCGCGGCGCAGCACCGCGGCCAGGCCATCCGGGTCGCCGACCGGCGCATGCAGGCCATCGACGCCGTCGGTGACAAGTTCCGCCATGCCGCCGATGCCGCCGCAGATCACCGGGCGGCGATGCCGGAAGGCCTCCAGGATCACCAGGGGCGCGTTCTCGTACCAGATGGACGGCAGCACGACCCAATCCGCCGCCGCCATGCGGCCCGGCTGCTCGGCCGCGGCATAGGCGCCGTGATGCGCGGCGGCAGGTGCCGCGGCCAGGGCGGCCCGGAAGGCATCGAGGAAGCTGTCATCCTGCCAGGCCGTGCCGCCATGCACCGCCATGCCATGGGGCACCCCCGCGGCGGAGAGCCGGGCGGAGGCATGCAGCGCGTGCAGCGTGCCCTTGAAGCGGTTGACGTTGCCGAACACGGCGAAGCGGTCGCGCCGGCCGTCCGGGGCGGCGCGGTGCGGTGCGGCCGGCACCGCGGCGACGCCGTTCGGCAGGACCACGAAGCGCGACGCATCCCAGCCGGCGGCGACGAAGCGGTCGCGCAGGAAGCGGCTCGGCGCGATGAGCAGGTCGAAGGCGGCGAAGGCGTCGCGGATGCTGATGTCGCGCAGCGCGAGGTCGAGCGTGGAGCGGTCCGGCATGCAGCGGCGGCAGGCGTCCAGCCCGGGCCCGTCGCAGCGGGCGCCGGCGGGCGTCAGCAGCTGCCCCTCCTGCGGGCAGAGCGCGAAGTAGTCGTGCAGGGTGGCGACCAGGCGGGCCGGCCGCGGCACGGCGCGGCGCAGCATGTCGATGCCCTCCAGCCCGAACAGCAGCGGATGGTGCAGGTGCACCACCTCCGGCCGCTGCCGGCTGACCAGCTGCGCGAGCGAGGCGAGGCCGTAGACATCGACCTGCGAGAGGAAGAAGCGGTCGAAATGGTCGAGCGAGACCAGCAGCTCATCCGCCGCGGGGCCGGCGGCCTGGATCAGCGTCCCCGGCTTGGGGTCGCGCAGCGCCCCGGTGACCCCGGCCAGGAACAGCCCCTCCGCACCATGCCGGTCACGCAGGCGGCGGAACAGGCCGAGCGCCAGCGCCTCGCTGCCACCGGGCTGCAGCGCGGGATGGTTGTGCGCCAGGAAGAGGATGCGCATCGGCTAGGCCGCGTCCGGAAAGCGCGCCATCAGCGCGGCGATGGGGGCGTCCCAGCGGCGATGCTGCAGCAGCCGGTTGTAGGCCCCGGCCAGGGTCCGGGCGTGCCCGGCATGGGTGCCGATCGACTGGCGCTCGAAGTGGTACAGCTCGGCCGCCGGCTCGTAGCCGATCTCGTGGCCGGCGGCGCGGAGCGCGAGGCAAAGGTCGCTGTCCTCGAAATCGCCGACGATGTAGTCGGTGTTGAAGCCCCCGGCGGCGAGGAAGGCGGCGCGGCGGACCACCATGGCGGCGCCGGTGACGCCGGGCACGCGCCGCGCCAGGCAGGCCGCCGGGTAGTGGCGCGGGAAGCCCTTGTAGAAGTGGTCGTTCAGCCAGTGCCCGTCGTCGCCGCGACGGAACAGCAGCCCGGCATGCTGGATGCAGCCATCCTCGAACAGCAGCTTCGGGCCGACCGCGGCCAGCCGGCGGTCGCGCGCGAGCCGGCGCAGCAGCAGGTCCAGCCAGCCGCGCGCGGCCGGCACCACGTCCGAGTTCAGCATCGCCAGCACCGGCGCCGCGGTCGCCGCCGCACCGGCGTTGCAGGCGCTGGCATAGCCGCGGTTCTCCGGCAGCACGACCAGCGTGACGGCGGGGATGCCGTGCAGCGCGGCCTGGCCGCGCAGCATGTGTTCGACCTCGCCGCGCTGCTCCGGGCTGTCCAGCACGTAGACCAGCTCCGTGGTGCCGCGCAGCGTCTCGTCGCGGGCGAAGGCCGGCACCTGGAAACGCAGGAAGCGCAGGTTGCGGTAGAGCGGCACGATGATGGCGGCGCGCGGCCGCCGCGGCGGCTCGCCGATGCGGATGACCTCGGCCGGGCCGGCGCCGGCCAGGGCGGCCCGATGCAGCCGGGCGGCGGCGGGGGCGATGCAATCCTCCAGCAGCCCGGGCCGCAGCGCGGCGGGCGGCACCGCCTGCAGCACCAGATCGCGCGCCGCGGCGGGGCGCAGCTGGGCCGGCGGGGCGGTCAGTTCCAGCGCCTCGCCGGAGGTGAGGCGGAGCGCGAGCCGCCATTGCGCGACGGCCGGGTGGTCGGCCTGCGGCAGATGCGCGATGAAGCCGGGCTGCGGCGCGCCGCCGCCGAAGGCGGTGCGGGCGAAGGCCTCCGCCAGGTCCGGCCGGGTGACACGGTGCAGCGCGCCGGCCGGGACGTCCCGCCGGGCGAGGCTGCTGCGCAGTTCCAGGCCGGCGACCAGGCGCAGCGGATCACGCACCCACCCGCGCAGGAACAGCCCACCTCCCTGGTCGGACAGCGCCAGCTCGACCGCGGCCCCCACCGGGGCCACCGGATCGGTGGCGCGGCTCGGCGCGGCGGGCACCAGCAGTTGGGCCTCCCGCAGCAGGGCGGCGGCGTTCGGCTCGGCCAGGGCGCGCCGGCCGAGGGCGTGCAGCGCGCGGTGTGGCGGCTGCGGGCCGCGGCCGAAGGCGCCGGCGAGGAAGCCGCGCAGGGTGGCCAGGCCGGGCGTGACCGGGTCGAAGGCCAGCGGCTCCGCCGCCGTGCCGGGCGGCAGCAGCAGGGCGCCGGGCGGCGGCGGCCCGTCGAGGATCAAGGTGCCTTCGACCGGCGGCGACAGGCGATGGATGGCCGCACCGTCGAGCAGGTGCCAGGCGCCGCGCGGCGCCGGCGGCACCGACCAGAGCGAGAGGGTCGCGCCGGGGCGGCAGAGCGGCAGGGCGGC
>JBMOJU010000428.1:0-4092 GCA_049315625.1 Paracraurococcus sp.
CCCAGCGCGGAAACGGCGACTCGTGGCGCCGGAAGGCCACCACCATCCCCTCGCCTCGGTCTGGGCGCACGCCGCCCCTCCGCCTGACGGGCGGCCGGCAGCCCTCACCGCTGGCGCGCCAGGTGGCGGCCGGACTGGGCGGGGATATCGAGCGGGCGTACGAGTTCGTGGTCTGGCTTTTACAGGATGTGAACGCCATTGACGCCGCAGCCCTGGTGGACCGGCTGCTGTGGGCGCTCCAGCGCGGCCTGCCGGTACGGGTCCAGGTGACCGGTGCCGGACCGCCCGGCGTACGGGCACCGCCGCCGTAAAGCTACAGCGATCGGGAATGTCAGCCAAACCACAGATCGGCCGGCGCGGAATGTCGCATGCCCGGTGAGAGATCACCCCGCACGTGGGGCAGGGCCGCCGATGTCAGGAGGGCGTGAGCGGTCTGCGAGGCCAGCGCCAGGGTCTGGACCAGGGGAGCGCCATGGTACGCGCCGGGCCCAGCATTTTGCCAGCGTGGCTGGTAATTTGGTCGAGTGGATGTTGGCGCACAAGACCGTCGCCGAGGCCAAGGTCTACGCGCTCGCGCACCTGCGCGCGGTGCAGGATGGCGAGAACCCGCGCGGCCAGCGGCTACAAGGGGAGCAGGCCATCGGCCGCTGGGTGGCGCGGCTGCGCGAGCACGCTCGTGCGCCGGAGTGGGCGCTGAGCCAGGCAGCTCAGGAGCTCGATTGTGCTGCTGACGCCGACGACGAGGATTCGGACGACGAGGATTCGGACGGCGAGGATCCGGGCGGCGAGCTGCCAGACGAGGAGGAGGCAGTCGCCCCGGAAGAGGCGGCCGAGCCGGCCCCGCCCCTGCCGACGATCGTCTGCTGGGCGGGCGACGCCGCGAGCGAACTGACCGTCGTCGAGCTCTGGCAGAGGACAGTCGACCAACTGCGCTACCAGTTGCCCCGGTCCACCTGGGAGACTTGGGTGCGTGACTCGCGTGGCGTGGACCTGGCCGGCGATACCCTTGTCGTCGCGGTGAGCAACCAGTATGCGGCGGAGTGGTTGGGCCTCCGCCTGCGGGCGTTGATCGGCCGGACCCTCCAAGGCCTTATCGGGCGCAAGCTCGGGGGGGAATTTCGGGTTGCAGCGGGGGCAACGCCATGAGCGGCACGAATCTGATCTGGCTGGAAGGGCGGCTGGTGGCGTGGCGGGAGGCCCACGTCCAGTTCGGAGACTACCGGGGCTACGCCGTCGTCGGGACCCTGGCAAGCGACAGCGCAGCCTACGGCGGCTGCCATACCGTGGTCTTTCCGGAGGAACAGGGCCGGGTGGCGCAGGCGCATCTGGCGGCCTGGCAGGCGACGGGCCGGGAGGACCTGCCGCTCAGCGTCCACAGCGCCCTGTACTCGGCCGGCGCGCGCCAGAGCGTGATCGTCGCGGCCGCCACCTATCACGTGCCCGGCGCCGTGCGGGCGGACGCGGCCCAGCGCTGCGCGGCCGCTTCGGCACGCGGACACCATCCGGAAAGTGGCTGTGGACACGGAGGCGGATGATAGACACGAAACTGGGGTCTGAACGGGCAGGACGACGAAGCCGGGGAAGAGGGAGGCCATCATGACGAACGGCAAGACTGTGGCAGCGATTTTACTGGGGTTGGTCGGCCTGGGCGTGGTGGCCGGCGTCATCTATGCGCTCTACCTGATCGGCGCGGAAACCATCCGCACGGTGGTCTATATTCTGGCGGTGCCGGCGGGGCTGGCGCTCATCCTGCTGGCGGCCGCGCCGGTGGTGCGCGTCTGGCGCACGAACATCCAGCCGGAGAAGCAGGTTTACCACCATACCCGGGAGACGCGCTACGTGCCGGCGCCCGACGCGCGGCTGGCGCCGCCGGCGTCGACGTTGCCTCAACTGCCGGCCCAGGCCGCGGGCCCGGTGTACCCTGAACTGCTCTGGGCCGCGTTTCTCGCCGGCGCGTTGCAGGGCGGCCTGTGCGCGGGTGACGAGGGCGCGGCCGACGAATGGGAGCGCGATGAGCTGTCCGGCTCGTAAGCCGACAGAGACACCTGGGCTGCGCCCTGCCCCCACGGCCCAGTCACTGGCGGGATTCGGGTATTCGGGCAGGCACGTCATTTGGCATATCCCCCACTGGCCGGCGCCAACTTGCCGAATGCGCCAGCCTGGCTATAATATGTGCGTAATGTCCGTATTTCTGAGACATTTTACACATAGGCATCAATATGAACCCGACTAACCATCTTGCCAAGCTCTACGACATTGCCGAAGGGCAGGCCGGCTACTTCACGACTGCGCAGGCCGTCGCCGCCGGCGTGGACCGCCGGCGCCTGGCATACTTTGCGGGCGCGGGGCGCCTGCAGCGCATCCGCCACGGCGTGTACCGGCTGGCGCAGTTTCCGCACTCGCGCCACGAGGACCTGGTGATCGCCTGGCTGGCTACCGGACCCGACTGCGTGATCTCCCACGAGAGCGCGCTACTGCTCTACGAGCTCTCGGACGTGCTACCGGAGCTGATCCACGTCACTGTGCCGCCCACCACTTCGCGTCGGCATCCGGGCCTGCGCCTGCACACCAACCAGTTCGGCCCGGAGGATGTCACCCAGCACGAGGGACTGCCGGTGACCACTGTGCCGCGCACCATCGCCGATGTCGCCCTGGGGGGACTCTCCGACGAGTTCGTGATGCAGGCCGCGCGTGAGGCGGTGCGTGCCGGTCTGGCCACGCCCGACCAACTCCTGGCGGAGGCTGCCAGGCGGAGCGCGCGCTTGGTGCAGGTGCTGCGCCGCGCGCTGGCCGAGGTCAATCAGCCATGAGCTACCAGACCGGCCGGGCTTTCCGCCTTGCGCTCGAAGCACGCCTCCTCAACCAAAGCGTCCAGGGGGCGGTGTCGTTGGTCCGGCTACGCAAGCTGGTCGCCTTCGATCGTTTCCTGGCCCGTCTGCTGGCAGTGCGGCCAGACGGTTGGATGCTGAAAGGCGGCCTGGCCCTGCAACTGCGCCTGGGCCAGCGCGCCCGCACCACCAAAGACATCGATGTGCTGCTGCGCCTGCCCCGCCCGGAGATCGGTCCCACCTTGACGCGCGCCGGGGAGCTGGACCTGAACGATTGGTTCAGCTTCACCGTACAGCAGGACCCTGCACAACTCCCCGGACCGGCCGAAGGCGGCTGGCGCTTCTTCGTCACGGCTCGAGTGGACAGCCGGACCTTCGAGACCTTTCACGTGGACATTGGCGTGGGCGATGCGGTGTTGGAGCCGGCGGAGGCGCTTGCCACGCCTCCACTGCTGGCCTTTGCCGGCATCCCGCCGCTGACGTTGCCGTGCTACCCACTCAGTCAGCACCTGGCTGAGAAAGTGCATGCCTACGTCAAGCCGCGCGCCAGCGGCGAGAGCACGCGCGTCAAAGATCTGGTGGACATCTTGTTGGCCGCCGCCTACAGCCCGGTGGCCGCACCGGCGTTACGCGCCGCCATCCAGGCGACCTTCACCGCCCAAGGATCGGGCAAGCCGCCCACCAGTCTCCCTGAGCCGCCGGCGGCCTGGATCAGCAAATACCGAAAGTTGGCCCAAGAAAGTGGGCTGACGGCTGGTACTCTGACCGAGGCTGTCGCTCAGGCTCGGGCGTTCCTCGATCCGATCCTGAGCGGTCAGACTGATGGTCTGTGGGCGCCAGAACGACAGGTCTGGTCATAGCAGCATCATGGATCGCCTGATGCGAATCGAGACTCTTCTCGCTGGACTGTCTGCTGAGCAGACCGGCCTTTGGCAGTTTGTAGGTGTATCGTACCAGTAGTTGCGGTTGAGTTGACAATTCAACGCAACAGTCGGAGCTGAACCTACATTTCGCATCTTGAGAATCGAAGAGAAAGAGAAGTAGCGGGTCAGCGTTGCGGCGAATGAGTTTGTCGAATGGCTGATGCGCCCGGAGTTGGGCTGAGTTGCGGTCTCGAAGGGGCAGTAGTGCGCGCCGGTACGTCACCGTTCTGGACGGTGGCGCACTGGGGCTATCCGGCTGGAGCGGCTCAGCAAAGCAGATGCGCCGAGCCACAACGACCAGCCCCTTGTGAGTGGCAGTTTGTCCGGCATGGGGCAAGGGG
>JBMOJU010000075.1:0-18234 GCA_049315625.1 Paracraurococcus sp.
GCTCCCTACAGCAGCCCGAGGGCGCGGAGTTCCTGCCGCAGCCGCTCCGGCAGGGCGTCGATCCCCTCCGCCTCACCGCCCGCGACGATATCCGGCGGGGCGGCTGCGGGTTCCAGGTAGCGCCAGCCCTGGAAGGGGCGGGTCTGCCGCGCCGCCACCGGGACCAGCGTCGGGTCCAGCACCAGCCCGGCGCAGGCGCTGCCATCGTCCCAGCTCTCCTCACGGATATCCAGGATCCGCTGGCGGACCTGCAGGAAGCCCGCCACCACCCAGTAGATCGAGCCGCCGGCGAGGATCTCCGCCGCCCGCTTCGGCACCATGCGCGTCTGGTGACGCAGCGGCGGGTCGGCCACGGCGCGGCGCGCCTGGATGTCGCGCAATTGGCCGACATCCTTCGGGCCGACCGACAGTTTGATGAGGTGAAGCACGCAGCCGATGTACCCGCTGCGGCGGGCGCCGCAAGATGGCATCGCTTGACCCCGGTCGTCGCCGCTCGCAGGCTTCGGGAAACGTCCCGGAGAATACCCGCATGCGCCTCGGCCTCGGCGAAACCGCCCGTCCCGGCACCCGGCTCCGCGCCATGATGGCGCCCGGCCGGCCGCTGGTGCTGCCCGGCTGCTACAACGCGCTGACCGCCCGCATCCTGGAACATGCGGGGCATGAGGCGTTGTACATGACGGGCTACGGCACCTCGCTCAGCCTGCTCGGGCTGCCGGATGCCGGGCTGATCACCCTGACCGAGATGGCGCTGAACGCGAAGCTCATCGCCTCCGCCGTCCGCGCCCCGGTGATCGCCGATGCGGATACCGGCTTCGGCAACGCCATCAACGTGGTCCGCACGGTGGAGGAGTATATCCGCGCCGGCCTCGCGGGGATGCATGTCGAGGATCAGGTCGCGCCGAAGCGCTGCGGCCATGTCGCGGGCCGGGAGGTCATCGGCCGCGAGGAGGCGATCGGCAAGATCCGGGCGGCGCATGCGGCGCGTCAGGCGCTCGACCCGGATTTCATCCTGATCGCCCGCACCGATGCCCGGGGCGCACATGGCGGTTCCCTGGAGGAGGCGATCGTGCGGGCCAACCTGTTCCTGGACGCCGGCGCCGACATGGCCTTCGTCGAGGGTCCTGCGAGCAAGCCCGAGATCGCCGAGGTGTGCCGGCGAGTGCGCGGCCCGATCCTCTATAACCAGACCGGCATCTCGCCGCGGCTGAGCGAGGCGGAGATGGCGGAGCTCGGCATCGCCATCACCATCCTGCCCGGCGCGGTGCTGCGGCAGACCATCATGGCGGTGCACGACCTGGCGGTGGCGATGAAGACGCAGGGCGCGCTGGCGGAGGCGGAGGTCGATGCGCGGACCAAGGTGCATCCGCTGGGCAATGTCCATCTCTTCGCCGGCTTCGACCGGGTGCGGGCGCTGGAGACGGAATTCCTGCCGGCCGAGGCGCAGGAGAAGTATGCCGGCACGCTGGGCCACGTGCCGGAGACACAGCGTTAGGGCGGGATACGTTCGGCTTCCCGCCCCGGCCATTGTTTCGTCGTGTGATGCGGGCGTTTCGGCGATTCCGCCTCAAGCCATCACGCCTTAACGCCGGCCGGCAATCTCCAGCGCGCTACCGGCCGGCGCCGGGCTCATCGGCGGGGCGCGGTCGGCCTCGCAGCCATCCATCACCGGCCGCCAGTCATTGGTCCGGCACTGCCGGCCGCGGTTGCAATAGCCGACCACCCGCGCCTGCTCATCCACCAGGGTGCCGACCGAACACGGCCGCTGGAGCAGCGCCGGGTGGATGCGCATGGCCTGCCAGCTCAGCGCCGGACCGGACATGCTGACGGCCCGCACCGCGGCCAGCTCGGTGTCGGGCGCGTCTTCCGGCGCGGCGCAACCGGTGACGGCCAGGATCAGCAGCATTCGGGCGATACGCATGGCAGGACCTCCACCGGGAGGATAGCGACCGACCGCGCGCCGATCCGGCAACAAGCCCGGGAGCGCACCGGGGCGTGCGTCACGCCGCAGCTATCAGCCGCCGCCGCAGGCCGCCCGCCGCAGCCCGCGCGGGGCGGCCGCTTCCGGCGCCTGGACCAGGCTCAGCAGGCAGCCGGCATATCCCAGGGTGAAGCGCAGGTCGTTGCCGCTGCCATGGCCGCGCAGCGGCGGCTCCGGCCACAGCGCGAGGGTCGGCGCCTGCCGCTCGGTGGCCTTGGCTTCCAGCATCGCCGCGCGCCGCGCCGGGTCGGGGTCGAAATCATCGCCTTCGAACAGCACGACGGCGAGCCGTGGCCCTTCCGGCACCCCGGCCAGCAGGCGGCGGAAATCGTCGATGGCGGCACCGAGGTTGTTGCCGCGGGTCCATTCGCCATGCGCCGCGGGGGCGGTGGCGATCACCGCCTCGACCAGGTCGGGGCGTTCGCTGGCGGCCATGATCGCCTGCCAGCCGCCACGCGACTGGCCGCCGAGAATGATACGACGATAGCCGGCCTGGCGCAGCGCCGGCAGCGCGGCGGTGAGGCGCGGCAGGCTGGCATAAAGGGTGTCGTCGCCGGGGTGCCGGTCGAAACGCAGCACGTCCCAGCCATTGTCGTTGAGCAGGGAGACGAAGGGTGGCGTCGGCTGGTTGCGGTTGTCGCGGTCCGGCCCGCCATAGCCATGGCCCCAGACCAGTACGCCACGTGCCGCCTGCGGGCCGCGGCGCAGCAGCAGGGGCGCCCAGCGGAAGGGACCGATCGTGCCTTCAGCGAGCGGCATGGCGGGGCCGCCGCCGGGACGCGCGGCGTTGCTGGCGAAGAGCCTGCACTCGGCCTGCAATTGGCCGAGCGCGCGGCGGCAGCGTTCGATCGCCGCCGCCTCGGCCTCCGGCGACCCGGACGCGCCGCCGACATAGCCCCAGGCGGAGCGTCCCTCGGCGTCGCGGGCCAGGGCGAAGGCAGCGTTCGGCATCACGCCGCGATAGGCGAGCACAAAGCTCGCGGCGGCAGAAAGGGAGGGGTTCGGGCTGCCGAAGGCCGCCACCGAAAAAACTTCCCGGTAGGCGGATTCGTCCTGGGTTGGCTGGGCGGCAGCCTGGCGGAGCAGCCCCACCAGCAGCAGGACAAGGATGAGACGCATCGCAGGCCCGCGAGGTTCGCGCGGACCATGCACCGCGCCGCCCGCTGCGGCAACACGTGCCCTTCCCTGCAAGCGGCCCACGGCTTATTCCCTTGGCCCGAGCAGATCATGACGGCCATGAACGACGCCAGCACAGTTGCCCGCCCGGACCCACGCCAGGAGATCCGGCACGACTTCAAGACGGCCGAGCCACGGTGGCAGGCCGCCTGGGATGCGCGCGCCTGCTTCGCCGTGCCGGATATTCCGCCGGCGGATGCCAAGAAGTACTATGTTCTTGAGATGTTCCCGTATCCCAGTGGGAAGATCCATATGGGGCATGTCCGCAACTACACGCTGGGCGACGTCGTCGCGCGGTACAAGCGGGCGCGCGGCCACATGGTCATGCACCCGATGGGCTGGGACGCCTTCGGCCTGCCGGCCGAGAACGCGGCGCGGGAGCGCGGCATCCACCCCGGCACCTGGACCTACCAGAACATCGCCAACATGCGCGCCGAGCTGAAGCGCATGGGGCTTTCGATCGAATGGGCCCGCGAATTCGCCACCTGCGACGTGGAGTATTACGGCCGGCAGCAAAAGCTGTTCCTGGATTTCTTCAAGGCCGGGCTGGTCGAGCGGAAGGAGAGCTGGGTCAACTGGGACCCGGTCGACGGCACCGTGCTGGCGAACGAGCAGGTGATCGACGGCCGCGGCTGGCGTAGCGGCGCGCTGGTCGAGAAGAAGCAGCTCAGCCAGTGGTTCTTCAGCATCACCAAATATGCGCCGGACCTGTTGGAGGCGCTGGGCGGCCTCGACCGCTGGCCCGAACGCGTGAAGCTGATGCAGGCCAATTGGATCGGCCGCTCGGAGGGGGCACGGGTGCGCTTCCCGCTGACGCATGGCGGCGAGGTGGAGGTCTTTACCACGCGCCCTGATACGCTGTTCGGCATGAGTTTCCTGGCCGTCGCGGCCGAGCATCCGCTGGCCGCGGCCGCCGCGGCACGCGACGCGGGCGCCGCCGAATTCGTCGCCGAATGCCGCCGCATGGGCACCAGCGAGGCCGCGATCGAGCAGGCGGAGAAGCGCGGCTACGACACCGGCTTCCGCGTCGCGCATCCGTTCATCGAGGGGGCGACCTTCCCGGTCTGGATCGCCAATTTCGTGTTGATGGAATACGGCACCGGGGCGCTGTTCGGCTGCCCGGCGCATGACGAGCGGGACTATGAATTCGCCGCGAAGTACGGCCTCGGCATCCTGCCGGTGGTGCTGCCGCCGGGGGCGGATGCGGCGACCTATACGCTGCCGGGCAGGCCCTATGTCGATGACGGTACCATCTACAACTCGGGATTCCTGGATGGCCTGGCGGTGCCGGCCGCCAAGCGCCGGGTGATCGAGGCGCTGGAAGCCAAGGGGCAGGGGACCGGCGTGGTCAATTGGCGGCTGCGCGACTGGGGCGTCTCCCGCCAGCGCTACTGGGGCTGCCCGATCCCCTTCATCCATTGCGAGGCCTGCGGCGTTGTCCCGGTGCCGGACGACCAGCTGCCGGTGACGCTGCCGGACGATGTCGATTTCTCGAAGCCGGGCAACCCGCTCGACACCCACCCGAGCTGGAAGCACGTGGCCTGCCCATCCTGCGCCAGGCCGGCGCGGCGCGAGACCGACACTTGCGACACCTTCGTCGACAGTTCCTGGTACTTCGCCAGGTTCTGCTCGCCGCAGGCAGAGGAGCCGGTGACCCGGGCCGCGGTCGATGCCTGGCTGCCGGTGGACCAGTATATCGGCGGCATCGAGCACGCGATCCTGCACCTGCTGTACAGCCGCTTCTTCACCCGCGGCATGCGCGACACCGGGCACCTGACGCTGGCGGAGCCTTTCGCCGGGCTCTTCACCCAGGGCATGGTGACGCATGAAAGCTACAAGGACCCCGAAGGGCGCTGGCTCTACCCGGAGGAGGTGGAGTTCAACCTGGCCGCCGACGGCACCCGCACCGCGGTGATGAAGGGCGCCAATGCCCCGGTCGCCATCGGCCGGGTCGAGGCGATGTCGAAGTCGAAGCGCAACACGGTCGATCCCGGCGCCATCATCGACAAGTACGGCGCCGACACCGCCCGCTGGTTCATCCTGTCCGACAACCCGCCCGAGCGGGACATGGAATGGACCGAAAGCGGCGTCGCCGGCGCCTATCGCTTCACCCAGCGGCTGTACCGGCTGGCGGCGACCGCGCTGCCAGGCCTGCCGCCGGCCGGCACCCCGCCCGAAGGCGGCGCGAAGGCACTGCGCCAGGCGACGCACCGCACGATCTCGGCGGTGACCGAGGCGCTGGACAGCTTCGCCTTCAACGTCGCGGTCGCCCGCATCCATGAATTTGCCAATGCCATCGGCGAGGCCGGAGAGGGCGAGGGGGTCGGTATCGCCAAGCGCGAGGCGCTAGAGGCCCTGGCCCGGCTGTCCGCACCGATGATGCCGCATCTGGCGGAGGAACTCTGGTCGCTGCTGCGGCCGGGCGAAGCGCTGCTCGTCGTGCAACTGCCCTGGTTGGAGGCCGATCCGGCGTTGCTGAAGGCCGAGACGCTGACCCTGGCGGTGCAGGTTCTCGGCAAATTGCGCGGCACCATCGAGGTGCCTGTCGATGCGGATGAGGCTACCATCTTCGCGCTGGCGGAGGCCGAAGAGAATGTGCAGCGGACGCTGGCCGGTAAGCCGATCAGGAAGCGGATCCATGTCCCGGGCCGTGTCGTCAACTTCGTCGTCTAGGCGGGCCCTGCTGGGGCTTGGCCTGCTGGGGCTTGCCGGCTGCGGGTTCCGGCCGCTGTATGGGCCGGTGAGCGCGGCGGATGGCAGCGAGTCCGATATCAGGGACGAACTCGCCGCGGTGCGGATCGGGCCAATCTACGAGCGCACCGGGCAGTTGCTGCGGCGGAATCTGCAGCGGCGGCTGGAGGACAGCGCCCCGGGGACACCGGCACGGTACCAGCTCAATGTCTCCTACACCCCCGGTGTCGAGGTACTGGGCTATCGGCGGGACGGCACCATCACCCGCATCCGCTACACCTTCACCGGCAATTGGAACCTGGAGACGCTGGCGGTGCCGCCGAAGACGGTGGCGCGCTCGGCGATCCCCTATCGGGCGATCGATTCCTTCAACATCCCGGACCTGCAATTCTTCTCGGCCGACAGCGCGCGCGACGCGATGGAAAGCCGCGCCATGGACCAGTTGGCCGAGGAGGTGACGCGGCAGGTGGTGATGGCGCTGCGGAAGCGTAAGGAAGCCCCGGCGGCGGCCTGAGCGGATGGCGAAGCTCGACATCCGGCGCATCGGCGCCTTCCTGGCAGATCCTGGCGCTTGCCGCGTGGCGCTGCTGCATGGCGATGACCCCGGCCTGATCCGCGAACGCTGCGAGGCGCTGATCCGTGTGGTGACCGCAGGCGACAGCCTTTGCCTGGTCGAGATCGGCAAGGAGACGCTGCGGGCGCCGGCGGTGCTGGCGAACGAGGCCGCAAGCTCTCCACTGACCGGCGGGCGGTGCCTGGTGCGACTGCGCGATGCCGGCGACGGCAAGCAGGTCGCGGACGCGGCCAAGGCTGCCCTGGCCGGACCGGGGCCAGGCCTGGTGGTGATCGAGGCGCCGGAACTGCGGACCAGCGCGGCGCTCTTCAAAGCGGTCGAAGCCTCCGCCGCAGGCGCCGTGATCGCCTGCTACCGGGAACGAGGGGCTGAGCTTTCGGCCTCGATCGGGCGGATCCTTCAGGAGCTGGGCGTCACGACGGATCCGGCCGCGACGGAGTGGCTGGCCCAGCGGCTGGGCGAGGACCGGATGCTGCTGCGGCGTGAGCTGGAGAAACTGGCCCTGTTCGTGGGTGCCGGCGGGCGCGTGACGCCGGAGGCTGCGGTGGCCTGCGTGGCGGAAGGTTCGGCGCTGGACCTGGAGGAGGCGCTGATGGCGGCCATGGCGGGGGATGTGGCGGTTGCCGACAAGGCACTCGACACCGCCTTCGCCGAGGGCGCCAACCCGGTGCAGGTGGTGCGCGCCGCGCTGCGGCACGTACAGCGGCTACAGCTGGCGGCCCTGGCCGTGGCGGCGGGGGCCGCCCCTGGTGGGGCCCTGGACGCGCTGCGCCCCCCGGTCTTCTTCCGCCACAAGCCGGCGATGGAGCGCGCCCTGCGGGTCTGGCGCCCCGAGGCGCTCGACTTTGCCGGTGCGGCGTTGCTGGAGGCGGAGCGGCGGACGAAGACGACCGGGCTGCCAGCCGCCA
Source organism: Paracraurococcus sp. (assembly GCA_049315625.1). Classification (GTDB taxonomy): domain Bacteria; phylum Pseudomonadota; class Alphaproteobacteria; order Acetobacterales; family Acetobacteraceae; genus Paracraurococcus. The sequence goes on from JBMOJU010000075.1 coordinate 7,328, forward strand.
CCATCGCGCGTGGCGTGGTGACGACGCTGGCCCGGCAGGCCGCGGCGCGGCGGTAAGACCCGGCGCCCGGCGGGGCCTCCTGGGTCCGCTACTGTTGCAGCAGGCGGATCAGCCCGTCGAGCTGGTCCAGGTCGCGATACTGGATGGCGACCTGCCCACCACGGCCTGCCTGGCGAATGCTGACCTTTAGCCCGAGCCGGTTCGAAAGGTCGCGTTCCAGCGCGACCGTCTCGGGCGCCTGTGGCTGCTTCGCCGAGGGGTCACGCGGCTTCTGGGCGGCCAGAGCCTCCGTCTGGCGCACGTTCAGCCCACGGTCCACCACCTGCAATGCCAGGATTTCCGCATCCGGCGCCGTCAGCAGCGCGCGGGCGTGGCCGGCTGTCAGCGCGCCGTCGCGCAGCAGGTCCCGTACCCGGTCAGGGAGGGCAAGAAGCCGAAGCGTATTGGCCACATGGCTGCGGCTCTTGCCGACAGCCTGACCGAGCTGGTCCTGCGTCAGGCCGAATTCGTCGATCAGTCGGCGGAGGCCCTCGGCTTCCTCGAGCGCGTTGAGGTCCTGGCGCTGCAGGTTCTCGACAAGGGCGGCAGCCATGGCCGCCCGGTCATCAAGGTTGCGGAGGAGGACAGGCACCTCATGCAGCTGTGCCAATTGAGCGGCCCGCCAGCGACGCTCGCCGCCGATGATCTCGAAGCGGCCGGGATGGCCCGGCTTTTGCCGCGCCAGGATGGGCTGCAAAACACCATGCTCGCGGATGCTGTCCGCCAGCTCCTGCAGCGGACCTGGATCGATCGGGCCGCGCGGCTGGAAGGGGCCTGGTTCCAGCATCTCGACCGGCAGGGTGCGGATGCCTTCGCCGCTGGGTTGGGCGGCTTCAGCAGCGGCCGCATCGCCGAGCAGGGCGGAAAGTCCGCGGCCCAGCCGCATCGGCTTCTTGGCACCGCTCATCGGGCTGCCTGCCGACGCCGCAGCTCTCCGCCGAGTGCGACATAGGCCTGCGCCCCGGGGGAGCGGGCATCGTAGACGGTCACCGGCAGGCCATGCGACGGGGCCTCGCTGATGCGGATGTTCCGCGGAATCACGGTCTCGAATACCTTGTCCTTGAAGAAGCCACGCACGTCCTGAGCGACCTGCTCCGACAGGTTGTTCCGACGATCGTACATGGTCAGTAGTATACCCTCCAGCGCCAGGGCTGGATTGAGCACGCGCTTGACGCGTTCGATGGTCTGGATGATCTGGCTGACGCCTTCCAAGGCGAAGAATTCGGTCTGTAGCGGGACGAGGACGCTATCCGCAGCGACCAGGGCGTTCAGCGTCAGCAGGCCGAGCGAAGGCGGGCAGTCCAGCATGATGTAATCGAAGCCGGCGATCGCACCTGCACCGGCCTGGAGGGCGAGGCGCAGGCGGTGTTCACGCTCTTCCATGGCGACGAGTTCGACCTCGGCACCAGCGAGGTCGGAATCAGCCGGCACGAGCAAAAGATTTGGTACGCCGGTGGGGCGGAGGACGTCGGCAAGCGGACGGTCATCGATCAATAACGCATACGTCCCGGCACCACGCTCGATCCGGTCCACGCCAAGGCCGGTCGAAGCGTTGCCCTGCGGATCAAGATCCAGGAGCAGCACCTTGTGGTTCGCGGCAAGCACGGTCGCGAGGTTGATGGCGGATGTGGTCTTGCCGACGCCGCCCTTCTGGTTGGCGAAGGCGATGACGCGAGGACGGGCCCGGTCAGGCATGGGAGCCGGCAGGTCGGATCTCACTCAGTCGGAGGATGGTAGCGGTCGAGTCGGTTCGGCTTTGGAAGCGCTCGACCTGCATGTTCCAGGCGCCGGCGACATCCGTCAATTCCTGTTCGGCGGTGCGACCCTTGGGGAACAGGGCAAATCCGCCCGGCGCGAGGATCCGATGGGCATGCGCCAGCAACGTGGTCAGCGGTGCCAGGGCACGTGCGGTCAGGATGGCAGCGGGCGGCAGGTGAGCGACGCCGATCCGCATGGGGTGGACGGTCACGCGATGTAGGTCCAGGACGCGAGCCGCCTCGATCAGGAAAACGGATTTCCGGCGGTCGGATTCCACGAGATGCGTCTCGCGGCCAGTCGCCAGGGCCAGCATCAGGCCGGGAAAGCCAGCACCGGAGCCCAGATCTACGATCGGACCTTCGATCGAGGGGATCAGCGGAGCAAGTTGGAGCGAGTCCAGAATGTGGCGCTGCCAAAGGGTTGCTTCGTCGCGCTCCGCCGTCAGGTTGATGCGCTCATTCCACCGGGTCAGCAGCGTCACGAAGGCTGCAAGCCTCTCCTCTGTTTGGAACATCAACGTCACCGCGTTTCACGTGAAACGCTCTCCGTTCGACGAAGGTGAACGGCCAGCGCCGCGAGCGCGGCAGGCGTGACACCAGGGACGCGGCCGGCGGAGCCCAGGGTGGCCGGGCTAGCCTTGGCAAGGCGCTGGCGCATCTCGGTGGAAAGACCTGGGATCGCGGTAAAGTCGGTCGCAGTTGGAATCATCAGCCGCTCTTCGCGCTCCAGCACGCGCAATTCAGCCGCCTGGCGTTCCAGGTAGGGCGCATAGAGGGCCTGGGCTGAAAGCTCAGATCGGACCCGGGGCGCAAGGTCGCGCAGCCAGGGGAATAACGCATCGGCGTCGGCAGGCTTCACAGCGGGCAGCGCCAAAGCTTCCAACGCGCTCCGCCAATGCCCGTCCTGGTTCACGGAGATACCGCGTGCCGCATACCAGGCGGCGGAGCCGCCTTCGCTTCGGGCACGCGCCAGCGCATCGCCAAGTTCCGCAGCAAAAGCCCGGTGGGACCGGGCACGCTCGGCACCGACAACGCCCCAGGCGATTCCCTTCTCCGTCAGCCGGAGCCCAGCATTGTCGGCCCGTAGCGCGAGGCGGAACTCGGACCGCGCCGTCAGCATGCGGTAGGGCTCGGTCACCCCCTGCAGCACCAGATCGTCGATGAGCACGCCAGTATAGGCCTCGCCCCGGGTCAACACCCGATCGGGCGGGGCCCCACCCGCACGCCGGGCCGCGTTGAGACCGGCCATCAGGCCCTGGGCGGCTGCTTCCTCATACCCCGTGGTACCGTTGATCTGCCCGGCGAGAAACAGGCCGCGCACCAACCGTACTTCCAGTGCAGGCGTCAGAGCCCGGGGATCGACATGATCATACTCGATCGCATAGCCGGGCCGGACGATGCGCGCTCTTTCCAGACCAGGAATCGACGCGATCAGCGCCGCTTGAACCGCTTCGGGCAGGCTGGTGGAAATGCCGTTCGGATAGACAGTGTCGTCGTCCAGCCCCTCCGGCTCCAGAAAGATCTGATGCCGCTGACGGTCGGCGAAACGCACCACCTTGTCCTCGATCGAGGGGCAGTAGCGCGGCCCGATACCTTCGATGCGACCGCCGTAGACGGCGGTGAGGTGCAGATTGGCGCGGATCAGGTCATGGGTTGCCGGCGTCGTCGCGGTTAACGCGCAGGCGACCTGGCGGTTGGTGATCCGCTCGGTCATCCAGGACATCGGCTCGGGCGGATCGTCGCCCGGCTGCGCCTCCAGCACCGCCCAATCGATGGTCGTGCCGTCCAGCCGCGGCGGCGTACCGGTCTTCAGGCGGGCCAGCGGCAGGCCGAGCCGGCGCAAGGTATCAGACAGGCCGATCGTGGGCGCCTCACCGACGCGACCTGCAGGTATTCGGCTCTCCCCGATATGGATCATCCCGCGGAGGAATGTCCCGGTCGTGATCACCACCGCGCCGGCGCCGATCCGCCGCCCGGCGGCTGTCAGGATACCGGAGAGGATACCATCGCCAACAAACAGCAAATCCTCGGCCGCATCCGCCGCGATGGTCAGCCCTTCCGTGGCCAGCAGAAGCGACTGCACCGCCTGGCGGTACAGCTTGCGGTCGGCCTGGACGCGTGGGCCCCGCACCGCTGGCCCCTTGCTCCGATTCAACAACCTGAAATGGATGCCCGCGGCATCGGCGGCGCAACCCATCAGGCCATCCAGCGCATCCACCTCCCGCACCAGATGCCCCTTGCCCACCCCGCCGATGGCCGGGTTGCAGGACATCTCGCCCAGCGTTTCCAGCTTGTGGGTCAGCAGCAGGGTGCGCGCGCCGCACCGCGCCGCGGCCGCCGCCGCCTCGCAGCCCGCGTGGCCGCCGCCCACCACCACCACATCGAAGGTCGCGTCAAACATACGGCGGGTATAGCGGAGGCGACCACCGCGACGAAGGGCTCAGTCGATCACTGGCCGAGGCCCTGCTGCCACAGGCTGAGCGCGAAGCGCGGATCGGCGACCAGATCCTCCGCCGCGACACCGCCCCGCGCCATCACCCCGAGCACCGCGCCCAGCCGATCCTCGTCGATCGCGGCGACCACGCCACATGCGATAGCGAACCCGCATACCCGGCCGATGCGGCTGGCGATGACTGAACCTGGTGGCGCGGTCTCTGCGATGCCCTGGTCCACCAGCCAGACCTCGCCGCCGAGCAGTGCATCCTCGACGATCACCCCTTCCTCCGAATGCCGGTCCAGCACGCGGAAGATCGAAAGCCAGGACCGGGTCAGCGCATTCAGCACCAGCGCGGACTCTCCGGGCAGCCGCGCATGCTGCTTCGCCACTCGGTCGATGGCCCGGGACCGGCCCGGCGGAGCGGTATAGACTGCCAGGTCGAAGGCGAAGCCAAGCTCTGCGTCGGACACCTGGCCCATCTCGTGTACCGAGAGGCCGAGCCGCTTCATCTGCTCCGCCACCTTCTCCCGCGGGACCGAGCGGACCGCGAGATCCTGGAAGCGCGCCCGCGCCGCGGCGCAGCGGGCATAGAATTCGCGGATTGCGTCGCCGGTCAGCGCCATGGCGTCATTTCCCGATGCAGAATTCGCCGAACACCGCGTCCAGCACCGCCTCCACGCCGACGCGGCCGGTGATCCGGCCGATTGCGCGCAAGGCTGCCCGCAATGCCTCGGCCCTCAATTCCGGCAGCGGCGCGGTATCGAGCTCGGCCAACCAGCCGGCCGCCTCGGTCAGCGCAGCGCGGTGACGCGGGCGGGTTAGGGTGGCCTCCCCGGCCAGGCCAGCCCGCGCCGCGGCCTCCTCTGCCAGCCGCGCACGCAGCATATCCAGTCCCACGCCCGTGCGGGCGGAGATGCCGAGCGGCGCGATCCCAACGATCGCATCCAGTGCCGGGGCCAAATCGACCTTGCTCGCCACCACCAGCGCGCTGGGCGTCACCCAGGCAAGGGTCTCGGTATCAGGCTGTTGGTCGGCAGCGAAGACGGCCAGGATCAGATCGGCCTCCTCCGCCCGCCGGCGGGCCCGGCGAACTCCCTCGGCCTCGATCTCATCGGCGGCGTCGCGCAGCCCGGCCGTATCCGCAAGCGTGACCGGCACGCCACCGAGATCGAGCCGCACCTCCACCACGTCCCGCGTCGTCCCGGCGCGGGCCGAGACGATCGCCGCCTCCCGTCCCGCAAGCGCATTCAGCAGCGACGACTTCCCGGCATTCGGCGCGCCGAGGATGGCGACCAGCAGCCCCTCCCGCAGCCGCTCGCCACGACCGGCATCGGCGAGATGCGTCAGGATCTCGGCCCTCAGGGCACCGGCGGCCAAGGCCACGGCGTCGTCGAGGCCAGCGGGGAGATCATCATCCTCGAATTCGATGAAGGCTTCCTGCCGCGCCAGCAGGGAGGTCAGCCGCCCGGCCCAACCGCCATACAGGATCGCCAAAGCGCCGCCTGCCTGCCGCAGCGCCTGGCGGCGCTGGGCGGCCGTCTCGGCGGCGATCAGGTCGGCGATGCCCTCTGCGGCGGTCAGGTCCATGCGGCCGTTGAGGAAGGCGCGGCGGGTGAATTCGCCGGGCTCCGCCGGTCGGGCGCCGGTGGCGACCAAGGCCTCGGCCACCCCGGCGATGACCGCCGGCCCGCCATGCAGGTGCAGCTCGGCGCTGTCCTCCCCAGTGTAGCTGGCGGGGCCGGGGAACCAGAGGATGATGGCCTCGTCCAGCACTTCCGCCGTCCGCGGGTCGCACAGCAGGCGCAGGGTGGCATGGCGCGGCGCCGGCAGCGATCCGGCAAGGGTCGAGACGATCCCGGCAGTGCCCGGCCCGGACAGCCGCAGCAACGCCACCGCCGCCCGCCCGGCGCCGGAGGCCAACGCGAAGATGGTGCCGTCGGCCATCCCGTCAGCCCTTGGGCGCCAAATCCCTCTCCGTCAGCATCAGCCGCGGCACGCGCCCGCCCGCCTGCAGATGCGCCGCGAGGATCTCGTCCACATCCGCTGGCGTCTCCGGCCGGTACCACACGCCTTCGGGGTAGATGACCAGCGTCGGGCCGAACTCGCAGCGATCCAGGCAGCCGGCCTGGTTGATCCGTACGCCGTCCAGCCCAAGCTCCTTCGCCCGTGCCTTCATGTAGTCGCGCAGCTTCTCCGAACCGCGCGCGGCACAGGATCCACGCTTATGGCCGTCCGGCCGGCGGTTGCAGCAGACGAAGACATGGGCACGGAAATAGGCAGGCGGATCGTCGGGAAGGGGCGTCTCAGGCACAGCGCATCTCCGGAAGACCGGAGGACGCCGGCCTGTTCCAACCCATCTAGCGATGGCGCCTGCGCACTGCCAGCAGGCACCGACCAGGCCGGAAGCGTAGCAACAATTTCATTGAAAGCGCATGAACATCGCCGAGTTCCGCATCCGCTTGACGGCGGGCGGGCGTGGGTGTGCCATCCGACCCTCCGATGCCCTACCTCACCATCCACACCCCGATCGGCGAGCTGACCATCTTCGAGGCGGACGACGCGATCGTCGCGCTCGACTGGGGCCGCGCCCAGGCGCCGGACGGCAACCCGCCGCCGACGGCGCTGCTGCGCGAGGCGGCGGCGCAGCTGCAGGACTACTTCGACGGCCAGCGCACCCGCTTCGACCTGCCGCTGGCGCCGCAGGGCACCCCGTTCCGCCGCCAGGTATGGGATGCGCTGTGCCGCATCCCGCCCGGGCAGACACGCAGCTACATCGACATCGCACGCGAGATCGGCTGCCGCTCCGCCCGCGCCATCGGCCAGGCCAATGGCAGCAACCCGATCCCGATCCTGATCCCCTGCCATCGCGTCGTCGCCGCCGATGGCTCGCTGGGTGGCTATTCGGGCGGCGAGGGTGCGGCTACGAAGCGTTACCTCCTGGCGCTCGAGGCCCGGGCCATTCCGGCCGCAGCAAACCAGGACCTTCCCCTCTTCCCGCCCGCCGGCGGGGACCATGTCCAAGGAACCCCCCGATGAACCATGCCATCCGCGTCCATGAGAATGGCGGCCCCGAGAAGCTGGTCTGGGAGGAGGTACCGAAACCGGGCCCGAAGCCTGGCGAGGTCCTGATCGCGCAGAAGGCGGTCGGGCTGAACTACATCGACGTCTATTTCCGCACCGGCCTGTACAAGGCGCCGTCCATGCCTGTGACGGTCGGCATGGAAGGCGCCGGCGTAGTCGAGGCGGTGGGTGAAGGCGTCACAGAGTTCGCGGTCGGCGACCGTGTCGCCTATGCCGGCGCGCTCGGCGCCTATGCCGAGTACCGCTGCGCCCCAGCTGAGAAGCTGGTGAAGATCCCCGAAGGGATCAGCTTCGAGCAGGCCGCGGCGATGATGCTGCAGGGCATGACGGCGCAGTTCCTGGTCAAGCGCACCTATGCCATCAAGCCGGGCGACACCATCCTGGTGCATGCCGCCGCCGGCGGCGTCGGCAGCATCCTGGTGCAGTGGGCCAAGCACCTGGGCGCCACCGTCATCGGCGTCGTCTCCACCCCGGAGAAGGCGGCGCTGATCAAGGAACTCGGCGCCGACCATGCCCTGCTGACCACCGACGACATCCCGGCCAGGGTGAAGGAGATCACCCACGGCGCCATGCTGCCGGTGGTCTACGACAGCGTCGGCAAAGACACCTTCATCACCTCGCTCGACTGCCTCGCGCCGCGCGGGTTGATGATCACTTACGGCAATGCCTCCGGCCCCGTGACCACCGATCTCGGTGTCCTGGCAGCCAAGGGGTCGCTCTACGTCACCCGTCCGACGCTGAACACCTACACCGCGAAGCGCGAGGATCTGGTCGCCACTGCGAACGACCTGTTCGAGGTGGTGAAGTCGGGCGCGGTGAAGATCGCGGTCAACCAGACCTTCCCGCTGAAGGACGCAGCCGAGGCGCACCGGGCGCTGGAAGCGCGCAAGACCACCGGCAGCACCGTCCTGCTGCCCTGAGCATCGACGCGGCGGGCGCAGCGTGCCCGCCGGCCTGCTAGTCTCCGCCGATGGACCGGCTGCAGCAGCTTCAGGTCTTCCGCCGCGTGGTGGAGACCGGCAACATCACCCGCGCCGCCCGCGACCTGGCGATGAGCCAGCCCAGCGTCTCCCGCATCGTCGGGGAGCTGGAGCATCGGCTCGGCGTACCGCTGCTGCTCCGCTCGCCACGGGGGCTTTCGGCGACGGAAGCAGGCGCGGCATTCTACCTCGACGCCGTCCGCATCCTCGATGCGCTGGAGGAAGCCGAGGCCGCCGCCCGCGGCCTCCAAGGTGCGCCGACCGGGCTGGTGCGGATCTCCTGCGTCGCCTCTTTCTACAATGCCGTGGTGATGCCCTGGCTGGCGCCTTTCCTCGTGACCCATCCGGGGCTTTCGGTCGAGGCGCGGCTGCACTCCAAGGCGGTGGATCTGGTCGAGGAAGGTATCGACCTCGGCATCCGCATTGGCCCGATCCGCCAGCAATCGCTGATCGCGCGAAGGCTCGGCCGGGTCGACTTCGCACTCTTCGCCGCGCCGGGCTACCTGGCCCGGGCGCGAATGCCGGAGACGCCGGACGACCTGTCCCACCACGAATTCTGCATCCTGCGCGGGGTTCGGCCGAACGACACCCTCATCCTCGAAGGTCCGGACGGCGCCGCCGCCACCATCACCATGCATGGCCGCATGGCGGCCGACGCCATCGAGACGACGCAGGTGGCCGCAGAAGCCGGGCTGGGCCTGGCGCTGCTGGCACCATGGTCCGTCATGGGTCAGGTGGCGACCGGGCGGCTGGTGCCGGTGCTGCCCGGCTGGCGGGCCGAGCCGCGCGAGGTCCATGCCGTCTGGCCGGGCGGCCGGGCGCTACCGCGGCGGGTGCGGGCGGTGCTGGACCTGTTGGTGGAGAAGGCGGCGGCGGAACCGCGGCTCAGGGCACGGTAGGCTTGGTGTAGTACCGGTAGCGATAGGCCTCCCGCAGCCCGAGGCTTGCCTGCAAGGCGCAGGAGGCGCGGTTGCTGGCGGCAACCTGAGCATAGAGGATTTCCGCACTCAGCCGCCCTGCCCAATCCGCCGCGGCACGGATGAGCCGGGCGCCGAGCCCCCGCCGACGGAACTCCGGCCGCGTGGCCAGGTCGAAGATGCCGCAATACGGCCCGTCCGCCACCGCGAAGAGGCAGGCGGCATCGATCCCGTCCTGCCGCAGCACCAGCCAGGCGCCGCGGGCGGCGAGCAGTTCGGGGTTGCGGAGCTTTTCCGCCCGGCGCGCGGGGGTCTGGTATTCTGCGGTGGCCACCAGCGCCATCCAGGCCTCGGTCGGGCCGGATTCGTCGCGGACGGCCGGGTCGGCCAGCGCGATGGCAGCGATGGGACCGGCGTGGACGATCGTATCGTCCTTGTCGATGGCATAGCCGCGCGCCACCAGCGCCGCCGCCAGACCCGGCGGGTCGAGCGGGGTCGAGCGGAAGCGGCTGGTCAGCCCGAGCCGGTGGTAGGTCGCCTCGATCCGGGCGATGCGTGCCGCCAGATCGGGGTCCGGCGCCGGATCGAGCGAGCAGCAGGAATTGGCCCGTCCGGTGCCACCCAGGAACGCCTTCAGCACGAAAGAGCCGTCGAAGCCCTGGCGCAGGGCGGGCAGGGCGGTGAGGCAGGCGCGTTCCAGCGCCGCCACGTCGGTCACGCGGCTCAACCCTCGGCTGCCAGTCGCTGGAGGGCGTCCCGGTAGGTCGCCTCGAACAACGCGTCCAGGCCCGGGTTCACCCCCTTCACCCCCGCCGCCACGCGACCGGCCCAGCCGAGATATTCCAGCCGCCGCGCATGGTCCCAGCCCTTGGGCGGGCTGGCGGCGATGGCGCGCAGGTTGGAGATCTTGTCGGCCAGCTTGAGCTGCTTCGCGGCTTCGGATGCCTTCGGCGCGTGGCGGATCTGCAGGCCCTTGCGGACCTCCTTCGGCAGCGACTTGTCGTCCGAGACCTCGGCGACAATCCCGGCGACCTCCGCCCCGAAGGCGGCTTCGATGTGGGCCAGGGTGCAGGGTTCCGGATCCTGGTCGCTGTCCTCCACCGTGTCGTGCAGTAGGGCGGCGATGATGGCGGCCTGCGGTGCGGCGTGGGCGGCGAGGATCTCCGCCACTTCCAGCACGTGGTTCACGTAGGGCTCGGCCGCCGCGCCCTTGCGGCGGTGGCCGGCGTGGATGCGGGCGGCGAAGGCGGCGGCGCGGAGCGTTTTAGCCAGTTCGGTTTCGGTGGGGGTAAGGGCGTCCATGGTCCTATTCTATCATGGTGGCGTCCGCTGCATCACGGCCTGGACGGCAGCGGCGAGGGCCGGTACCGAGATCGTCGCCGTGTCCCAGAGGACGCGCGGGATGATGTCGGCATAGCCATGCGCCAGGCGGTTGCGCGTCAGGTAGGCCGCCTTGAGTGCCGGTTCGCGCGGTGCGAGCGTGGGATCCAGCGGCTCGGCGAGCGACCGGCCGGACGCCTCTCCCACCACCTCGACACAGCGTGTGACGGCGTCCTGCATCAGCGGGTCGGCGAGGAAACCGTCCTGCGTCACCCCGCGCAGATGGCCGGCGAACCGGGCCGCCCATTCGACGATGTCGCGCAGCAGCGATGTCGCGCAGCAGCAGATCGCGTGCCCGGCCCGGGTGCCGCGCCGG
>JBMOJU010000076.1:0-18184 GCA_049315625.1 Paracraurococcus sp.
CATGCCAGAACCATACATTGGGCACATCATGCCCGTTGCCTTCGACTTCGCCCCGCGGGGCGGGTGGTTGCTTTGCCAGGGCCAGATCCTGCCGATCGCGCAGTATCAGGCACTTTTTGCTGTGCTCCGCACCACCTATGGGGGGGACGGGAAGACAACATTCGCGCTGCCTGACCTGCGCGGCCGCGTGCCGCTCGGCGCCGGCAATGGTCCTGGCCTGACCCCGCGCGCGCTCGGCGCGAAGGTCGGCAGCGAGAGCGTCACCCTCACGCTGAACCAGTTGCCAAGCCACACGCATGAGCTTCGCGCCGCTACGGCGGCCGGCAGTGCCAGCCCGGGCGGGGCCCCCGCCCTGGCGGCCAGCCCGGCCGATGCCCCGCCCGCCTATGCGCCCGGCAACAGTCCCCCCATCCCCGCCGAAGTGGGCACCGGGGCCAATGACGGCGGCGCCCCCCACGAGAACCGGCAGCCCTTCGTCACCATCAACCACATCATTTGCGTCAGGGGCATCTTTCCGTCCCGTGCGGACTGATCCCTCCCCCAATCCGGCGCGCTGCGGCGGTGGCGCCACGCAAGCAAAGGAAGCGACACAATGATTGAACCCTTTTTGGGCCAGCTTGCCATCTTTGGCGGCTTGCAGGCCGCCCGCCCGCCCATCGGCTGGATGGCCTGCGATGGCCAGTTGCTCCCGATCGGCGAGTATGAGGCCCTCTTCACCGTGCTCGGTACCCGCTTCGGCGGTGATGGCACGAACACCTTCGCCCTGCCGGACCTGCGGGGGCGGGTGGCGCTGTGCCAGGGCCAGGGGCCGGGCCAGCCGACGGCCTACCAAGTCGGGCAGGCGGGCGGTGCCGCGCAGGTGGCGCTCACCGCCGCGCAAATTCCCCCGCACCAGCACGCGGTGCGGGTGACCACGGCCACCGGCAAGGCCGCCGCCCCCACGGGTGGAATCCCCGCCCCAGCCCCGGCCCAAGCCGAGGGCATGGTCTTCGCCGCGAGCGGCACCGCGCTGGCGGCCGGCACGATCAGCGCCGCCACCCAGCCGGCTGCCGCGGCACAGGCTCACAACAACCTCCAGCCCTTTCTCGCTCTCCGCTATTGCATAGCGGTTCAGGGCCTTTTTCCGCAGCCTGCCTGACCGCCCCGCCCCACACAAGACATAACCCCATAAGGAGGAATGCTGCATCATGGAGTGTTTTATCGGACAGATCGAGGCTTTTGCGTTCGATTACGTCCCGTATGGTTGGCTTCCTTGCGATGGCAGGGAGGTGCCGGTCATGCAAAACTCAGCGCTCTTTGCCCTCCTCGGCACCACCTATGGGGGCAATGGGAGCAGCACTTTCAAGCTGCCCGATCTGCGCGGCCGCATCCCCATGGGCCGATCAGATGCTACAGGCAATCGGCCGGGGACAATGGGCGGGAGCGAGACACACGCGCTTGCCCCCTCGCAGATGGCACAGCACGTCCATCCGGCGCCTGCGGTGGTGTCGCACCCCGCCCCGGCCCAGAGCGCCCTGCCGCTGGCCGACGCGGTGCCGGCGGGGGCGCTTTCTCCCAGTGTGATCGCCCCGGCCGGGCAGGGTCAGGCGCATGACAACATGATGCCGTCTCTCGCATTGCTCTACTGCATCTGTGTGGAGGGGACTTGGCCGGTGACGGACTAGCATCGCACGCTGGCCGCGGGGGGCGGGCAGGAGACGACCGGCGCGAAGATCGCGTCGGTCGTTGTGCCGGCAGGACCCGCCCCCGAGCCCATTGCCATCCCACCAACCATCAACGCAAAGGACTCTCCGTCTGAGTGGATACATTCAGGGGAGCACGTCAGGAGAAATAGCCATGGCCTTTACTCTGCCGCCGCTGCCATATAACTTCACCGACCTAGCATTTCGGGGGATGTCCCAGGAGACGCTTGAGTTCCATTACGCCAAGCACCATCAGGCCTACGTCGTCGCCCTGAACAGGCTGACCGAAGGCCAGGGCCTTGACGGCAAGAGCCTCGAGACAATCGTCGCCGAGGCCGGCCAGGCGGGCGCCGATGGCCTGTCCGTCCTGAACCAGGCAGGTCAGCACTGGAACCACGTCCTGTTCTGGCGATCCATGTCGCCCAGGGGCGGCGGCGACAAGCTGCCGGCGGCGCTGGAAAAGAAGCTCAACCAGGACTTCGGTAGCTTCGATAAGTTCAAGGAAGAATTTACTAACGCCGGCATGAGGCAGTTCGGCTCCGGCTGGGTCTGGCTGAGCATCGCCCCCAGTGGCAGCTTGCAGGTCACCAGCACGTCGAACGGCGCCAACCCGATTTCAACCGGCCAAGGAGCGCCGATCCTCGGTGTGGATCTGTGGGAGCACGCCTACTATCTGGACTTCCGCAACGCCCGCGCGGCCTACCTCAAAAACGTCCTGGAAATGCTCGTCGATTGGGAATTCGTCGGGACGCTGCTGAGGAATGGCGGTTTCAGGTCTGGCCAAACGGCGTAAGGCTTTCCGTCTTCGCGGACATGAAGGGACGCCCGGGCGAGCGGGCGAACCCAAACCCTACCGGTGATCACCGCGGTGGCCGCCCGGGGCACTCCGCTACGCTTCGCCAGGGGCTACGCTACGCGCCCCAGGCTCTGGCGCTCCGACACCACCACACGGGACACGACCGCTATCCAGGCCGGCGCGATCCCCGATGTCGTGTTGCCGTTAAACTGGTTCTGCCTCACTCTCGGTGGGTCTTCCTCAATCTCTGTGGTTGCAACGCGTTGCCTGCCCAGGTGGCAGGCGACCTGATGGGGCATGCACAGCATCACCCCAAGGCCGCCCGGGTCTGACCTCCAGATCCCGCACATCCGGGACGAGGCGGATGCCTACGTCGTCTTCGCCACGAGCAGCGCGCCGGCGCGCTGCCCCGACCGCGAGGCGTCCTCGGTATACTTCCTCCCCGACCTTGCTTTCCTTCCATCGCCGGCGCTGAAGCCCGAGGCCCGCCCCGGCGGCAAAGCCACACTCGCCCCCATCCCGCCTAAATTGCCGCACTGACGCCCAATTTCCGCCCTAATTCATTTGCGGCATCACATTTATTTGTATACTGTCTCCTATTCCAAGGCAACCTTTGGGGGAGTGCAGGCTTGAGCAACGATCCGGAGCGCCCCCGCCAAGGCCCCCTCGCCAGCACCCTCCGCCTCGCCCGCGGCTGGTATGCGGCGGAGGCGCGCCTGGCCTGGGGACTCACCCTGCTGGTCGTGCTCATGACCCTGGCGCAGATCGCCACCGCGCTCGGCGTCAATGCCTGGCACGGCGCCTTCTTCGCCGCGCTGGACCGGCGCGACGCGGCCAGCATGGGGCACCAGGCCTGGGTCTTCGCCGGCCTCGTCCTGCTGACCATGGCGCTGGCGGTGGCACAGCTTGGCGCCCGGCAGATGCTGGCGCTGTCCTGGCGCCGCTGGCTGGTGCGCGACCTGCAGGGCCGCTGGGCGCGCGATGCCCGCAACTACCACATGGGCCTGCTGCCGGACGCCGCCGACAACCCGGACCAGCGGATCAGCGAGAACACCCGCTGGGCCACCGCGGTCTCGGTCGATCTCGGCTGCACGCTGCTGCATGCGGGCTTCTCGCTGGTCTCCTTCCTCGGCGTGCTGTGGACGCTCTCGGCCGCGGTGCCGCTGGCCGGCCTTGCTTTGCCGGGCGGCATGCTGGGCCTCGCCTTCCTCTATGCCGCCGGCGGCACGCTGCTGACCTGGCTGATCGGCCGGCCGCTCATCGGCATCCACATCGCCCGCAACAGCGCCGAGGCCGGGCACCGCTTCGCCCTGCTGCGGCTGCGCGAGAATGCCGAGGCGGTGGCGCTGATCGGCGGCGGCGCGGATGAGGCGCGCGGCCTGGACGACAGCTTCGGCAGCGTGCTCGACGTGATGCGCCGGATGCTGCGGCAGGAGAGGCACCTGCTCTGGCTCGGCTCCGGCTACGGGATGGTAGCCGCGGCGCTGCCGCTGCTGCTGGCCGGGCCGGCCTTCTTCGCCGGCGCGATCGGCCTCGGCGTGCTGGTCCAACTCGGCCAGGCCTTCACCGAGGTGGTGAAGGCGCTGTCCTGGCTGCAGGAGCACTGGCCGCAGATCGCCGATTGGCGCAGCCATGTCGAACGCCTGGGCCGGCTGGAGGACAGCCTGGCGGAGGCCGCGACGCTGCGCCGCGAGGGTGGGATCGTGGTCGAGGCCGGCGGCGATACGCTGGTGCTGGACCGCGTCACGCTGCGCGCCCCGGACGGGCGGGTGCTGCTGGATGGCGCCAGCGCGGTGGTGCGCGAAGGCGACCGGGTGCTGATCCAGGGGGCCAGCGGCTGCGGCAAATCCACCCTGTTCCGCGCCACCGCCGGGCTATGGCCCTGGGGCGAGGGGCTGATCCGCATGCCGGCGCGGGCGGCGACGATGCTGCTGCCGCAGCGGCCCTACCTGCCGCTCGGGACCCTGCGGGAGGCCGTGGCCTACCCCGCGCCGCCCGGCCGCTTCGGCGATGCGGCGATCGGCGCGGCGCTGGCGCGCTGCGGCCTCGGCGCGCTGGCGGGCCGGCTGGCGGAAGCGGCGCGCTGGGACCAGGGGCTGAGCCTGGGGGAGCAGCAGCGGCTCGGCTTCGCCCGGCTGCTGCTGCACCGGCCGCGCTGGGTGCTGCTGGACGAGGCGACCTCGGCGCTGGACGAGGCGGCGGAGGCGGCGCTGATGGGGCTGTTCGAGGCCGAGCTGGCCGGGGCGACGCTGGTCTCGATCGGCCACCGCCCGGCGTTGGCGCAGTGGCACGACCGGGTGCTGCGGATCGAGGGGGGGCGGCTGGTAGCGTCCGGCCTGCCCAAGCTGCCGGTGCCGGGGCGGCTGCGGGTGGCGCATGCGCATCCGCTGCCGGGGGAGCGGGTGGTGGCGCGGAGCGACCGGGGGCGGGTGCTGGGGGCGGTGCGCTAACGGCGCCGCCCCCGGGGCGGCCGGCCTACAGCTCCACCTTGCCGGTGTGCAGCCGCATCCGCATGTGCTCCGGCGCCTCCTGGCCGGCATCGGTGAAGGCCTTGCGCAGCGCATTCATGCTCGGCCCGAAGATGCCGCTGCGGTTCTCGCTGCACCATTCGCGGCTCTGCGCCGGCATCGCCAGGCTGCCCTGGAAGCGCGGCATGACCCAGCGGGCGAACAGTTCGTAGCTGCGCAGCGTGTCTTCCCGGTTGGCCCATTCGTGGGCGCGGAACAGCACGCCGCCGGCGCCACCCTCGGTGTACTCCAGCAGCCGTTCGATGCCCTTCACGATGGTCTCGGGCGAGCCGACCAGCGTGGTGCCGGCCTTCAGGCCATCACCCAGCGGATTTTCGGAGCGCATCGGCGGGCGGCCCAGCGTTTCGCTGAAGTAGGACAGCGTCTCGATCCGCTCGCCGCGGGCGACGTCGCGGAAGGCGCGCTCATCCTCCTCGGCGCAATGCATGTTGATGACCAGGCGCCAATTGCCGCGGTCGATGCTCGTGCCGTGCTTGGCCGCCTCGGCCTCGCCCTGCCGCCAGTAGTCGGCCAGCTTGGCGTTGCCGCCGGGCAGCCCGGCGCCGAGCGAGAGCAGGCCGAGCCCGTACTTGCCGGCGGCCAGCACGCCGGACGGCGTGGTGGCGGAAGCCACCGAGATCGGGAAGCGCGGATAGGTATAGGGGGCGAGGTGGAGGCGGGCCTCCTTCAGCTCGAACCAGTCGGTCTTCATGGTGACCGGCTCCTCGCAGGCGAGCAGCCGGGTGATGGCGTCGAGCGACTCGTCCATCATCCGGCGCTGGTCTTCGGCCTTGATGCCCATCATGTAGGCGTCCGAGACCAGCGCCCCCGGCCCGGCGCCCATCATGACGCGGCCGCGGGTCATGTGGTCGAGCTGGACGAAGCGCTGCGCCAGCAGCAGCGGGTGGTGGTAGGGCAGCGAGCTGACGCCCGAGCCGAGGTGGATATGCTTGGTGCGCTCGGCGGCAGCGGCGATGAAGACCTCCGGCGAGGCGATGATCTCCCAGCCCGCCGAATGGTGCTCGCCGATCCAGGCCTCGTCGTAGCCCAGGCTATCGAGCCAGGAGACCAGTTCCAGGTCGCGGCCGAGCGCCAGCGTCGGGTTGTCGCCAACCCGGTGGAAGGGGGCGAGGAAGATGCCGAAGCGCAAGCCGCGATGGGCCATGGAGAGGTGCCTTTCCTGGGGCGACAAGATGTTTCCGGTAGCAGGCTAGGGACTTCCCCCGGTCGTGGTCAACCGGACGACCGACCAACGCGCGCGTTTCGGTGGTGCGCTGGCGCACGGCGGCGGGCGGCGCGGGCTGTCATGGTTCTGTCACGGACGAGGCGCGGCGAGAGGCCGAACCAGGGTCCCGCAGATACCGCTTGAGGAGTGCCCCGCATGAGCAGCACCACCGCCGATCTCCGCGCCGTCTCCGCCCACCGCCCGGCCTTCGGGGCGGCCCTGTCCGGGCAGCTCCGCCGCTGGCTGCGGCAACGCCGCCAGGCGGCGGTGCTGTGCCATGTCGATCCGCGGCTGTGCGAGGATGCCGGGATGCCGGTCAGCCAGGCGCGCGGCAGCGTCGCGGCGGCGTCCCGGCTGCTGGTGATGCGCGCCGGGTAGGAGGCGCACGGGACTGCGCAGGCGCGGCGCTACCGCGCCGTGCGATGCGCCACCCGCAACGCCGCCGAACCACCCGACAGCCTGATCCGCGGGCCGCCATCCGAAAGCCTGCCGTCCTCGGCAACCTTGAGTACGGTGATGTCCCGGTCGCTCATGCTGCCGACGAAGAGCGTCCGCCCATCCGGCGCGAAGGCGGCGCCCTGTGCCCAGGTGCCGACCCGGGCCTCGGAGACGATCGACAGCCGCATCCCCTCCACCCGCAGCAGCTTCACCAGCCCCGGCCCGGCGAAGGGCGAGGCGGCCGGCTTGTTCGAGCCGTTCATCACCGTCACCGCCAGGTGCCGCCCATCCGGGCTGGCGGCGATGCCTTCCGGCGTCTGCCCGACGCTGATGGTGTCGACCACCCGGAAGGGCTCCTTCGTCAGGTCGATCAGGCTGACCGTGTCGGCATCGCCGGTGCCGCGGCCGATATTCGCCACCGCCGCCCAGCGCCCATCCGGACCGATCGTCAGGCCGTAGGGGCGGACGCCGGTGGTGATCTCCCGGTCCAGCTTGGTGACCTTGTCGCCCTCCACCTGCAGCACGTTAACCATGTGGTCGCCGTTGCGGGTCACCAGGGCGAAGCGGCCATCCGGGGTGAACTCCACATGGCTGACCTCGGAGGCGACGGTACCGATATCGACCTTGCCGACCGGCGTGACCTGGCCATGGGCGATGCGGAAGACGCTGACCGTGCCCTCCGCCCGGTTGGCCACCAGCGCCAGCGTGCCCGTGCGGTTGATGCTGACGCCGGCCGGCGCGGTGCCGGTCGGCAGCGTCGCCAGCAGGCGCGGCGGCGTCGCAGTGAGGTCGATGACCGACATCGAATTGCCGGGCGTGAGCTTGCCGGCCTCGGCCGGGTTGGGCCGCTGGTTGGCGGTGACCAGCGCCAGCCGCTCATCCGGGGTGATGGCGATCGAGGTCGGCGGGCCGACCACGCTGGCCGGCACCGCGATCTCCGCCCGCAGGGTCGGCGGGCTGGCCGAAAGGTCGATGACGGACAGCGTGTCGGGATGCGGCTCCCGCAGCGTCCGCACCGCGCCGTTCTCCAGCACCACCTTGTTGTCGTTGGCCGAGAGCAGCAGTTGCGCGCGGGCCGCCAGCGGCGTCAGGGCGAGGGCGAGCGCGGCGGTGCCGGCGAGCAGCAGGCGTGTCATGGGCGGTGGTCCCCTCCCCCGGAAAAGCCCGCAAGTGTCGGGCGCGGGGGCCGGGGTGTCCAGATGCGCCCGGGCCGCTCGCGCCTGCCCGGCTTAGGGTCTATCAACCCTGACGCGAAGCATCCGGCATGGTCGTCGCAATGCGCCCGGTCCGATGCCGCATCCTGCAAGGACCCTGCCCGTGCCGCTGCCCCGCTTCCTGCTTCCCGCGATGCTGCTGCTGGCCTGCGCCGCCGCCCCGGCCCGCGCCGGCACCCAGGAATTACGCCTCGGCCTCGCCAGGCTGATCGAGACGCTGGATGCCGGGCTGACCCGGGCCGACCTGCGCACCCTCCGGATCGAGATCGGCGCCGAAATCCGGGTGCAGAAGCTTTATGGCATGAACACCCTGGCGGATATCGACGATGTGGCGAAGGCGCTGACCGCGGCCGACCAGGTCTGGACCATCCTGCTCGGCCTGCCGGCCTGCCAGCCGGCCCCGGCCGGGGGCACGGCGCCCGCCGGCACGGTCGCCGACCCCGCCGCCTGCACCGCGCAGATCACCCCGCAATTGCAGGTGCTTGGCCTGACGCCGCCCGAAGCGGGCACGCCGATCAACCAGGCCGGGGTGATCCAGCCGGTGCTGCAGGCGCTGCGGCGGCAGGCGGAACGCGTGCTGCGGAACCTGCGCTGACCGCGAATTGCAAATCGCAGCGCGATTTGCTGGCGTGCTAATTGCCTGTATGGCGAAAACATCTCTCGTGCCGGAGTTTCCCCCATGCATCGTCCCCTTGCTGCTGCCCTGGCGCTGACCGCCGGCGCGATGCTGGCCGCCCCGGCCCGGGCGCAGGTCTACGACCCGAATGTCAGCGTCTCCACCAGCCTGACCACGGTGGCGCAGTCGGCGACCGTAAGCGTGCTCGACCTCGGGACGTCGGGAAAGAACGGGCTGGTCAGCAACCAGGCCGTCGACTTCGGCTCGGGCGATACTGCCGGCACCATCTCCTACACCGGCACCTCCGGCATCTATTCCGGCAACGTCACCGGCGTGACCGCGGCGCCCTACACCGCAACGGGTCCGACCACCGGCAACTACTTCGCGGCCGAGCCGAAAAGCGCGATCACCTTCAGCTACGCCCAGCAGCAGCAATATTTTGGCATGATGTGGGGGTCGGTCGACAGCTACAACACGCTCAGCTTCTACAGGGGCGACACGCTGGTCGAGCAGTTGCCGGGCAAGGCGATCACCGCCGTCCCGAACGGCGTGCAGGGTGCGGGCAACACCTACTGGGTGAACGTGAATTTCGGCACCGGCGTCAGCTTCGACCGGGTGGTCGCCACCAGCACCTCGCCGGCCTTCGAATTCAGCGTCATCGCCTTCTCCACCACCACCCAGGCGATCACCCCGGCGCAGGTCGCCGCCGCCGGCAATGTTGGCACGCCGCAGAGCGTCGCGGTGAACGCCGCGCCGGTCGGCGCCTCGCCGCTGGTCGTGCTGCTGCTGGGCGCGCTCCGTCGGCGGCGGCAGCGGGCCGGGTGACCACCGCCGCCGCCCAGGGCTTCGCCACCGCCCCGGCGGGGCGCGGGACGGCGATCGCGCTGCTGCTGCTCGGCGGCTGGCTGGGGATGCATGCCGGGGAGGTCATCCTGGCCTGGCGGGCGGATGGGCCGGCGGCGGTGCTCGCCAGCCCGGCCGTCGGCCCGCTCGAACTTATGGCGCTCTGGCTTTCGGCGGAGGCGCTGTGGCAGGGCCGGGCGGCACCGGTGCCGGGCCTCGCCTGGGCCGTGGCACTGCCTTTCGCGCTGGGGATGCTGCTGCCCTCCAGCCTGCTGCCGGCGCTGCTACTGATCGGCTTCGGGCTGCTGCTTGCGGCCCAGCGGCGCGGCGCGGCGCGCTGGGGCGCGCTGGGGATGGCCGGGCTGGGGCTCAACCTGCTCTGGCTGCGCTTCGGCCAGCCGGCGATCGGCGCCCCGATCGTCACCGCGGAGGCCTGGACCATCAAGGGGCTGCTCGGCCTGCTGGAGCCCGGCATCACCCGCGACGGGCATCTGCTGCGGATGCCAGGGGACCATGCGGTGATCATCCTGCCGGGCTGCTCCTTCGGCCAGACCCTGCCGGTCGCGCTGCTCGGCTTCCTGCTGCTGCGCCATGGCGCGGGCCGGCAGCCGCCGCTGCGGCGGACGCTCGCGGCGATGGGCCTGCTGGTGGTGGCGCTGGCCGCGGCGAACCTGGTCCGGCTCGGCCTGCTGGCCTGGTCGCCGGCGACCTATGCCTGGGGCCATGGCGCGGTCGGCGCCAATCTTTTCGGCCTGGCCGGGGTGCTGCTGATCCACCTGGCGGCGGAGGCCTGGGCGGCGGAGGCCTGGACGGCGGATGGCTGAAGCAGAGCGCCGGAGAGCGGACCCGCCGGGAGGCGGCGGCCTGTTCTGGGAGCAAAGGCCTGGGGCGGCGCGCGGCACCCTGGCTTCGCCACGCCGCGTTTGGATCGTGCCGGGCCTGGTCGGGCTCTGGATCGTCGCGGTGCTGGCGATCCGGCTGGTGCATTACGGCGCCGAGCCGGTCCGCGCCGAGGCGGCGACGACGCAGCGCCTGGCCGAGCGGCTGGAGGACCAGGGCTGGACCATGCTGGCCGCGGAGCGGCTGATCACCGATGGCTCGCTGACCGCGATGCGGGTGGCGCGCGGGCGCTGCGCCCTGCGGCTGGTGGTGCTGCCGCCCGACCCGACGCTGGTGGCGGTGGTGGAGGCCGCCTGGCAGCCGGACGTTGCCTATGTGCGCGATAACCTGCTGGGTTTCGATCCACCGCGGGCGGGGCGGGCCAGCATGCTGTGGCAGGGCGCACGGGCCTGGCTGGCCGGTGCGCCGCCGCCCTCCCCCTTCAGCATCGCGCTCTCGGTCGAGGCCGGCGGGCGGGGCTGCCTGCTGGAGCCTGACCTGCGGCACGTGGCGCGGTAGGTGCAAGCTTGGCCGGCGCCGGCTAGCCTCCCCCCATGATCGGCATCGACTGGGGCACCACCGCCTTCCGCGCCTACCGGATCGACGACCAGAGCAGCGTGCGGGAGAGCCTGGACCGCCCGGCCGGCATCCTGAGCATCCCGGCGGGCGGCTTCCCGGACGCGCTGCGTGACGCCATCGGCCCCTGGCTGGCCGCCGGCGAGAGCCGCATCCTGCTCTGCGGCATGGTCGGCAGCCGGCAGGGCTGGGTCGAGGCGCCCTACCTGCCCTGCCCCGCCGGCCCGGCGGAGATCGCCGCCGCGGTGGTGCCGCTGGCGTTCGAGGGCGCCGCCTGCCGCCTGGTGCCGGGCCTGACCGCGCGCGACGCCGGTGGCGTGCCGGACGTGATGCGCGGGGAGGAGACCAAGCTCATCGGCCTGCTGGCGACGCTGGGGGAGGCGCCGGCGCTGGTCTGCCTGCCCGGCACCCACAGCAAATGGGCAAGGCTGGCGGGCGGGCGCGTCACCGGCTTCGCCACCCAGATGACCGGCGAGACCCGCGCCGTGCTGCTGCAGCACAGCATCCTCGGTCGCCTCGCCGCGCCGGGACCGGAGGATGACGCCGCCTTCCTGCGCGGCGTCCGGCGGGCGGGCGAGCCCGGCGGGCTGCTGCACCACCTGTTCGGCACCCGCGCGCTCGGCCTGCTGGGCGACCTGCCGGAGGCCGCCACCGCCAGCTACCTCTCCGGCCTGCTGATCGGGCACGAGCTTCGCGCGGTGCTGGCGGAGGGCGCGCCGGACGGGCCGATCCATCTCGCCGGCAGCGAGACCCTGGCGCGGGCCTATGCGATGGCATTCACTGCGCATGGCCTGACCTTTCGTCGCCATCCGGACGACGTCGTGGCGCAAGGCCTGTTCCAGATCGCGGAGACGATCCGATGGTCCTGACAGAATGGCTCGCCCGCTGCCCGCTCGTCGCCATCCTGCGCGGGCTGACGCCGGCGGAGGCGGTCCCGGTGGGGCAGGCGCTGGTCGATGCCGGCATCCTGGTGCTGGAAGTGCCGCTCAACTCGCCCGAGCCGATCGAGAGCATCCGCCGGCTGGCGCGGCATTTCGGCGATCGCGCCCTGGTCGGCGCCGGGACGGTGATGAGCACGGCGCAGGTCAGCGAGATCGCCGCCGCCGGCGGCCGGCTGATCGTCACGCCGCATGCCGACGCGGCGCTGGTCCGCTTCGCCAAGACCCGCGGCCTGCTGGCGGCACCCGGCTGCTTCACCCCGACCGAGGCCTTCGCCCTGCTGGCCGCCGGCGCCGATGCGCTGAAGCTGTTTCCGGCCGAGGCGGCGTCGCCGGCCGTGCTGCGGGCACTGCTGGCGGTGCTGCCCAAGGGCACCGCGGTGCTGCCGGTGGGCGGCATGTCGGCCGAGACGATCGGCCCCTGGCGTGCCGCGGGCGCGGCCGGCTTCGGGATCGGCTCCTCGCTCTACAAGCCGGGCGACAGCGCCACGGCCGTGGGCGCGCGGGCGCGCGCGCTGGTGGATGCCCTGCACGGCGGTTGAACCCGCCCTGCGGAACGGGCATATCGCCGGGCATCGTCGCCCTGGCCGAGGAAACGCCCAACATGCATCGTCGCACCGCCCTGACGCTGGGCGCCGCCCTGGCGCTGCCCGCCCTGCAAGTCCGGGCGCAGGAGACGACGCTGCGGCTGCACCACTTCCTGCCGGCGGTGTCGAACGTCCACCGCTTCTTCCTGCAGCCCTGGGCGCAGAAGGTCGCGGCCGAGAGCAACGGGCGCCTCAAGATCCAGATCTTCCCGGCGATGCAGCTGGGCGGCGCGCCGCCGCAGCTGTTCGACCAGGCGCGCGACGGCGTGGCCGACATCATCTGGACCCTGCCCGGCAACACCCCGGGCCGCTTCCCGAAGATCGAGGTCTTCGAGCTGCCCTTCGTCTCCCACAAGAAGGCGATCGTGAACTGCCTGGCGATCCAGGAATACGCCAGCACCATGCTGCGGGACGAGTTCGCCGAGGTGCATCCGCTGTGCGTCTGGGGCCATGGCGAGGGGCTGATCCACACCCGCCGCGAGGTGAAGACGATGGAGGATCTGCGCGGCCTGAAGCTGCGCTTCCCCTCCCGCCTCAATGGGGAGGCGCTGCGCGCGCTCGGCGCCAGCCCGGTGGGGATGCCGGTGCCGCAGATCCCGGAGGCGATGAGCCAGGGCGTGATCGACGGCGCGGTGGTGCCGTGGGAGGTGGTGCCGAGCATCCGCCTGCAGGAGATGGTGAAGTACCACACCGAGATCCCGGGCAGCCCGACGCTCTATATCGCCACCTTCATCCTGGCGATGAACAAGGCGAAGTATGCCGGCCTGCCCGACGACCTCCGCGCCGTGCTGGATGCCAACAGCGGCGCCGCCGCGGCCCGCATGGCGGCCGTGCCGTGGGATGAGCGCGGGCCGATCGTCGAGGCCGATGTGCGCAAGCGCGGCAACCAGGTGACCGAGATCACCGAGGCGGAGAAGGCCCGCTGGGTCGCTACGACCCAGCCCGTCATCGACACCTGGCTGGCGCAGGCGAAGGAGAAGGGCCTCGACAGCGCCGCGCTGCTGGCCCAGGCGCGCGCCCTGGTGGCGAAGCACGGCGCCGGCGTGGCCTGAGTGGCGACGCCCGAGGCGCCGCCGCACGGCCCGGTGGCGCAGCTGGCGACCGGGCTGGCGCTGCTGGGCGGGACGATGCTGCTGGCCACCGCGCTGCTGACCACCTGGAGCGTGCTGCAGCGCTGGCTCATCCGCCAGCCGGTGCCCGGGGATTTCGAGCTGGTCTCGCTCGGCGCCGGGCTGTCGGTGTTCGGCTTCATCGCCTACGGCACGCTGCTGCGGGCCAACATCCTCGTGGATTCCTTCACCACCTGGCTGCCGCGCGGCGTGACGCGGTGGATCGACGTCGGGTGGACGCTGGTCTGGTTCGGCGTCGTGGCGGTGCTGGCCGAACGGCTGGCGGTCGGCGCCATCGAGACCTGGCGCAGCGGCACGACGACGATGGTGCTCGGCCTGTCCACCTGGTGGGCGGTCGGGCTCGGCGCGCTCGGCTTCGCCGCGGCGGCGCCGGCGGCGCTCTATTGGGTGGTGCGGCTGGCGAAGGGGCGGGGCTGATGCCCGAGGAGATGCTGGTCGGGCTCGGCGGCTTCGCCGCGCTGCTCGGGCTGATCGCGCTGCGCTGCCCGGTCGGGCTGGCGATGCTGCTGGTCGGCGCCGGCGGCTATGTCTGGATCGTCGACCTGGCGACCCTGATGAACTACCTGAAGACCACGCCCTGGCACCTGTTCGCCAGCTATACGCTCAGCGTGGTGCCGCTGTTCATCCTGATGGGCGCGCTGGCCGAGCGTGGCGGGCTGGCGCGGGAGCTGTTCGTCGCCGCCAATGCCATGGTGGGGCACAAGCCGGGCGGGCTGGCGCAGGGCGCGATGATGGGCTGCACGGTGTTCGGCGCGATCTGCGGCAGCAGCGTGGCGACCACCGCGACGATGGGTCGCGCCTGCCTGCCGGAGCTGCGCCGGCACGGCTACCAGCCGGGCATCTCGGCGGCGCTGCTGGCGGTGGGCGGGACGCTCGGCGTGCTGATCCCGCCCAGCGTCATCCTGGTGATCTACGCCATCAGCACCGAGCAGAACATCGTCAAGCTGTTCATGGCGAGCACCATCCCGGGCTTCATCGCCGCGGGATTCTACATGGCGGTGATCTGGTGGCTGGCGCGGCGCGACCCGGCGAATTGGCCCGCGGTGGCGAAGCTCCCCTGGCGCGCGCGGCTGGCAGCGCTGCGCGGGGTCTGGGGCATCACCTCGATCACCGTGATCGTCGTCGCCGGGCTGTTCGCCGGCATCTTCACGCCCACCGAAAGCGCCGCGGTCGGCTGCATCCTGACGCTGGCCTTGGGCGTCGCGCGGCGCGACATAGGCTGGCGCGAGGTGGCGGAGGCGCTGCGCGGCACCGCCGAGACCACGGCGATGATCTTCGTCATCCTGCTTGGGGCGGAG
This sequence comes from Paracraurococcus sp., assembly GCA_049315625.1. GTDB lineage: Bacteria > Pseudomonadota > Alphaproteobacteria > Acetobacterales > Acetobacteraceae > Paracraurococcus. The sequence goes on from JBMOJU010000076.1 coordinate 14,730, forward strand.
GTGTTCAACGCCTTCCTGGCGCTGTCGCAGCTGCCCGACACGGCGGCGATCTGGGTGAGCGAGAGCGGCCTGCCGCCCTACGGCGTGCTGGTGCTGCTGCTGGTCTTCTACATCATCCTGGGCGCCGTCATGGACGAGCTGGCGATGATCCTGCTGACCCTGCCGGTGTTCTTCCCGGTGGTGACGGCGCTCGATTTCGGCATGACGACGGAGCAGACGGCGCTGTGGTTCGGCGTGCTGGTGCTGGGGGTGGTGGGGATCGGGCTGACGGCGCCGCCGATCGGGCTGAACGTCTTCGTCATAGCGTCGATGGCGAAGGATGTGCCGATCGCGCGGATCTACCGCGGGGTGCTGCCCTTCCTGCTGACGGACCTGGTGCGGCTGGCGCTGTGCGTGGCGTTTCCAGGGTTGAGCCTGTGGCTGGTGCAGGTGCTCAGCTAACGCCGGTCAGCGCTGCCACATCGGTCCGGAATGCCTCGAGCCGCTCGAGCCACGCCGCGAGCACCTCGGGCGTCGGTGTCGCCTCGGCGGTGGACGGGTCTTCCGTCGGATAGCGGAACGCCGTGGCCCAGGGGGTAAGCTCCGCGAGGGCCACCGCCACGGGCCGCAAGGCGTGCCCATCCGGGATGAGCCGCGCCGCGAGGCCGATATCGTGCCCGGTGAAGCCTCGGCGCGGGAATGCAATGCCCAGCGCCACGAGAAGCGCCTTCACCAGCTTTTCGCCGGCTTGCTGGCAATGGTAGGCGGCGAGCTCCGGGTTGGGCCCGGGCAGCGGCATCAGTGCACGCCGCACTCCGTCGAGATCACTCTCCGCACGGCGCAGCCAAGCCACGGCATCCGAGGTCATGGCGGCAGGGCACCGTGCAGCGCCACCCCATCCTCCGCCACATCCCGGCTGAGGCTGTTCACCAACCCGCGCCGCGCCGCGAAGACCGAGCGGCGGATCGGCACCACCTGGATCGCCAGCGGCACGTCGGCGACCAGACGCCAGAGCGACGTCGGCGTGACGCTGCCCGCCGGCGTATCATCCGGCAGAAGGACGCAGAGGTCCCAGTCGCTGTCGGCGCGTGCCTCGCCCCGCGCCCGGCTGCCGAACAGCACCACCGCCTCCGCCCGCGTGGCGGAGGCCAGGCGGGCCGCCGCTTCGCGCAGGGCGGCCGGCAGGTCGGGGAGGGTTCTTGCGGTTGTGACGACCATGGCAGGCGCATCGTAGCACAGCCCGGACGGTGCGGGTGCTCAGCTGATACCCGGCGGCAGGGCGGCCGGCGGCAGCGTCCGGAAGCCCGGCCGGGCGAACAGGTAGCCCTGGAAGCACGATACCCCGATCTCCCGCAGCGTCGTGTATTCGTCCACGGTCTCGATCCCCTCGGCGATCACGCCGATGCCGAGGTCGCCGCAGGCCCGCACCATGCTGGCGATGATGATCCGGCGCGTCCGGTCCGTATCGCAGTTGCGCACCAGCCCCATGTCCAGCTTCACCCAATCCACCGTGATGTCGGCCAGCAGCGAGAGCCCGGCGTTGCCGGCGCCGAAATCGTCGATCGCCATGGCGAAGCCCATGCCGCGGTAGGTGTCGACGATGCGCTGGAGGTGCTTCAGGTCGCGCACCTTCTCGCTTTCGCTGATCTCGAACATCAGCAACGCGGGCGGGAAGCCGAGCCGCCTGGCCGCCGCGAGCGTCGACTGCATGCAGGTGACCGGATCGTAGATCGCGTTCGGCAGGATGTTGATCGAGAGCTTGGCGCCGCTGGCGGGCAGGGCAAGCCGCACCGCCTCCTGCACCGCGGCGATCCGGCAGGCCTTGTCGGCGGCATAGATGGCCTCCGGCTTGATCTGGTCCAGCACCCAGGCGGCCCCCTGCCCCTGCGGTCCGCGGATCAGCGCCTCCTGCGCCAGTACGGCGCCGCCGCGATCCGCATCGAGGATCGGCTGGAAGGCGACGGCCAATTCGAAATCGAGGCCGTGGCCGGTGCCGCAGCCCTGGCAGGCAGTCGCGCCGGCGCCTGCCCCGGCATGCCGCGGAAGGTCGTTCATCGCCAAGACTTTCGAATTGCAAGTTTCGCGGTAGCACGGCACCTCACGCCCGGACAAGGCGGGCGCCGGCGCCGTGCATCCGGCTCGGCTGAGTTGACCCCGGCCAACGCCGGGGGCAAGTCTCGGCCCACCAAACAGGGAGGAATTCCGCCATGGCCGTGGCCTATATCTGCGATGCCGTCCGCACCCCGATCGGCCGCTATGCCGGCGGCCTGGCCCCGGTCCGCGCCGACGACCTCGGCGCCATTCCGCTGCGCACCCTCATGGCCCGCAACCCCGGCGTTGACTGGGAAGCGGTGGAGGACGTGATCTACGGCTGCGCCAACCAGGCCGGCGAGGACAACCGCAACGTCGCCCGCATGGCCCTGCTGCTGGCCGGCCTGCCGTCCAACATCCCGGGCGGCACCGTGAACCGCCTCTGCGGCTCCGGCATGGACGCCGTCGGCATCGCCGCCCGTGCCATCAAGGCCGGCGAGGCCGATCTCATGCTGGCCGGCGGGGTCGAGAGCATGACCCGCGCGCCCTATGTCCAGGGCAAGCAGGCGGAAGCCTTCGGCCGCGCGCCGGAGATCTACGACACCACGATCGGCTGGCGCTTCGTCAACCCGAAGATGAAGTCGGCGCATGGCGTCGATTCCATGCCGGAGACGGCGGAGAACGTCGCGCAGGATTTCCAGGTCAGCCGCGCCGACCAGGACGCCTTCGCGTATCGCAGCCAGCAGCGCGCCGGGCGCGCGCAGGCCAGCGGCCGCTTCGCGCAGGAGATCGTCGCGGTGGAAATCCCCCGCCGCAAGGGCGACCCGGTGCGCGTCGAGCATGACGAGCACCTTCGCCCCGACACCACGATGGAGGCGCTGGCGAAGCTGCCGACGCCGTTCCGCAAGGAAGGTGGCAGCGTCACCGCCGGTAATGCCAGCGGCGTCAATGACGGCGCCGCGGCGATCATCATCGCCTCCGAGGCCGCGGTGAAGAAATACGGCCTGACGCCGCGCGCGCGCATGGTGGCGGCGGCGACCGCCGGCGTCGCGCCGCGCATCATGGGCTTCGGCCCGGCGCCGGCGACGCGGAAGGTGCTGGAGAAGGCGGGGCTCAAGCTCTCCGAGATCGACATCATCGAGCTGAACGAGGCCTTCGCGGCGCAGGCGCTGGCGGTGACGCGCGACCTCGGCCTGGCGGATGACGCCGAGCACGTGAACCCCAACGGCGGCGCGATCGCGCTGGGGCACCCGCTCGGCATGTCCGGCGCGCGGCTGGTGCTGACCGCGGTGCAGGAGCTGCAGAACCGCCAGGCGCGCTATGCCCTGACGACGATGTGCATCGGCGTCGGCCAGGGCATTGCGATGGTGATCGAGCGCGTCTGAACCAAGGAAAGCTGGGGAGAAGGTATTAATCCACGGGGCTGCAGGGGGTGTAGGTTATGC
>JBMOJU010000429.1:0-4061 GCA_049315625.1 Paracraurococcus sp.
CGGCGTCCAGCACCGTCCGCACCAGCCCGAACACCTCCGCCACCGTCGCCGCCCGCACCGCGGCGCGGTCGCCCGGGAAGACCCGGCGGATCGCCCGCGTCCCGTCGCGCAGCGCCACGGCCATATGCACCAGCCCGACAGGCTTGCCCGGCGTCGCCCCGCCCGGACCGGCGATGCCGGTGCAGCTGACGGCCACATCGGCCCCGCTGCGCGCCAGCGCGCCCTCCGCCATCCGCCGCGCCACCGCGTCGCTGACCGCGCCGTAGCCTTCGATCACCCCCCAGGGGATGCCGAGCACGTCGCGCTTGGCCTCGTTGGAATAGGTGACGAAGCCATGCGTCACCACGGCCGAGCTGCCGGCGATGGCGGTGAGCGCCGCGGCGATCAGCCCGCCGGTGCAGCTTTCCGCCGTCGCCAGCGTCATCCCACGCGCCTGCAGCAGGGGCAGCAGATCGCGTGCCTCCTCCAATGTGGCTTGCGGCATCATCAGAGCGTTCCTTCCGGCAGCAGCGCGCGCGAGAGCAGGATCAGCGCCGCGGCCAGCGCGCCGGCGATGATGTCGTCCAGCATCACGCCGCGCGCGCCGTGCTGCCGGTCGGCCCAGCCGACCGGGCCGGGCTTGGTGATATCGAACAGGCGGAACAGCAGGAAGGCCATCAGCACGCCGGGCGCCCCGACGCCGGCCGGCAGCGCGGCCAGTGCCAGGGCCTGGCCGGCGCCCTCATCCACCACCACCCAGGACGGGTCGGCGGCGGTGTCGTCCCCCAGCATGCGCCGGGTCGCCCAATAGCCGGCGACCGTCAGCAGCAGCGAAAGCGCCAGGCAGGCCCAGGGCCCCAGCAGCACCGCCGGCAGCACCGCGGCCGAACCCCAGGTGCCCGGCGCCGGGCGTAGCCGGCCGATGCCGCCGAGCGTCGCCACCGCATAGGCGAGTTGCTGGCCCCGCCTCACCCGATCGCCGCCAGCCATTGTGCGATCGCCGCCAGCGCCACGGGCTCGGCGAGGCTCGGCGCATGGCCGATGCCGGGCAGGGAACACAGCGCCATCTCCGGCCGCGCCGCCCGCATCGCCTGTACCGTCCGGGCCGAGAGCACCGTGCTTTCCTGCCCCCAGACCAGCAGGGTCGGGATCGGCGGGATGGCGCGGAAGAAGGGCCACAGGTCGGGCGCGGCGCCGCCCCCCTTCGGCAGGATGTCGACGATGCGGATATCCCAGCGCGGGTGCCAGCGGCCATCCTCGCCCCGCCGGTAGGTGCGCTCGGCGACGCCGGGCCAACCGGCCTCCGTGGTGCCGAGAGGCGGCAGCCGCGCCTTGAGGAAGGCGACCGCATCCTCGAGCGTGGCGAAGCCCGGATCGCGGCCGATGATCTCGCCGATCGAGTCGAGCCCGCCCTTTTCCAGCACCGGGCCGGTGTCGTTCAGCGCCAGCCCGGCCAGCACCCCCGGCCGCAACGTGCCGAGCGCCATGCCGAGGATCCCGCCGAAGCTGGTGCCGAGCAGCGCGACGCGGTGCAGCCCGAGCGCCGCCATCGCGTCCAGCACGTCGCCCATTGCCGCCTGCGGCGCATAGCGGGTGGGGGAGGCGGCGCGTTCGCTGTCGCCATGGCCGGCATAGTCCAGCGCGACGATCCGCCGCGTTCCGGCGAAGCGCGCCGCCACCTCGACGAAATCGAGCCCGGAGCGCGAGATGCCGGAGAGGCAGAGCAGCGGCGTGGCATGCGCCGGCCCGGCCCAGTCCCGCGCCGCCAGGCGCAGCCCGTCGCGGGCGCTGAACCTTCGCAGGCGCGGCTCCATCAGCCGGCCGCCTTCAGCCATTGGGTCATTGGATGCTCCAGCCCCGCCGATCGGGCATCGAGGGCGCGGTAGATCGCCATGTTCTCGATCACCCGCTGCACGTAGTTGCGCGTCTCGGCGAAGGGGATCTGCTCCATCCAGTCGAGCATGGCGACGCTGCCGCCGCGCGGGTCGCCATAGCTGCCGAGCCATTCGTCGACCCGGCCCGGCCCGGCATTGTAGCCGGCGACGGCGAAGGGCAGCGTGCCGCCGAAGCGGACCAGCAGCTGGTCCAGATAGGCCGCGCCCAGGCGCATGTTGTGCGAGGTATCGGTGGTCAGCATCCCCACCTGATGCCGCAGCCCGAGCCGCTTGGCCACACCGGCGGCGGTCGCGGGCAGCAACTGCATCAGCCCGCGGGCATTGGCCGACGACACCGCCTCCGGGTCGAAATTGCTCTCCTGCCGCGTGATGCCGAAGACCAGCGCCGCCTCCGGACCGTCGATTGGCGCGGGATAGGGGGCGGGCCAGCCCTCGGCCAGGGCCATCAGGCCGCTGGCGCCGGCCCGGCGCACTACCCAGACGGCATGGTCCGGCCGGCCGATCTGCTGGGCGCGGCGGGCGGCGAGCACCTTGTCGGCCGGGTCGGGCGACGTCTCCTCCAGCCGCAGCAGGAAGGGGCGGGCGCGGCGGGCCTCACCGATCTCGGTCAGCGCCACCACCACCCGCGCCGTCTCCCGCGCGCCGAAGGCCTGCGCCTGGGCGGCGGAGGGCTGTGGGCCCGGGGCGCGGGCGATGCGGGCGGACAGCGCCGGCCCGTCCTCCCCCACGGTCACCGCGGCAAGTTGGCCATAGAAGGCGAGGGGGAATTCGGCCGCGGCCCGGTAGCGCTCCTTCGCCCTTGCGCCGGCGCCCTGCGCCTCCGCCGCGCGGCCCTGCCAATACAGGCTGCGGGCGCGGGTGATGACGCTGCGGCTGTCCTCGCCGAGCCGGGCGAAGTGGCGTTCCGCCGCCGGCGCGTCGCGCAGGAAGCGCAGCGCGATGAAGCCGGCGAGGAATTCGGCGTCCTGCCGCGGCTCCCCGGGTGCGGCGATGCCATGCCCGGCGGCCACGCCATGGGCGGCGCGCGGTTCGCCGAGGCGAAGCAGCTTGCGGGCCAGCACCTGGCGTTCCGTCCAGCCGGCGCGGGCGGTGTCGGGGGCGGGCTGTGGGATCAGCTTCGTCCCGGCGGCGAAGGCCGCGGCGGCGTCCTGGTCCTGCTCCCGCCGGCGGAGCCAGCGGGCGCGTTCCAGGGTCAGCCCGGCATCGGCCGGGGCGGCGGCGGCGAGGCCCGGGCTGTCGGCATCCGGCCGGTCGGCGGCATAGGCGAGGCGGGCGCTGCCGGTCGCCTGCCAGGCGGCGTCGAGGTAGGGCAGCACGCGCGCCGCCGCGGCGGCTTCGCTGGCCAGCGCCAAGCGGTCGAAGCGGCGGGCGTGGTGGCGCGGCTGCAGGGCGGCGGCGTTGCGGCCGAGATAGGCGGCCTCGGCCGCCGCATCGGCCGGCGCCTCGGCCCAGCCGGCGCCGAGCACATCCGCCGCCTCGGCCGGGCGGCCGGCGCGGGCGAGGGTATCGGCCAGGCGCTGGTAGCCTTCCAGCGAGCGCGGCGCGCGGGCGGCGAACCATTGGGTGGCGAGGGCGTCGTCGGGGTCGAAGGCCAGCAGCTCCTCCGCCCGCCGGCCCAGCATGTCCTGCCCGGGCCAGTCCGGATTGCCGAGGGCGAAGCCTGCGACCTCCGCCGCGCTCGCGGCCTGGCCGCGCTGCTGCAGGCGGAGCCAGGTGACGTATTTGCGGATCAGCGGGTCGGCGGCCTGCGCCGCGGCGTCGGCTTCCGCCCAGCGCTGCGCATTGGCCAGGGCGACGGCCTGGCGGCCGGCGGCGCGCATCGCCTCCGCCGGCTGGGCGAGGGCGGTGGCGGGGAGGAGGAGCGGCAGGGCGAGGAGGGAACGGCGGCGCATGCTGCGCTTCTTAGGGCAAATCGGCGGCCGGTGTGTGACCGATGCGGGGCGCAATCCAAACGCCGCCCTTGCCCCCCCGCCCCCCGGTGACTAGGGTCTTCGCCCGGCCGCGCCCGCCGAAACGCCGCACAGAGGCAGGCGGCCAGGACACCGTCGAGACGCTCCTTCGACGCAGCGACGAGGCCCGGTACAGGGCCAAGCAGGCGGGCCGCGACAGGGTCGTTGCCGTCCAGATAGACTCGGGCGAGCAAGGCGCGCGCCTTTTCCAGCGAGACGGTGGCGGGATTCATCTCGA
>JBMOJU010000430.1:0-4051 GCA_049315625.1 Paracraurococcus sp.
CTAGGCGCCGGCCCGCGGGCCGGTGCGCCCCCGGACGGAAGGGTCGCGCTGTCAATCACGCAACCGAACGCCTAGGTTTTCCCGGCCCGCCCCGCCGCCGGCCGGGCAGACAACAGGAGGGGACCATGGGGGAGGACGACTACCTCGCTTCGATTGCTCTGTTCGCCGGTTCGTTCGCGCCGGTCGGCTGGGCCGACTGCGACGGCAGCTTGCTCGACATCAACCGGAACTCGGCGCTTTTCTCGCTCATCGGCACCGCCTTCGGCGGCGACGGCAGGATCCATTTCGCCCTGCCCGACCTCCGCCCGAAGGACGACCAGGGCGCGCCGCGGCCATGGCGGGCCGGCGAGCTTCGCCACTGCATCTGCACGCTGGGCCGATACCCGACCCGCCCCTGATCGGTTCGTCCCGAGAGGGGCGGGTCAGGTCCCGCAGAAGGTCTGCAGCACCCGTTCCTCCGGCTCCGGCGGCAGGGTGTAGCGTTCCAGGCCGGGCCGGTCCTCGAAGGGCCGGCCGATGGCATCGAGCAGCGCCTCGAACGGTGCGAGGTCGCCGCGCTCCGTCGCCGCCACGATCGCCGCCTCCACCTGGTGGTTGCGCGGGATGATGGCGGGGTTCGCGGCCCGCATCGCGGCGGCGCGCTCCGCCGGCGCCATCGCCTCCGCCGCCAGCCGGGCGCGCCAGCCCGTGGCCCAGCCATCGAAGGCTTCCGGGTCGGCGAACAGCGCCCGCGCCGCTCCGTCGCCCTCCGGCCCCGCCGCGGCCCCGCACAGCGCCCGGAAGGTCAGGGTGAAATCGGCGCCGTTCGCCTGCATCCGCGCCAGCAGGTCCTCGGCCAGCGCCAGGTCACCCTCCCGCTCCTCCATCAACCCCAGCTTGCGGCGCAGCCCGGCATGCCAGGCGGCCTCGAAGGCCGGGGCGAAGCCCGCCAGCGCGGCCTTGGCGATCTCGATCGCCGCTTCGGTCTCCTCGGCCAGCAGCGGCAGCAGCGTCTCGGCCAGGCGCGTCAGGTTCCACTGCACGATGCCCGGCTGGTTCGCGTAGGCATAGCGGCCCTGGTAGTCGATCGAGCTGAACACCGTCGCCGGGTCGTAGGCATCCATGAAGGCGCAGGGGCCGTAATCGATCGTCTCGCCGCTGATGGTGCAGTTGTCGGTGTTCATCACGCCATGGATGAACCCGATGAGCATCCACTGCGCCACCAGCCGTGCCTGCGCCTCGACCACCGCGCCGAGGAAGGCGTGGGTGGGGTGTTCGGCCTCGGCCGCCGCCGGGTAGTGCCGGGCGATGGCGTAGTCGGCGAGGAGCCGCAGCGCTTCGACATCCTTCCGGGCGGCGAAGTACTGGAAGGTGCCGACGCGCAGATGGCTGGCGGCGATCCGGGTGAGCACCGCACCGGGCAGCGGCGTCTCGCGGTACACCGGCTCCCCGGTGGTCACCGCGGCGAGGCTGCGGGTGGTCGGCACGCCGAGGGCGAACATCGCCTCCGAGATGATGTATTCGCGCAGCACCGGCCCGAGCGCGGCGCGGCCATCGCCGCGGCGGGAGAAGGGGGTGGGGCCGGAGCCCTTGAGCTGGATGTCGCGGCGGAGGCCGTCGCGCCCGACCACCTCCCCCAGCAGGATGGCGCGGCCATCGCCGAGCTGCGGGTTGAAGCCGCCGAATTGATGCCCGGCATAGGCCTGGGCCAGCGGCTCCGCCCCCTCCGGCAGTGCGTTGCCGGCGAGGATGGCGAGGCCCTCCGGGCTGGCCAGTGCGGCGGGGTCGAGGCCCAGCGTCGCGGCCAGCCCGGTGTTGATGCGGACCAGCCCCGGTGCGGCGACCGGCGTCGGCGGCAGCCGGGCATGGAAGCGGTCGGGCAGGCGGGCGTAGCTGTTGTCGAAGGCAAAGAGGGCCATGCGGCGAGGGTCCAGTCGGCTTTCACCCCAGGTCGGGTCTCCGGGCGGCGGGGGCAAGGCCGCGGCGGATCGCGTGGCGCGACAGGCGACTTGCGGCGCCTGCCGGATCGGTTTATAGGAATATTATCAAGTCCAGCGGTGCGTCCGCCTGCCCCCAGGGTATTGTCCGACGGGCGATCGGGGGCCGCGGATTGAGGCGCTCAAAGCCTCAAACCCTCAATCGCCATCGCGGCAAGCCCCTGGCAGGGCTGGGGAAATTGGCCAAGGCCCGGTTTCAACCTCAACCCATTTGAATGGATTTGAGGGGAATTTCAGGGTTTAGGGCGCTCAAGACCTAAACCCGGGCCGACACGCTCAGAATCCCTCCAACACGGCCTTGCCGCGCATCGTCCCGGCCTCCACCAGCGCATGCGCCTGCCGCAGATTGGCCGCGTCGATCCGCCCCAGGTGCCGCGTCATCGTATGCCGCACCCGCCCGGCATCGATCAGCCCGGCCACCTCGGCCAGCAGCCGGTGCTGCTCCGCCATGTCCGGGGTCTGGTGCAGGGCGCGGGCGAACATGCCTTCGAACACGAGGCCGGCGGATTTCGGCCGCAGCTTCTGGACGTCCATCCCGCTGGTGGCGTCGATCACGCAGACCAGGCCGAAGGGGGCGATCAGCCGGCAGATGGCGTCCCAGTGCGCGTCGGTCCGGTTGATGGCGAAGACGTGGGGCACCCGCAGCCCCAGCGCCTTCACCTGCGCCGGCAGGTCGCCGGCATGGTCCAGCACGTGGTGGGCGCCGAGCGAGAGGCACCACTCCCGCGTCTCGGGGCGGGAGGCGGTGGCGAGCACCGTCAGCCCGGTGAGCTGCCGCGCCAGCTGGATGGCGATCGAGGCGACGCCGCCGCCGCCGCCGAGGATCAGCACCGCCTCGCCGGGGCGGTCCTCCCCGCGCGGCACGCGCAGGCGCTCGAACAGCGCCTCATAGGCGGTGATCGTGGTCAGCGGCATCGCCGCGGCCTCGGCGAAGGACAGCGTCCCGGGCTTCGGCCCGACGATGCGCTCATCCACCAGGTGCAGCGCGGCATTCGTGCCGGGGCGGTTCACCACGCCGGCATAGGAGACAGCGTCGCCGGCGCGGAACAGGGTGCAGTCCGGCCCCACCGCGCGCACCACGCCGGCGGCGTCGAACCCCAGCACCCGCGTCTTGCCGCCCGGATCGGCGGCGGCGCGCTGCTTGGCGTCCACCGGATTGACCGAGACGGCGCGCACCTCGACCAGCAGCTCCCGGCCCTGCGGCGCCGCCGGCTCCGGCAGGTCGAGATCGAGCAGTGCCTCCGGATGGTCGATCGGATGGCAATGGGTGTAGCCGATAGCTTTCATGGGTTCCTCCGTCGGCGGGACGGTAGGGGCGCGCGGGCTACCGCACCAGCCGCAGTGTCCCGGTGGCGGGGATCTCGCCGGCGGCTTTCTGCAGGTTCAGCAACTGCGCCGTCAGCGCCAGCACGCTCAGCGTCACGTCCTCCCGGTCATCCTGCTCGGCCACCCACCAGCGGGTGCCGCGATACGCCAGCGACAGCCGCGGTCGCGGCGGCGGGCTGGGCCAGAGGCGGAACAGCAGCGGCGTGGCATCGCCGATGCGGATGCGGGTCGGCCGGCCCGCCTCGGCCGCCCGCTGCACCGCGCCCAGGTGGTGCATCACCTCCTCGACCGAACGCAGGTACCAGCCGGCGCCGGAGATCGCCGCGCGCCCGGGCGGAATCGGGAGGTCGGCGACCTCCTCGGCGGTGCAGGGGTCGCCTTCCTGGTTCATCGGCGAAACCTGCGGCGCCTCTGTATCCATCGCCAGCGCGCGGTAATGGTCAGCGCCCTCGGCAACGCAGAGCACGAGCTGCCCGACCGGGCGGTACAGCCGCCAGCCTGGCCCATCCGGCCGCAGCGAGACACCCGGCTGGCGCAACTCTGCCAGGATCTCGGGTGCCGCCGCCTGGGGCCCGGTCAGCCGCGGGCCGAGCGGGATGAGCCGCGTGTAGCCGTTGAATTGCAGCCTGCCGTGCCGGGTCAGCGCCGCCACCGCCGCGGCGAATTCCGCGTTGCCGGGCGCGTTCGGGATGCTGCGGCCGCCTGGCCCCTCGTCGAAACGGGACACCAGCAGGTGCAGCAGCAGCGCG
>JBMOJU010000431.1:0-4048 GCA_049315625.1 Paracraurococcus sp.
GGCCCGCGTGAGCGAGCCTTGCGTAAGTGACTGATATTATGGGACCGACTGGAGCGGGAGAAGGGATTCGAACCCTCGACCCCAACCTTGGCAAGGTTGTGCTCTACCCCTGAGCTACTCCCGCAATCCGTCGTGGGGGCGGGTTCTAACAGACGCCGCCGGCAATGCAAGCGCCCCTAGCGACAATTCGGCGCCTGCACCGCCTGGGCCTAAAGCCGCGCCTCCCGCCCCAGCATCGTCTCGTACACCTTCAGCATCGCGGTGGTGTCGAGCTGGCCGAAGCCCATGCCGCGCGCCATGCGCAGCAGCGCCAGGGCCTGCGGCGCCAGCAGCCCAGGCACGCCGTGCTCGGCCTCCAAGTCCACCGCCAGGCCGAGATCCTTGTACGCCAGGTCGAGCGCGAAGCTCGCCTTGAACTCGCCCTTCAGCGCCCGTGCCGCCAGGCCGCGAACGCCGGCGCTGTCGCCCGAGCCGTTCTGGATGATGGCCGTGAGCTTGCCCATGTCGATGCCGGCCATGGCGCCGATCATCAGCCCCTCGGCCGCGGCGGCGGAATTGCACAGCAGCAGCATGTTGTTGATCAGCTTGGCGACAGACGCGCTGCCGACCGGCCCGACATGCACGAGCTGACCGCTGAAGGCGGCAAGGATCGAGCGGTGTTGCTCGAACACCGCCTCCTCGCCGCCCACCATGATAACGAGCGTACCGTCGGTCGCCCGCACGACGCCGCCGGTCACCGGCGCATCGAGCAGCGCAACGCCCTTCTCCGCCAGCATCGCATGCAGGCGTTTCACCACGGCCGGCGCGTTGGTGCTGAGATCGAACATCGCGGTGCCCGGACGGATGAAGGGGACGATGCCATCGACCACCGCCTCGACCGCCTTCGGCGTCGGCAGGGAGGTGAAGATCAGGTCGCACTCCGCGGCCAGCGCCGCCAGGCTTTCGGCCGCCGTCGCGCCGGCTTCGGTGCAGGCACGCACCGCCTCGGGGTTCAGGTCGTGCACCACGACCTCGTGGTTCACGCCCTTCATCATGTTGCGGCACATCGGGCCACCCATGTTGCCCAGGCCGACGAAACCGATCTTCATGCGCATTCCCTCCCGGGGCCGCGGCGCGACCCGTCGTTGCGCAGCATCAGGGCATCGGCCCGCCCGGGCTGCAAGACCCGGGCGTCTCAGCCCGCCGGTGCGGCCACCTTGTCGCGGTAGTTGCACTGCGCCGCCGCGACGCAGCGCCAGCACTCCGGCGCCCGCGCCTTGCAGACATAGCGCCCATGCAGGATCAGCCAGTGGTGGGCGTTGCGCAGCAGTTCCGGCGGGCAGCGCTTCACCAACCCGTCCTCGACCTCCCGCGGGGTCTTGCCGGGGGCAAGCCCGGTGCGGTTGCCGAGCCGGAAGATATGCGTGTCCACCGCCATGGTGTTCTCGCCGAAGGCGATGTTCAGCACGACGTTGGCGGTCTTGCGGCCGACGCCCGGCAACGCCTCCAGCGCCGCCCGGTCGCGCGGCACCGCCCCGCCATGCGTCTCGACCAGCTGTGCCGCCAGCGCCGCGACGTTGCGCGCCTTGCCCTGCCAAAGCCCGATGCGGCGGATATGCGCGCCGATCCCCTCGGCACCGAGCGCGGCCATCGCCGCCGGATCGGGCGCCGCCTCGAACAGCGCGGGGGTGCACTTGTTCACCGCCGCATCCGTGGCCTGGGCGGAGAGCACGACGGCGACCAGCAGGCTGAAGGGGTCCCGGTACAGCAGCTCCGTCTCCGGCGCCGGATTGGCCGTGGCCAGGGCACGCAGGAAGGCGGCGGCCTGGTCACGCGACATCAGCCGGGCGCGGCGCGGGACCAACGCGGTACCGTGCAGCGGCGGGGCGGGTTGACGCGGCATCGGGTTGTCTCCGACGGTGGCGGGATCGAAGTCCCATCCCATGTCACGGCCATCATGTCAGCTCATCCGGACCGCATCCTGTTCGAAGCGATCTGCACCCCGGCCCGCAGCCTCGGGCGGCGGGGGATGTTCCTCGTCTGCGGCGCGGTACTGGGATGCTCGCTGACCATAGGCGGGGTGTTTTCCTTGCTCGGCGCCTGGCCGGTGCTGGGCTTCACCGGGCTCGAAGCCGCGCTCGTGCTTGGCCTGCTGGCGCTGCACCGGCGCTGGACGGCGCGGAGCATGGAAGTGCTGGTGCTGACCGAGGGTAGCCTCACCATCTGCCGCACCGATACGAAAGGCCGCCGGCAGGCGGAGACCCTCGACCCCTACTGGACCCGGCTGAGGCTGGAGGAGCGGCCCGGTCGGGTCAGCCTGTTGCTGCTGCGCCAGCGGCAGCGCGACGTCGAGATCGGACGATTGCTGGGAGACGAACAGAAACGCGACCTTGCGGCGGCGCTGGACGCGGCGCTGCGTCGTTACCGCGAACCTGTCTTCGACAATCCGCAGCTGCAGGAGGGTTGACCCGATCTGGTTAGTCGGTCGGGGTGAGGCTCTTGATGAGCTCGAACACGCGCTTGCGGACCGAGGCATCATTGATGCGATAGTAGGCGCGGACCAGCTCCAGCGTCTCCCGCCGGTGCAGGGTCTCGTCGTCGAAGCCTTCCTGCTGCTCGGCCAGGCCGTAGGAGCGGCGCGCGGCGTTGACGCCGCCGCCCAGCGCATCAGGCATGTCGTCGAAGAAGAAGCCGATCGGCACGTCGAGCACGCGGGAAAGATCGAAGAGCCGGCTGGCGCCGATGCGGTTCACGCCCCGTTCGTACTTCTGCACCTGCTGGAAGGTCAGGCCGAGCGCATCGCCCAGTTTTTCCTGGCTCATGCCGAGCAGTGTACGGCGCAGCCGCACGCGACCACCGACGTGAACGTCGATCGGGCTGGGTCGATGCTCCCGCTCAGTACGCTCGACGGTCTCGTCGCTCGGCATAGGCCATCATCCTGCTCGCGGGCCGCGTCCGATCCGGCGTTCGACTCAACGCGACCGGGTTGGCCCTCCCCTGTCTACCCGCTATACGGGAGCGTTAAGGGGGCGTCAATACTCAAGAGATTTCTCAAAAACGAGCTTTGTGCAGGATTCGCTTATCCGATGCGCTGGGAATGGCAGCCTCAGGCACGAATGCGTCGAGAACGCCATGCCATAAGCCCCGCCAGCATGCAAAGCAGCGCAGCAAGCCCCGGACTCAGCAGGCCGAACCGGGCAAAGGGCGTCACGGGGCCCGGCCCCGGTAGGGGCAGCGTCACGGTGCCGGTCTCCCCGCTCCGCAGCAATCCCAGTCGCACGCCCCGGGCGTCGAACACGGCGGAGATGCCGGTCTGCGCGGCCCGGGCCAGGGGCAGGCCCTCCTCCACCGCCCGCAGCCGCGCCGCCGCCAAGTGCTGCCACGGTCCGGAGGACAGGCCGAACCAGGCATCGTTGGTGATGTTCACCAGCCAATCCGGCCGCGGCCGGGGCGCGACCGCACCGGGGAAGATCACTTCGTAGCAGATCAGCGCACCAAATGGCGGCAGGCCGGGTGGTGCGAGGGTCACCGGGCCGGGACCGGCGGAGAAGTCCATCCCTCCCGCCACCATCCGGATCGGGATCAGGCCTGCCAGCGGCATGTACTCACCGAACGGTACCAGGTGGGCCTTGTCGTACACCGCCTGGACCGTCCCGTCGGAATCCAGGGCGACAAGGCTGTTCCAAACCCGGCTCGGCCGACCATCCGGGGCCCATTCGGCGCGGACCGTGCCGGCAAGCAGGGCGGCGCCCGGAGGCAGTGCCGCCGCCGCCATCCGCCGCGCCTCGGGGTCCTCAGTCAGCAGGAAGGGGCTGGCGGTTTCGGGCCATATCGCGATGATTTGTTCTTCTGGCGAGGCGTCCCTCGCCGCCCGCGACGCCGCCTCGGTCAGCGACAGGTAGCGCTGGAAGATCGGCAGCCGCTGGTCCTGCCGCCATTTCACCTCCTGCGCCACGTTGCCCTGCACCAGCACGAGCCGAACCGGCTGATCCGGCGGCCCCGGCCGGCCAATCGCCAGGCGCCGAAGGCGGTGAATCCGATCAGCGCCAGGACCGCCAGCGCCCAAGGA
>JBMOJU010000077.1:0-17965 GCA_049315625.1 Paracraurococcus sp.
GGCCTGGGCTTCGTCATGCTGCGCAAGCCGCGCAAGCTGCCGGGGCCACGGTCGGGCTGGACTACGCGCTGGAGTACGGCACCGACCGGATCGAGATGCAGGCCGACGCGGTCGTGCCCGGGCAGCGGGTGGTCCTGCTGGATGATCTGCTGGCGACCGGCGGCACCATGGCCGCCGGCATCGGCCTGCTCCGCCAGGCCGGCGCCGAGGTCCCGCTGGTGGCGGCGCTGATCGAGCTGACCTTCCTCGGCGGCCGCCAGAAGCTAGACGTACCCTTCGAGGCCCTGCTGCAATACCAGGACTGAAGCACGGTTGCGGCCATAGGGCTGGGGTCGACGCCGGCAGGTCGGGGGAGGAGAACGCGATGCAGGCTCGCCCTATCCCTTCGCCGCAGGGCCTGCGTCGCCGCGACTGGCTGCTGGCCGGGCTGGGCGCCGCGGCCGGCACGGGGCTGCCCGGCCCCGCCGGCGCCGCGCTGCCGACCGCGGCCACGCTGCTGGTCCCGGGGCCCGAGGGCGGCGCCTTCGCCCGATTCGCCGATCGTCTCGGAGCCTCCCTCGCCCGCGGCGCCACCACTGCCATCGCCCTTCAGACAACCGTCCTCGGCGGCGTGGACGGGGTGACCGCCGCCAACCGCTTCGCCACCGAGGGCGCGCCGGATGGCCGGACCCTGCTCGTCCTGCCCGGCCTCGCCGCCCTGGCCCGCATGGTCGGCGACCCACGTGCCCGGTTCGACGCGGCCGGCTGGCTGCCGGTCTGCGCCGCGCAGGGCTCGGCCGTGGTGGTCGGGCGGGAGGCGATGCCGGCCCCCGGCGCGACCCCGCGTTTCGGCCTGGCGGCGGCGGACATGCCGGGCGCCGCCGCCCTGCTCGGCTGCGACCTGCTCGGGCTGGCCGCCAGCCCGGTGCTCGGCCTGGTCCCGCCACGGGCGGAGACGGCACTCGGCCAAGGTGTCGTCGAGGCTGCGCTGCTGGCGGGCACCGACGTCCCGGCCCGCATGGCCGCGGTCGGCGCCAGGCCATGGTTCACGCTGGAGCCGCCCGGCATGCGCGACCCGCTGCTGCCGGAGGTTCCGTCGCTGTTCGAGCTGGTGCGGGGCGGCGCGCCCGAGCTGCGCGGGGCCGCCCTCGCGGCCGCGGGCTGCGCCCGGATGCAGGCGGCGCTGGTGCTGCCGGCGCTGACCCCGGCCAATCTCGTCGCCGCCTGGCGCAGCGCGGCGCAGCGCTGGCTGGATGAGGAAACGCGGCTTGGCTGGGCGCCCGGCATTCGGCCGCTGGCGGGGGCCGATTCGGCGTCGCTGCTGGCGGCGCTCAGCCCCGCGCCCGCGGTCGCCCTGGCCTATCGGGAATGGCTGCTGCGGCGGCTCAACTGGCGCGCCGACTGAGCCTTAGGCGTCCTTCCCGGAGGCCCGCCAGGCCTGCAGCTTCCGATAGATCGTGGACGGGTTGATCTCCAGCAGGGAAGCCGCCCGCGGCACGTCCTGCTGGGTCTGCTCCAGCGCCGCCATGATCAGCCGCTTCTCCATCAGCCAGAGCGGCTGGATCTCGATCGCGGCAGGCGGCGACGGCTCGGGCGGCGGCGTCCAGTCCTGCGGCATCGGAGGCGGCAGCGCGGCCATGCCGGGGGCCGGCTCGGGCGGCAGCACGGGCGCCGCAGGGCCCGGCGGCGGCGCGGCGATGCTTACGGGCGGCAGGGCGGCCGGCGACGCCGCCGCCCGCGGGGTGGCCCGCAACAGGGTCGCCGGCAGCATTGCCGCGTCCAGCCGCTCCCCGTCATGCATCACCACGGCGTTGCGGACGGCATTCTGCAACTGCCGCACATTGCCGGGCCAGGGATAGTCGCGGATCGCCGCCTCGGCCTCCGGCGCCAGGGTGCGGAAGCGCTTCCCCTCCTCCTTGGCGAAGGCGAGCAGGAAGTGCCGCGCGATCAGTACCGTGTCGCGGTCACGCTCGCGCAGCGGCGGCAATTCGATCGGCACGACATAGAGCCGGTAATACAGGTCCTCGCGGAACCGTCCCGCCTCGACCTCGGCCAGCGGGTCGCGGTTGGTGGCGCAGACGAAGCGGACATCGACCTTTTCCGGCCGGCTGGCGCCGACTGCCTGGTAGGTCCCGGTCTGCACGAAGCGCAGCAGCTTGACCTGCATGTCGAGCGGCATCTCGCCGATCTCATCCAGGAACAGCGTACCGCCATCGGCCTGCTTCGCCGCGCCGATGCGGTTGTCGGTGGCGCCGGTGAAGGCGCCCTTCATGTGGCCGAAGATCTCGGATTCCAGCAGGTCGCGCGGGATCGCGCCGCAGTTCAGCGCGACGAAGGCACCGCGCCGCTCGCTCACCTTGTGCACCGCCTCGGCGGCGAGTTCCTTGCCGGTGCCGCTCTCGCCGGTGATGAAGATGTTGGCCCGGCTCTTCGCCACGCTTTCGATGGTGCGGTAGACCGCCTGCATGGCCGCCGATCCGCCGATGAAGCCGATGAAGCGGTCACGCGCGGCGCCGGACCGGGCGGCCTTCAGCTCGGTCTCCAGCGCCCGCTTCTCGATCACCAGCGCGCGCTTCTCCATCGCGTTCTGCAGCGTGAAGATCAGCTTCGCCTTGGGGTAGGGCTTGGGCAGGAAGTCGGTGGCGCCGGCCCGCATCACCTCGACCGCCGTGTTCATCGAGGCATTGGCGGTGATGACGATGATCGCTGCCTCGAACCCCTCCTGCCGCAGGGTCTTCAGCACCTCCAGCCCGGAGCCGTCCGGCAGTTCGAGGTCGAGCAGGATGGCATCCGGGTCCCAGGCACGGGCATGGGTCAGGGCGGCGGCGGCGGTCTCGGCCACCCGCACGGCGTGGTTCAGATCCCGCAGATGCGCCTTGGCCACCTCTGCCTGGGTCGGGGTGTCCTCGACCAGGAGAATGCGGCCGCCCGGTGCGGTCATGCGCTCCCGGAAGCCTCGCCCGCATCCTGCCCGACCTGGGCGGCGAGGGCGGCGAGTTCCTGCAGAGCCGCGGTGGCCTGGGCGCGGATCATCGGCACCATCTGCGGCGGCGTCAGCGTGGCGCGCGGATCCATCGCCACGCGGGCGGTGCGTTCGAGCATGACCGCACCCACCGCGGCCGCCGCCCCGGCGAGGCTGTGCGCGGCGCGCCGATAGGCGTCGAGATTACCGGACAGCCCGGCCTGTTCGAGTTCCCCCGCCAGCCGACCAAGGTCGTCCTCGAAGGTCTCGACGATGCGCCGGAAATCCTCTGGCGGCAGATCCTGCGCCAGTTGTTCGGCAATGCTGGGATCGAGTGCGCTCACGGCCGCATGCGTCGCATCTGGCGCGGCGCTGGTCAATGCAGTCGTGACGACGTCGTGCGCTAACGTTGTGCCCAGGGCGTACGCTGCCACAACCCGCGGTAATCCTGTTCCTGCGACCGCAACCGCGCGAACCAGGATTCGCCCGCTTCCCATGCCGGCTCGGTGAAGCGGTCTTCCAACTGCTTCACGAATTCCGGGTCGCGGGCGATGTCCTCGGTTGCCTCGCGCAGCCGGGCAAGGATGGCCGGCGGCGTGCCGGCAGGTGCCACGATGCCGCGCTCCGAGGCCATCTCCACCGCGTAGCCCAGTTCCTTCAGTGTCGGCACGTCCGGGCGGAAGCGGCTGCGCACCGCACCGCCCTGGGAGAGGATGCGGAAGCCGTCCGGCACCTGCATCACCGCCCCGAGGTTCAGCCCCATGCAATCCACCTGCTTGCCCAGCACGGCGGTGCGGAGCTGCGGGTCGCCCTGGAAGACGACATGCGTCATGCGGATGCCGGTCAGCGCCTGCAGCAGCACCAATTGCAGGTGGTCGTCGGTGCCGACGCCGGGGGAGGCGTAGGTGATCTGCTCCGGCTTCGCCCGGGCCGCGTCCAGCAGGTCCTTCAGGCTGGCATAGGGGCTGGCGGCATGGACGGTGATCGCGCTCGGGTCCTTCACGAGATTGCCCAGCGGGGCGAAGTCATCGAGCTTGAACTGCGCCTGCCGCTCGATCGGGATGGTGATCAGGCTGGGGTAGTTGGTGGTGCCCAGCGTGTGGCCATCCGGCTTGGCGCGGACGACGCTGGACAGCGCCAGTTCGCCACCGGCGCCGGGGCGGTTGGTGACGACGACGGTGCCGCCGAGGCGCTTCTCCAGCGCCCGGCCGAAGCTGCGGGCGTCGAGGTCCGTGCCGCCGCCGGCGACGAAGCCGACCATGATCTCGATGGGCCGGTCGGGCCAACGCGGTTGCCCCAGCGCAGGGGCCGAAAGCGCCGCGGCACCCGCGGCAAGCAGCGTGCGGCGGGTGGTCATGCGCCCTTCCCCTCATTCGAGTCGCGCCAGGCGATCAGCCGCCGCAGGCCTTCCTTCATGTCGACCTCCGGCTTCCAGCCGATGGCGCCGAAGGCGGCTTCATGCGCGATGCGGAAGGCACCGCCGCTGGTCAGCCGGACCTTGCCGGGCTCGGCGCCGACGAAGCGGGGGGCCGGACCGCCGCCGGCCAGCTCCGTCACCAGTTCCACCAATTGCAGCGTCGTCACCGGCGCGGGGCCGGAGGTGTTCACCGCGACATCCGTCGCCGCGCTTTCGAAAGCCATCCGGTTGGCCCGCGCCAGATCGCCGACATAGACGAAATGCTTGGTCTCGGAGCCGTCGCCGAAGACCTCCGGCGGCTCGCCGCGGCGGACCTTCTCCAGCGTCTCGATGATGTAGAGCGCGTTGGCGGCACGGTAGTGCTGGCGCTCGCCGTAGACGGTGGAGTAGCGCAGGACGACGTAGTCCTGGCCCCATTTGCGGTGGGCATCGCGGCAGAGCTGCTCACCGATGATCTTGCTGGCGCCATAGAGGATGGCGGCGGGCGGGGCGCCCTGGCTGTGGAAGGGCGTGCTCTCGACCAGCTCGCCGGCAACGCCGGGGCCATAGCCGTAGGTGGCGTTGGAGGAGGCGAAGACCACCTTGGCCACCGTGTTGGCCCGGCAGGCCTCCAGCGCGTTCTGCACGCCGCGGATGTTCACATCCAGCCCCGACCAGGCATCGCGGTCCATCGAGAGGGTCATGTAGGCGGCGAGCTGCAGGACGCCGGCCACGCCTTCCGTCGCCCGCAGCAGGTCGGCCATGCGCATCACGTCGCCGCGGACCAGCTTCAGGCGTGGATGGTCCTTCAGGTGGGCGATGGCGGCGTCCGAGCCGAAGGCGAAATTGTCGAACAGCACCACCTCGGCCGCGCCATGGTCCAGCAGTTCCCCCGCCGTGGCGGAGCCGACCAGGCTGGCCCCGCCGACGATGCAGAAGCGGTTGCCGGCGATCGGCACGGCTGGGTTTCCTGGCATGGGTCACTCCCGAAGGGCATTGCTTGGCCGGCATCCAAGCGCGGGTGGCGGCCCGCGCCAAGGCCCCCCGCGTCAGGCCAGCCGGCGCCGCGGCGGCGGGGGTGGCGGTGGGGGCGGCAGGGGCAGCGGCTCCACGCTGCCGGCGACGAACTGGCCGAGGCGGTGGAGGGCGGCGCGGGGATCGGGCCGATCCGGCAGGCAACTCCAGGCCGCGAGCAGGGCGAGCGCCACGACCAGCGGCTCCATCGCCGAGCCGGTACGGCAGAGCGGCAGCGCCCAGGTGCCGCGGATCGGCCAGAGCAGGCGCAGCCCCGCCGGCGTCAGCAGGTCACCCGCAAGGTGGCTGACATAGCCGATCACCAGCGGTTCGGCCCAGCGGGCCGGCAGCGCGCCCTGCCGCAGCAGCCAGCCGCAGGCCAGCACCGCCAGCAGCGAATGGGTGATGCCCCGATGGCCGAACAACCCGGCGACCAGGTCGGAGACCGGCCGCAGCCGCCGCCCGACCCAGCTCTTCGGGTGGTCGATATCCGGCAGCAGCCCGCCGAGCGCGGCCAGCGCCAGCGCCTCGGCGTCGAGCGGCGGGCGGCCGAGCTGGGAGGCGGCCGCGATCCAGGCGGCGGCACCGAGGGCGATATGGGAGCCCGCCAGCATGGCGGTGGGGACCTTCCGCCCGCAAGGGCGCCGAGACTAAGGCTGAAGAATCCCGCCCAAAGCCTGGAATGTCCAATGTTTTTGTGCGCCCGCCCTGCGGGGGAGGGTGGGGGTGGGGGTGCATCACGCCACCCTCCGCTCCGGCGCAATCCGCTCGAAGGCCAGAACCTTCGCCACGAAGGCCTCCGGCAAGGGGGCCGGCACCTGCCCGTCCCGGGTCGCGTTCACATAGGTCAGACTGGCTTCCACCAGCAGCGCCGGGTCACGGAAGCAGGCCATGCGGAACCGGAAGCTCGTCCGCCCGAGATACTCGACCCGCGCCGCCACCAGTAGCTCATCGTCGTGCCGGGCGGAGGCGCGGAAATCCAGCGTGGCGTTGACGACGTGGATATCCGTGCCCTGCGCGGCGAAGCCATCCGCGCCGCGGAATTCCAGCGTCCGCAGATACTCGGTCAGCGCCACATCGAAATAGGTCAGGTAATGCGCATTGAAGACGATGCGCTGCGGGTCGAGTTCGGCGTAGCGCACACGGAGCCGGTGGGCGAAGGCGAAGTCTGTCAGGGTCGCAGGGGCGTGGTTCATGGCCGCAGGATAGCCTCAGGGCGGCGCCAGGTGTTTGAGCGCCATCAAGAACCGCTCCGCCGCCTGCTCCGGCGGCCAGGGCCGCCAGGCCTCGCCGCCGAAGCCCGGCAGCAGCGGGTCCGCTACCATCACCGCGGCGCGGATGCCGAGCGTCCCGCGCACCTCGTCGCGGGTCCAGCCGGCGACGTGCACGGCCTCCGCCGCGGCGAGCGCGATGTCGCAGGCCTTGTGGGCGCGCTTCGATTCGGGCGTCCAGGCCGGCAGGCCGTAGCGCAGCGCGACCGCGCCCGAGAGGCGCGCCTGCAGGTCGGCGAAGCCAGCGCCGAGGAAGGGTTTCAGCGGCGAGATGCAGTCGAAGCCGAGCAGCCCTTCCTCGGCATCGTGCAGCAGTTCCCGCCGTGCCTCCTCCCGCGTCAGGCCGCCCTTCGCCCTGGCCCGGCGCAGCGCGAGGACCGCCAGGGAATGCTGCGCGACCGAGAGCGGCGCGCCCGGCCAGATCGAATGCCCGCCCCAGCGGAAGGTGCGGGACAGGCCGATTGCCAGATCCTCATCGGTCCAGTCGAAGGGGGTGGGCGCCAGCAGGTCGAGCCGTGTGCCGGAGGGCATGCGGACCCAGGCACGTTCCTTCGGCGCCGGCTCCATTCAGAAGCGCGGCGCGGAGATGTCGAATTCCTCCATCACCGCCAGGTCTTCCGCAAACCACGATGCGATGCCGGCGCGGCGCTGGCCGATGTATTCCGGCCGGCCGGCGGGATCGAGCCGCATCGTCAGGTCGTGTCCCGGGATCAGCAGAGTGCCCGGCGCCTGCCGCCAGAGGCCCCAGATGCGGTCGAGGCTGGCCAGGCTGGCCCCATGGTCCATGGTCATGTCGGTCGCCATGGACAGCAGCTCTGCCCGGTTCTTCGCGGCGTCGCCGCTGAACACCACCGGCACGTCATTGCCTTCCAGCCGGTAGACCAGGCAGCCGGGCGTATGGCCGGGGCAGAGATGCGCGGTGAAGCCATCCAGAAAGGCTTCGCCATCCGCCAGCAGGTGCAGCTTCGGGTGGCGCGCCAGGTCCTGGACATACAGCTCGGGCAGCGGGTTGAAGCCGACCGGCACGCTGGTCGCCCAGTCCATCTCCACCTGGCCGATCCAGACATCGGCGTTGGGGAAGAGGGTGTAGTTGACCGAATGGTCCCAATGCGCGTGGGTCAGCACCACGTCGGTGACGCTGGCCGGATCGCAATTCGCGGCCTTCAACTGGCGACCGAATTCCGGGCGAACGGCGAAGGCGCCGACATCGATCAGGACGGTACGACCGCCACCCCGCAGCAGGGCGATGGTGCTCCAGCCCAGGCCGCCATGGCAGAGCGACTTGCCGGGGTAGCCCTGGATCAGGACGTCGATCGAATACATGCACGCCTCCCTCGCCCGGCACCGTTGCATGCCGTGACACCGGCCGCCATTCTGCCCCCGCATGCGCTTCCTGCACACCGCCGACTGGCATCTGGGCCGCACCCTGGGCGGCCATTCCCTGCGGGAGGAGCAGGAACACATGCTGGGGGTGGAATTCCCCCGGCTGGTCGCCGAGGCGCGGCCAGATGCCGTGCTGGTGGCGGGCGACATCTTCGACCGTGCCGTCCCGCCGGCGGACGCCGTCGAATTGCTGGACGACATCCTGCACCGCATCGTCATCGGACTCGGCATCCCGGTGGTTCTGATCCCCGGCAACCATGACGAGGCGCGGCGGCTGTCCTTCGGCGCCCGCATGCTGGCCGCCGCCGGGCTGCATATCGGCGATTCGCCGCTTGGCCGGGTGGTCACGCTGCGGGATGCGCATGGGCCGGTCGCCATCGTCGCCGCCGGCTACGTCACGCCGCTCGCGCTGGCGCAGCACGCCGCGGGCAAGAGCTTCGCCGACCACGATGAAGGCTTCGCCTGGCTGGCGCCGCGGCTGCACGGCCTCTGCGGCGACACGCCCCGGCGCGTACTGGTGGCGCATGCCTTCGTCGCCGGCGGCGAGGGCTGCGACAGCGAGCGCGGGATCGCGGTCGGCGGCACCGGGCAGATCGCCACGTCGCGCTTCGACGGCTTCCACTACGTGGCCCTTGGCCACCTGCACCGGGCGCAATCGCTGGCGGGGGGCCGCATCCGCTACAGCGGCTCGCCGCTGGCCTATTCCACCAGTGAGGCCGATCAGGCCAAGCAGATGCTGCTGGTCGAGATCGATGCCGCCGGCGCGGTGACGACCGAGGCGATCCCCCTGACGCCGCTGCGCACCGTCAGGCTGCTGCGCGGCAGCTTCGCCGCCCTGCAGCGCGCGACGGAGGCGACCGATGATTTCGTCGCCATCACCCTGACCGACGCGCTGCCGATCGCCGATGCGCAGCGCCAGCTGGCGGAGCATTACCCGCGCATCATCGGCTTCGGCTATGCCGAGCAGCCGCGCCCGGCGCGCGCGGTGACGGTGGCCGGCCAGGCGGCGCGGGCGCTGCAGCCGATGGCGCTGTTCGCCGAATTCCACGCCGCCATGCGCGACACGCCCTTGCCCGAGGCGGCGCGGCCCGTGCTGGCCGCGGCGATCGCGGCGGCGGAACGGGCGGAGGCCTGATGCGACCGCTCCGGCTGGTAATGGACGCCTTCGGCCCCTATGCGGCGCAGCAGGTCATCGATTTCGCCGACCTCGGCGCGCACCGTCTGTTCCTGATCTGTGGTCCCACCGGCGCCGGCAAGACCAGCCTGCTGGATGCAATGTGCTTCGCGCTGTTCGGCGAGAGCAGCGGGCAGGAACGCCGGCCCGGGCATCTGCGCAGCCAGCACGCGCCCGCCGCAACGCCGACCGAGGTGACCTTCGAATTCGAGCAGGCCGGGCAGCGCTGGCGCATCCGCCGCAGCCCGGCCTGGGATCGGCCGAAGCAGCGCGGCGAGGGCACCACGTTGGAACGCGGCAGGCAGTCCCTGCAGCGGATCGGCAGCGACGATCCGCCGCTGGAGCGCGAGGCGGAGGTCGCCGCCCGCATCGCCGTGCTGCTCGGCCTGACGGCCGCCGAATTCCGCCAGGTGGTGCTGCTGCCGCAGGGCCGCTTCCGCGAATTGCTCAGCGCCTCGCCGCAGGACCGTCAGGCGATCCTGCGTACGCTGTTCCGCACCGCCTTCTACGAGCGGGTGCAGGACGCGCTGAAGGCGGAGGCCAATGCGGCGCGCCAGGCGCGCCGCGACCGCGACACCGACCGCCGCCGCCTGCTGGAACGCGCCGGCGCCGAGACCGTGGCGGCGGCGCAAGCCGGCCGCGCGACGCTTGGCGAGGCCCTGCTTGACGCCGAAGCGGTGCGCGACGCCGCCGCCCTGACGGAGATCGCCGCCCGTGCCGCGGATGCCGCCGGCCGTGACGCGGCAAGGCGCCTCGCGGAGGCGGCCGGGGCCGCGGCGGAGCTGCGCGGACTGGAAGCGGATGCGCCCCGCATCGCCGCCGACCGCGCTCGGCTCGACCTCGCCCGCCGCGCCGATCGGCTGGGCGCCGCGCTGGCGCGGGAGGCGGCGGAACGCCGGGCCGCGGCGGAGGCCGACCGCGACGCCGCCCGTGCCCGCGCGCGCGCCACCGAGGCCACCGCCCAGCTGGCGCAGGCCGAGGCCGCGCTGGCCGATGCGCCGGCGCGCGAGGCGCAGGTGCAGGCGGACCGGGCCGTGGCCCAGCGCCTGACCGAACAGGCGGAGGCCGTCGCCGCCGCCGAACAGGCCGCCGCGGCCGCCACGGAGGCCGCCACCCGCGCGACGCGGGCGGAGGCGGCGCGCGTCCAGGCCGCCGCGGCGCTGGATATGGCCCGCATCGCCCGCAGCGGTGCCGATGCGGCGTTCTTCGCGCAGCAGGTCGTGGCGGCGCAACTCGACCGGCACCGGCTGGCGCGGCAGGAGGCGACACGGATCCTCGCTGTCAGCGACGAACTGGCGAAGGCGGAGGCCGAGCGGACCCGATGCGTCGCCACGCTGGAGACGGCGCGGGCGGCGGACGCGGCAGCGTCGCACGAGGCCCTGGCGGCACGGGAGGTGCTAGCCGCCGGGCATCGCGCCATCGCCGCCGACCACGCCGCGCATCTCGCCGCCACGCTGGTCGCCGGCGAGCCCTGCGCCGTCTGCGGCAGCCCGCATCATCCGGCGCCGGCGCGTCCGGGCGCGGCGCCGCTGCCCGACCTCGACGATCTGCAGGCCAGGGTCACGGCGGCCGACGCGACGCTTGAGGCGGCCCGGCAACGGCTGAACCGCGCGGAGGCGGCGCTGGGCCTGGTCGAGCACCGGCGGAGTACCGCGCGCGGACAGATAGGCCTGGCGGAGCCGCCCGGGCGCGCTTTGTTGGCACAGGCCGTGGCCGAAGCGGAGGCGGCGTTCAAGGCGGCGAGCGCGGCGGCGTCGGCGCTGCCCGGGCTCGAGACCAAGGCAGCCGAGGCCGCGCGCCACCTCGCGGGCGCCGAGCAGGCGCTGGAGAGTGCCGTCGCCACGGCCCAGGCGTCGGCGCAGGCGGCAGCAGCAGCGGCCGCGACGCGGGACGAGCGGCGCGCGCGCCTGCCCCCGGGCGCGCCCACCGCGGAATCGCTGCGGCAGGAGGCCGCCGCCGCCGCCGCCCGCGCCACGGCGGCGGACGCCGCACTGCGCCGCGTGCACGAGGCCTTCGCCGAGGCGCGTGAGCAGGCCCGCAACCTGTCCGATCGCGCCACTGAGGCCGCCGAGGCAGCGCGCACGGCGCAGGCCCGCGGCGCGGCGGCCACGGCTGCGCTGGCCGCCGATTGCCGCGCCGCCGGCTTCGCCGATGCCGAGGCGCTGCGCACCGCCCTGCTGGACGGCCCGGCGCAGGATGCCCTCGCCAGCGTCATCGCCGGCTTCGACCATGCGCTGGACGCCGCGCGCGGCGTGGCGCGCGAGGCCGCGGCGCGGGCGGAGGGTTTGCAGCCGCCAGACCTGACGGTGCTCGACCAGGCCCTGCGCGCGGCGGAAACGGTGGCACGCACGGCGGTGGAGGCCGCGACCCGGGCGCAGGCCGCGTTGCAGGCCTATGACGCGCTGCTTGCCGAGATCGACGCGGCGGAGGCCGCGCTGGCCGCCGCCGATGCGGCCTTCGGCATAAGGCAGGACCTGGCCGATCTGGCGGAGGGACGCGGCAGCCAGTCGGGGATGAATTTCGAGGGCTACGTGCTCTCCGGCCTGCTGGACGAGGCGCTGGCGGCGGCGAACCTCCGGCTCGGCAGCATGCTTGACGGCCGCTACGAGATCCGCCGGCGCGAGGAACGCGAGAAGAAGAACACCGCCGCGGGCCTCGACATCGAGGTGGTGGATCGCTGGAACGCCCAGCCGCGGCCGGCGGCGACACTATCGGGCGGCGAGGGCTTCTGCGCCTCCCTCGCGCTTGCCCTCGGCCTGGCGGAAACCGTCGCGGCACATGCCGGGGCGCACCAGCTCGATGCGCTGTTCATCGACGAGGGCTTCGGCACGCTGGACGCCGAGACGCTGGAAACCGCGATCGGCGTGCTGGAGGCATTGCAGGCCGGCGACCGCTATGTCGGCGTGATCAGCCATGTGCCGGAATTGCGCGAACGCATTCCGGCCAGGCTGGAAGTCACGCCCGGGCGCCGCGGCAGCACCGCGGCGTTCCGGATCGGGTAGAGCGGATCGCCGCAGGGCGGAGCCGCCCGGAGGCGTGAATCCGCTCGGCAAACACCACGCTGCAACTCAGTAGCTGGCGAAGATCCGGGCGATCTCCGCCGGGTCCTTCGTCACCGTCAACGCCAGCGCCAGCAGGATGCGCGCCTTCTGCGGGTTCAGGTTGTCGGCCGGGATGAATCCCACCTCGGTCAGCTTGGTCGTCGGGAAGACCCGGCCGCTGCCGGCGCGCGTGGACTGCATCACCACGACGCCCTGCCCCAGCGCGTCCTTCAGCGCCGCCGCATCGCCCGGCGTCACGAAGCCCGGCGCAAAGCCGGCGACGACGATTCCCTTGGCGCCAGCGGCGACGAAGGCCCGCACTGCGGTGCCGTCGGCATCCGAATAGCTGTAGGCGACATCGACCCGCGGCAGCGCGGCCAGCGTGCGGATGTCGAACTCCGTCTCCGGCGCCAGCCGGCGCAGCGGCTTGCGGTACCAGACGACCCGGTCGCCATCGGCCTGGCCGAGCACGCCGAAATCCGGGCTGCGGAAGGTCTGCATCCGGCCGGTGGAGGTCTTCGTTACCTCCCGCGCCGCCTGGATCTCATCGTTCAGCAGCACCAGGGCGCCGAGGCCGCGCGATCCGGGATCCGCGGCGACCCGCACCGCATTCACCAGGTTCAGCCCGGCATCGGTCGAGAGCGAGGAGGCCGGGCGCTGCGACCCCACCACCACCACCGGAACCGGCACCTTCAGCGTGAGCGAGAGGAAATACGCGGTTTCCTCCAGGGAGGCCGTACCGTGGCCGATGACGATGCCGGCCAGGTCCGGCGTCTGCGCCACAACCTTGTCGCAGAGCAGGACGAGCTCCTGCCATTCCTTCCAGCCGATCTGCGGCGAGGGCACGTTGCGGTAGGGCACCGCGAAGACCTCGGCGACCTGCTGCACCTCGGGGAAGCGGTCCAGGATGCCGTCGGCCTGCAGCATCACGCCGTTGGCGCCATAATTGTAGTAGTCCAGCGGCCCCTTGCCGATGGAGGCGATGGTCCCGCCGGTGCCGATGAAGGCGATCTTTTTCATGGTTCCCATCCGATCCAGCTCTCCGCGCCCTTCGCGCTCCAACCATCGGAGGGGGTCATGCCGCCTGCCTCTCCGCCGCGGTGAAGCCCGCGATGCACTCATCCGTCGTCAGCACGTCGCCGAATTGCAGGTAGAAGGCAATGAGCGACGCCGCGTGCTCCGCATCATTCATCGCCGCGCAGCCATCGCTCACCATCACCGTGCGGAAGTTCAGCATCATGGCGTCCCGCGCGCTGCTCTCGCAGCAGACGCTGGTGACGGTACCGGTGATCAGCACGGTGTCGAAGCCGCCCGCCCGCAGCATCGCCGGCAGCTCGGAGCTGCCCTGGATGAAGGCGCTGTAGCGGTACTTGCGCACCACCTGATCCTCCGGCCGCACATCCAACCCGGGCCAGAGCGCGTTGCCCACCGTCCCCTCGCTCATCGCCGCGGCCCGACGGGCGCGGGCGGCGGGCGTGACCATGTCCTGCATGACCGACCATTCGGTCTCGCAGCGCGCATCGAAGGTGTTCTGGATCCAGAAGACGCCGCCGCCGGCCTGGCGCAGCGCGCCGGCCAGGCGGTTCACTGCCGGGACGACGCTTTCGGCCATCGGGCACCAGGCATGCGCCACGTCCTCGCGCATGAAGCCGTTCTGCAGGTCCACCACCACCAGGGCGGTCCGTTGCGGGTCCAGCCGGGCGAAGGGGTGGGGCGTGCCGCAGCGGGCGGCGACCCGGGCCTGGACGCTTTCGGGCAGGGTGAAGGGGTGCATGCGGGGCCCTCATCGGCGAATGTTCGGGCCGGAACGGCAATCCTCGGCCGGCTCTGGCGGCCGGTGCGACGCAGCCTAGGCTGTGCCGGGTGGCCCCGGCAATCCGGCCCGCGGCTTTGCGCCACCATGCCATGCCGGGGCATGATGCCAGGCGCGCCGCGGCCCATTTCCTGCTAGGGCCGGCGGCGATCCCTGCCCTGCCCGGAGCCTTCCATGCCTGCCTTCGTCCCACCCGGCGTCATCGGCCATAATCGCAGCCTGTTTGCCCGCAACTACGCCATCCTGCCGCCGGACGGCATGTTCCCCAGCCTGCTGCCCGGGCTGCGCGACGCCCAGGTCTACTACCAGGCCACCCCGCTGATGGGCGCCCGCTTCGCCCAGGGCACGCTGGAGGTCCTTCCCGGCGGCGGCACACGGGCGCCGCGCGACGATGGCTACGAGCACTTCTTCTATGTCCTGGGCGGCACGCTGGACTTCGCCGCGGGACCGCAGAGCGCGTCGCTGACGCCGGGTGGCTTCGCCTACATCCCGGCCGGGACGGCAATGTCCTTCGTCAACACCGGCGAGGCCGCGGCGCGCGCCATCTGGATCAAGCGCCGCTACGTCCCGGCGCCCGGCCACACCGCGCCAGGCGTGCGCTTCGGCAGCCGGGACGCGACGCCGCGCACCACGGTCGACGAGAGCGGCCGCTGGCGGCAATACCTGCTCGGCACCACCGATATGTCGATGGATTTCGAGATGAACGTGATGGGCTTCGCCCCCGGCACCCATTTCCACTGCGTCGAGACCCATATCTTCGAGCACGGCCTGGTCATGCTGGAAGGCCAGGGCCTGCAACTGCTCGACCGCGACTGGCATGAGCTGTGGACCGGCGATTTCGTCTGGATGGGCAGCTTCGTGCCGCAGCAATTCTACTGCACCGGCTGGGAGGGCGCCGCCTACCTGCTCTACAAGGACGTCAACCGCGACGTGGAGGTCTGATCCATGGACGCACCCTCCGCCGCCGAGATGAAGGGCTTCGCCGCGCGCTCCGATGCGCTCGGCTGGCAGCAATTGGGCGTCCATATGGCGCTGCTGCTCGGCGCCGGCACGCTGGTGGCGCTGGCGCCGGGCTGGTGGGTGCTGCCGGCGATGCTGCTGTTCGGGATCGTCCAGGTCGCGCTCTTCGCGCCCTTCCATGAGACGTCCCACTACACCGCCTTCGAAAACCGCCGGGTCAATGCCGTGGTCGGCTGGCTGGCCGGCGCACCGGCGCTGTACAACTGGCATTTCTACCAGCTGTACCACACCGCGCATCACCGCTTCACCCAGGACCCGGCGCGTGATCCGGAGCTGGTGACGCAGCCGCCCTCGACGCTGGACGGCTACCTGCTTCGCATCATCGGCGTGCCCTACTGGCGCTTCCGCGTGATCATCCTGTGGGACGGGCTGCGCGGCGACCTGTCCGCCTATCCCTATATCGGCGAGGCGCAGGCGCCGCGGGTCATCCGCAGCATCCGCACCGAGGTCGCCGTGCTGCTCGGCGGCGCGCTGCTCTCGGCGCTGGTCTTCGGCTGGGCGACACCCTTCCTGTTCTGGGTGGTGCCGCAGTTGATCGCCCAGCCGCTGCTGCGGCTGTACCTGCTGGCGGAGCACACCGGCTGCACCACCGACCGCAACGGGCTGACCAATACCCGCACCGTGCTGACCTCGCCCGCCTTGCGGCTATTGATGTGGAACATGCCCTACCACGCGGAGCATCACCTCTACCCCTTCATTCCTTTCCACCGCCTGGCCGACGCGCATGGCGTGTTGCGCGACAAGCTGGCCTACTTGCAGCCGGGCTATGCCCGCTTCCATGTGGACTTCGTGAAGGGCCTGAAGACATGAGCTGGCCGACCGCTGAAGGCATCTTCGCATTGGGCGACCTGAAGCTGCACAAGGGCGGCGTGCTGCCGGATGCGAAGCTGGTCTGGAAGACGCATGGCACGCTGAACGCCGCGCGCGACAACGTCGTGCTGTACCCCACCAGCTACGGGGCGCAGCACCCGGACCTGGAATGGCTGATCGGGCCGGACGGCATCCTCGACCCGACGCGCTGGTTCATCGTCATCCCCAACATGTTCACCAACGGGCTCTCCTCCTCGCCGTCCAACTGCGCGCCCTGGCCGGCGCTGGTGACATCCTGGGACAGCGTCACGGCGCAGCGCCGGCTGCTGCGGGAGGTCTTCGGGGTCGAGCACCTGCATTGCGTCTATGGCTGGTCGATGGGGGCGCAGCAGGCCTACCACTGGGCCGCGGCCCATCCGGATGAGGTCGCCCGCGCCGTGGTACTCTGCGGCAGCGCCCGCACGGCCGTGCACAACCAGGTCTTCCTGCGCACCCAGATCGCCATCCTGGAAGCCGCGCCGGAGTACGACGGCACCGCGCTGTTCTCCGCCCAGCCGCTGAAGGCGCTGCGCGCCTTCGGCCGCAGCTACGCCGCCTGGGCGCTGAGCCAGGATTTCTACCGCGAGGGCCTGCACCTGACGGCGCTGAACGCGCCGGACCTGGAGACCTTCCTGGTGCGGGACTGGGAACAGCGCTTCGGCCGGCGCAACGCTGCCGATCTGCTGGCCCAGCTGCGCATCTGGGATGCCGGCGACATCAGCGACCATCCAAACTATGGCGGCGACCTGCCGAAGGCGCTTTCGGCGATCGAGGCGCGCGTGCTGCTGATGCCGGGCGAGACCGACCTCTATTTCCGCGTCGCCGACAATGCCGCCGAGCTGCCGCTTCTGAAGCGTGGCACCTTGCTTCCGATCCCCAGCATCTGGGGCCACCGTGCCGGTAATCCGCAGCCGATCCCGGCGGACACCGCCTTCATCAAGGCCGCGGTGCGGGAGCTGCTCGACAGCTGATCAGTGGGCCAGCCGCTCCAGCGGCACCTCCAGCCGAAGGGTGAGCCCCTCCGCCGCCCAGTCATGCGCGATGCTGCCGCCGAGCTGGGTGATGGCGCCGCGCTCGGCGAGCACCGTGCCGAAGCCCCGGCGTTCCGGCGGGCCAGGCACCGGCGGGCCACCGCGCTCCTGCCAGGTCAGTGCGAGCCTACCACCCTGGCGCAGGCCGGTGATGGTCACGCGCCCATCCGGTCCGCCAAGGGCGCCGTACTTCGCCGCGTTCGTCGCCAGCTCATGCAGGATCAGAGAGAGCGAGGTCGCCGCCTTGACCCCGATCGGCGCGTCATCGCCCAGCATCCGCACACGGTCGCTCGCCAGGTCCGTGTAGGGCGCCAGCAGCTTGCCCAGAAGCCCGTGCAGCGTGGTTTCCGGCTCCAGCGGCCGCGAGTCCGGGCTGTGCGGCCGCACATATTCATGCGCCGCCGCCAGCGCGTTCAGCCGCCGCCGGAGCACCCCGGCGAAATTCCGCACCTCGACCGAAGCATGCATCGCCGACAGCGAGACCATCCCGCCGACCACGGTGAAGATGTTCTTGATCCGGTGCGACAGCTCCCGCGCCAGCAGATCCTGCGCCTCCTCGGCCTGCTTCCGTTCGGTGATGTCGACGACGACGCCGGAAAACCGGCCCGGCTGGCCCGACGCGTCACGCAGGCAGCGGCCGACAGCGTTGACCCAGCGGATCCCGCCATCGCGCAGCACGACGCGGTACTCCGCCTCAAAGGCACCCTCTGACTCGCCGGCCAGGGCCCGGTTGATCGCCGCCTCAGTCGCGGGGCAGTCCTGCGGATGGATCGCCAGCAGCAATTGCTCCACCGGCAGGCCGGCCGCCACCGCCTCCGGCGTCACGGAGAATAGTCGCGCGTAGCCGGGATCGGCGGTGACGCGGTTGGCCGCCACGTCCCAGACCCAGGTGCCGACCATCTCGGCAGCGCTGAGGGCCAGGCGAAGGCGCTCCTCGCTGCTGCGCAGTCGCTCCTCCGTCTGCTTCTGCTCCTCGATATCGGTGCAGGTGCCGAACCAGCGGATGATGCGGCCCTGCGGGTCGCGTACCGG
>JBMOJU010000432.1:0-4021 GCA_049315625.1 Paracraurococcus sp.
GGGGCCGGCCCTTTCCGTTATAAGTTCGGCACTCTTGGTTTCGCTCTCCGGTTGCGGCACCGAGCGGGCCGAGCAGGCCGATAGCCTGCAGCGCGACCTCGCCACCAGCCAGGCCGAGCGCGGCGCGCTGCGCCAACAGGTGGCGAGCCTGGAATCGACCCTCGCGCAGGAGCGCCAGGCGGCCGGCGACCTCGCCGCCATCGAGGCGCGTCTGGCCCGGGCCCGCGGGGCGCTGGCCGCCGCCCAGCGCGGCCGCGCCGCGGCCGAAGCGGAGGTCAGGCGCCAGCGGGCCGACCTGGCCATGGCGGAGCAGCGCCTGGGCGGCCTGCAGGCCGAAGCCGGACAGCTGGAGCAGAATCACACCGAACGCAGCGGCACCCTGGCCGAGACCGAACGACGGCTCGGCCTGCTGCAGGACCAGGCCAGCGCTGAGGACCGCCGGCTCGGCGGGCTGCGCGACCAGGTGGGCACCACCGAGCAGCGGCTGGCCGGGCTGCGCGAGCAGGTCGCCGGCCAGGATGGCCGCCTCGTCGCCCTGACCGAACGCATCGCCGCCGAGGACCGCCGGCTAGTCACCCTGCGCGGCGAGGCGATGGCGACCGAACAGCGGCTGAGCGGGCTGCGCCAGCAGGCGGTGGCGGAAGACCGGACCCTGGCCAGCCAGCGGGAACGGGTGGGGCAGGAGGAGGCCCGGCTGCAGGCGCTGCGCAGCACCATCGCCGAGGCCGAGCGGACCATCGCCGAACGCCGCCAGGCGAGCGGCGAGGCGGAGCGCCGGCTGGCGACGCTGCGCGAACAGACCGCCACCGCCGAGCGCGGCCTGGCCGAGACCAACACAAGGCTGACACGTACCACCCAGGCGGCCGAGGCAGCCGACCAGCGGGTGAAGGGCCTCGAGACCCGCACCGCCGAGCTGGGCCGCAGCGGCGGCGAGGCGGAACGACGTCTGGCGACCCTGCGGGAGGGCGTGACGGCGGCCGAGGCGACGCTCGCCGAACGCCGCAGCGCGGTCGGCCAGGCCGAGGCCGAACTGGTCCGGCTCGGCGCCGCGCGCGACCAGGCGCAGGCGGCGCTGCGCGGCCTCGAACAGCGCAGCGCCGCGCTGCGGACCGAGATCGGCACCGCCGAGAAGCGCCTGGCCGAACTGCGCGACGGTGCCGCGGCGGAGGAGCGCCGCCTCCAGACCGCCCGCAACGAGGCCGACGCCGCCGACCAGGCCCTGGCGCAGCGGCGCAGCGCGCTGGCCGAGCTCGATACCCGCGCCCGGGCGCTGGAGGGCGAGGCGCGCCAGGCCAGCACGGCCAGCGACGTGGCACGGCAGGAGCAGGCGGCGTTACGACGCGACCTCGATGCGCTGCGCGGCGAGGTGGCCGGCCTGGAGCGGCGGCGCGAGGCGTTGAACGGCGAGGTCGCCAGCGTCCAGGCGAGGCTGGACGCGCAGCGCCGCGACCTGGCCGACATCACCGCGCGGCTGGCACGGGAGCGGTCGGAGGGCGGCCAGGCGATCCCGACCTCGGCGCCCGAGGGGAGCGGTCCGGGCAACCGCTGATCCCATGGCCCTCCGCCGCCGCAGCCGCTAGCGTCGCGGCGATCTGGACGGAGGGAATACCATGAAGGGCATCCTGCGGGCGCTCGCGCTCGTCCTGGCGCTGGCCGTGACGCCAGCCCTGGCGCAGACGCGGCCGGCGATCACCGAGGCCGGGCCGGCCCCGGGCTCGATGCTCTGGATCGGCAACAGCTTTTTCTACTTCAACAACGGCATCAGCGGCTACGTCGCGCAATTCCTCAGCGCCGCGAAGCGGCCGCCGGTGCGCGGCACCATGGTCACCATGGGCGGCTCCGGCTTCGACTGGCACGACGTGGAGAGCTATTTCCGCCCCAACGCGGTCGGCCGCTACAGCTTCGACGCGCAGAACAACATCCGCTTCAACACGCCGGCGCGGCTGTTCGACGTGGCGGTGCTGATGGATTGCAGCCAATGCCCGCTGCACCCGGACCTGAAGGGCCCGTTCGAGGACTACGCCAGGCGCCACGCCGACACAGTGCGGAAGCACGGTGCGGTGCCGGTCTTCTTCATGTCCTGGGCCTACCAGGACAAGCCGGAGATGACCGCCCAATTGGCCGAGGCCTATACCCGCATCGGCAATGCCAATGGTGCGCTGGTGATCCCGGCCGGCCTCGCCTTCGGCAAGGTGCAGGCGGAGCGGCCGGAGATCGGCCTCTATATCGCCGACAAGCGGCACCCGACGCCGGCCGGCACCTACCTCGCGGCGGCCGTCAGCTACGCGGCGGTGTTCGGCGCCTCCCCGGTGGACCTGCCCTATGCCGGCGGGCTGGATCCGGCGCAGGCGGCCTATCTCCAGCAGGTCGCCTGGCAGACGGTGCGGGACTACTACGGGAAGTAGGCGGGACGCGGACGGCGCGCGCCGGCGTCAGCCGCGCCGCGCCGCCTCGATCGCGGCGACGTCGATCTTGCGCATGGTCATCATGGCCTGGAACACCCGCCTGGCCGCGTCGCCGCCGGCCGCCAGCGCCTCGATCAGCGCGCGCGGTGTGATCTGCCAGGAGATGCCCCAGCGGTCCCGGCACCAGCCGCACTGGCTCTCCTGCCCGCCATTGTCGACGATGGCGGCCTAGTAGCGGTCGGTCTCCGCCTGGTCCTCCGTGGTGATCTGAAAGGAGAAGGCCTCGCTGTGGCGGAAGGCCGGGCCGCCGTTCAGGCCGAGGCAGGGGATGCCGGCGGCGGTGAATTCCACCGTCAGCACGTCGCCTGCCGTGCCGGACGGGTAATCGGCGGGCGCGCGGTGCACGGCGCCCACCGCGCTGTCGGGGAAGGTTTCGGCGTAGAAGCGCGCCGCGGCCTCGGCATCCTTGTCGTACCAGAGGCAGACGGTGTTCTTCGGCATCGCGTGTCCCTTCCCTGTAATACCCTACGCACGAAGTTCCGACCTGCGGCCCGAAGGGCCGAGGCGCCGAATGGCGCCCGCCGCCTATGCGGCGAAGCCAAGCCGCGCGGAGGCGCGGCGCCCGGCGTCTGAGGGGCACGAAGGTGAAACCTTCCTGCGCTGGGTATAACCCGGGCTGGCACCGCGCGGCCTGCGCCGGACGCCAGGCGCGCCACCCATCCCAGCGTCACGCGCCGTCCCGGGTCGCCCGCCGCGGCACCCGCCCGGCCGCCCGGCGTCAGGCCTTCGGCTTGGCCGAATACGACCCGCCGGCCGCCCGCACCTCGGCCGCCGTCTTCGCCGCGCGCAGCCGCGCCAGGTGCTCGGCCTCGCCGGCCAGCATCCGGTCGGCATTCTCCAGCACCTGCGCGGCGCGGTCGGCGGGGAATTTCACCGCGCCGTTCTCATCCATGTGGATCAGTTCGCCCGGCGCGACATCCATCCCGCCGACCGAGACCGGCACGTTCACCGCCTGCACCGCCATCTCGCCATGCCCGGCGGTGACGCCGCCGAGCAGCAGCTGGAAGCCGAGCTTGCGGATGGCGTCCACGTCGCGCGACGGCCCGTTCGAGAGCATGCCGATGCAGCCGACCGACATCATGGAGGTGACCATGATCTCGCCGGCCAGCCCGGCCTTCGCCATCAGCCCGTCCGGCCATTTCTGCTGGATGACCAGGATGGTCGGCTTCGGCATGGCGTCGAGCGCGTCGATCACGTCCATGAAGCTGAGCCGGCCGCTGTAGTTGGGATCGGGCAGGCCATAGACGCAGGTGACGGCGTGGCCGATGGTCGGCCCCATCTCCGGGTAGATGCAGCGGATCGAGGTGTCGGTGTACCAGTTCTCGGTCCAGGGATTGTACAGCCCGAGGCAGAGCGGGTTCTTCGGATAGGTCGCCACAACGTTGGTGATGGTCGGCGTGTCGATCTTGCGCAGTCCGGCGAAGATCTCGTCCTTGGTGGTCGTCATGGCGGTGTTCTCCCGTGGGTGGCGGGCGCATGGTCGCGGGCGGGGCGGGCGGCGTCCAGCCCCAGGGACAGGCGGGCGGCTACGCCGGCAGTAGGTTGAGGAGGGAAAA
>JBMOJU010000433.1:0-4020 GCA_049315625.1 Paracraurococcus sp.
CGATCACGCGGTCGATCATCTCGAAATATTCCAGGCGCATATGTGCTCCGCCCGGCCGCGGTTCAGCCGGCCGGCTTGGCCGCCGCCGCCAGTTCCTCGATCCGCAGCGCCAGGTTCTTCATGACGAAGTAGTTCTCCGCCGGCGCCTTGCCGGCGTTGACGTCCTGGGTCCACTGCTCAACCGGGACCTTGATGCCGAAGGCCTTGTCGATGGCGAAGACGATGTCGAGGAAGTCCAGGCTGTCGATGCCCAGATCCTCGATCACATGGCTGTCCGGCGTGATCTTCTCGCGGGGGACGTCGGACGTCTCCGCGATGATGTCGGCGATGCGGTCGAGCGCCGAAGCCATGGCGAATCTCCGGGTGGTCTGTGAAGGGAGGGGTCTTTCGCGCGAACCGGCGCAATTGTCCAGCACTGGCGCCAACGGCGCCGTGATCCCATACGGATCGCTGGTGCCCCCGGGGAGATTCGAACTCCCACACCCTCTCGGGCGAGCGATTTTGAGTCGCCTGCGTCTACCGTTCCGCCACAGGGGCCACCGACCGTCCTCTAGCCCGCAGCCCCGTGCCGGTCCAGCGTCCGCTAGGCGCCCGAATGCGTCTCGAATTCCGCCGGCGCGGTGATCTCCACCAGCTCCAGGTCGTCCGAGTGCTCGATCTCCCGGTGGCGGATCCGCGGCGCCTGGTAGACGCAGTCGCCCGGCTTCAGCAGCACCTCGCCGACATCCTCGTACTCGAAGCGCACCCAGCCCTTCAGGATGAAGACCATCTGGAAGGTCACCTCATGCCAATGCCACTGCGGCTCGGCATGGGTGCCCGGCACCGCGCGGATGACATTGGCGCCGAAGCTGCCGCCCGAGGCCTGCGCGATACCGAGGTCGCGATAAGCGAAGAAGGCGCGCAGCCCGGCATCGAAGGCCGCGCCCTCGGCGTGGCGGACCACGGTGCGGCCGCCGGCCGGCGGCATCGGGGCATCGTCGGGCATGGAGATTCTCCCTTTTCCGTGTGCGTTCTTCACGGGTTCGTGTATTGTGTACGGGAAGCCGCCCTCCGGCGGCCGCCTCGCACCCCACCCCATCCTGAAGGGAAGCCGCGCATGCGGGAAGCCTCCCGGCCGCAGGCCCGCGCCGAACAGCGTGCCCTGGCCGTCGCCGTTGTCTGGATGCTGCTGACGCAGCTCGCCTGCGTCGTGCTGTGGGATGCCGGCTGGATGGAGCGCCAGGCGGCGCTGATCCATTGGCTGGTGGTCGGCGTGCTGCCGCCGGCGCTCGCCCTCTGGGGCATGCTGCCGCCCGACCGCGCAGGGTAGACACCGGCCACATCGTCGCGCCTCCGCAAGTCGCGACGCAACCGGGACCGCGCCGGGTACTTGTTCCGCCTGATGGCCGGACCCTTTCTCCTGCCGCCGCCTCCTGGCGTGCCCGGATTGGGCCCGATCGGGCCGGCGGCGCTGCTCCTCGACTTCGACGGCACCCTGGTGGAGATCGCCGCCACGCCGGATGCCGTGCGCGTGCCGCCGGACCTGCCCGGCCTGCTGCACCGGCTGGCGCGGCAGCTCTCCGGGGCGCTGGCCGTGGTCAGCGGCCGGCCGCTGCGCGACCTCGACACCTTCCTGCCCGTGCCGATCGCCATGGCCGGCGACCATGGCGCCACGCTTCGCCCCGACCCGCTGGCCCCGGCGCTGCGTAGCGGCCTGCCGCATCCGCCGGCGGCCTGGCGCAGCCGCGCCGCGGCGCTGCTCGACCGCCACCCCGGCACGCTGATCGAGGACAAGGAGCACGGCTTCGTTATCCATTACCGCCTGGCCCCCGAGGCCGGGCCGGAGGCGGAGGCGATGATGGCCTCCCTGGTCGCCGAGGACCCGGCCGCCTTCACCCTGCTGGAAGCCCGCATGGCCTGGGAACTCCGGCCGCGCGGCGCCTCCAAGGGCACCGCCGTGCGGGCGCTGATGGCCCGCCCGCCCTTCGCCGGCCGCGTCCCCGTCTTCATCGGCGACGACGTGACCGATGAGGAGGGGATGGCGGTGGCGCGGGAATTCGGCGGCATGGGCCTGCGGCTGCAGGACGCCTTCGGCTCCCCGCAGGCGCTGCGCGATTGGCTGGCCCTGGCCGTCGCCCCACCCGGACGCGCCGGCCCCGATCCGTGAACCGCCTGGTCATCGTCGCCAACCGCGTCCCCAATCCCCGGGAACGCGGCGCCACGGCGGGCGGCCTGGCCGTCGCGCTGAAGGATGCCGTGAGCCGGCGGGAGGCGATGTGGTTCGGCTGGTCCGGCCAGATCGCCGAGGCGACGGCGACCGAACCCACCGAATACCGCGTCGGCCGGCTGACCTATGCGACGCTCGACCTGGGGCGGGAGGATTACCGGCGCTTCTACCAGGGCTTCGCCAATGGCTCGCTCTGGCCGACGCTGCATTACCGGCTGGGGCTGGCGCAGTTCTCGCGCGAGGACCATGCCGGCTATGGCCGCGTCAACGCCGCCTTCGCCGCCGCCCTCGCCCCGCTGCTGCGGCCGGACGACAGCATCTGGGCGCATGATTTCCACCTGTTCCCGTTCGGCGCCGAGCTCCGCCGGCTCGGCTGCAAGCAGCGGATCGGCTTCTTCCTGCACGTGCCCTTCCCGCCAGGGGCATTGTTCTGCGCCCTGCCGCGGGCCGAGGAATTGCTGGCCGACCTTGCCGCCTACGATGTGATCGGCGTGCAGACCGAGGACGACGCGGCCAATCTGCGCGGCGCGCTGGCCGCGGCCGGCCAGCCGGAGGCGGCGGGCCGGGTCGCCGCCTTCCCGATCGGGATCGAGGCCGATGCCTTCACCGCGCTGGCCGAGAAGGCGCTGCCGAAGCGGGAGACCGAGCGGTTCCGCCAATCCCTGGTCGATCGCGCGCTGATCATCGGCGTGGATCGGCTGGACTACACCAAGGGGCTGCCGCAGCGCTTCTGCGGCTACGGCCAGTTGCTGGCGCGGTTCAAGGGCCACCGGTCCAAGGTCACCTACCTGCAGGTGGCCCCCGTCTCCCGCGGCGACGTGGCGCAGTACCGCAGCCTGCGGCGGGAACTGGATGAATGGGTCGGCCGCATCAACGGCGCCTATGCCGAACCCGATTGGGCGCCGCTGCGCTACATGACGCGGGCAGTGGCGCGGCCGGTGCTGGCCGGCTTCATGCGGATGGCCCGCGTCGGGCTGGTGACGCCGCTGCGCGACGGCATGAACCTGGTGGCCAAGGAATACGTCGCGGCGCAGGACCCGGAGGACCCCGGCGTGCTGGTGCTGTCCCGCTTCGCCGGCGCCGTGGCGCAGCTGCCCGGCGCGCTGCTGGTCAACCCGCTGGACCCGGACGAGATCGCCGAGGCGCTGGACGAGGCGCTGACGATGCCCCGGGCAGAACGGCGGGCGCGCTGGGCGGAGTGCGACGTGAGCGTCCGGCGCGACGGGGCGCGGGCGTGGTGCCGGGCGTTCCTCGGCGTGCTGGAGGGGGCGAACGACGCCTGACGCGGGACGCGTTGCCGCGGCGCCAACCGGAGGGGCGCTGCCCCTCCGGACCCCCCACCAAAGGCCGAAAGGCCTCCGGACATCTCGGGTTCGGCGGGCGGCTGGCGGGGGCCTGGGTAAAGATGCCTCAAGTGGCTCAATCGGCCTGAAGCCGGCCCGGTGGCGGGCACAATTGGCCGCGAATACAGGAGGATGCGTGGCTTCCGGCCTTTAGGGTTTTGGCTTTGGGGGCGCATGACGGGGAGCGGGGTTTTCGGACAAAGCCCTGAGGCACGGCGTCGCCGCCGGGGTGTCTTCGGGGATGCCCCGGGGCCGGCAGCGGCTGGCCTGCGGCGTTTCGGACAAAGCCATGTGGTCGGGCAGGGGGCGCCGCCGGCGGTGGGGCTGGGTGCGGGATGGGTCATGCGCCGGCCTCCAAAGCAAACGGCGGAGCATGACAGGAAAATAGTCTGTTTTGCAAGGGAAATCGTCAGGACCGGGGGGCTTCGGCCGACCGCCCCACCGCGACCTGGCCTACGCGGCCGGCATTGC
>JBMOJU010000434.1:0-4009 GCA_049315625.1 Paracraurococcus sp.
GTATGAGACCGGAGTCGCCCTGGCCGAGGCCGCCACCGGCGCCGACTTCCCCGCCGGCCTGCCGCACCGCCCCTCCGCCCCGACCCTCGCCGAGGAATTCCGCCAGGCCGTCGCCGCCATCACCCGCGGGCGCGACGCGCTGGATGGGCTGGCCGCCGCGCTGCTGACCGCGGCGCGCGGCGTCTGGGGCGACCGCTGGACCATGCTGGTCCCGCGCCCGGTCCTGCTCGCCTCCTGGGTCGGCTACGACACCGATGGCCGCACCGATATCGGCTGGTGGGACACGCTGCGGCTGCGGCTGACCATGAAGCGGCTGCAGCTCGAGCGCCTGCACGGCCAGCTCGAACCGCTCGGCCCCTGCGCCGCGGCGCTGACGGCGCGCGTCGGCGGCGCGCTGGCGGCGGTGGAGGCGCAGATCGCCGCCGTCCCCGACAAGCCGGAGCCGCATGCGGTCGAGCAGCTCGCCGCGGCGATGCTCGGCCGGCGGGCGGAGGCGATGACCGACCTCGCGCCGCTGCTGGAGCTTTTCCCCGGCGCCATCACCGCGGCGCCGGATGATGCGACGCGGCTGGCTCTCGCCGTCGCCCGTGGCGGGCTGGCGGCGCATGGGCTGGCGCTCGCCCATACCCATGTCCGGCTGAACGCGGCGCAGGTGCACAACGCGGTGCGCCAGCGGCTAGGCCTCGCCGCCTCGGCGGACGACATGGCGCAGCGCCGCGGCCTGCTGGCGCAGATCAACACCGCGCTGGGCGAGGTCACGGCGCAACCGGTCGATTTCGGCGCGCTGATCGCCGAGCAGGCCTCGGCGGCCAAGCTGATGCTGATCTGCACGCAGATCGCCAAGCATGTGGATGGCAGCGCCCCGATCCGCTTCCTGATCGCCGAGACCGAGACCGGCTACACCCTGCTGGCGGCGCTCTGGCTGGCGAAGCGCTTCGGCTGCGACCGGGCGATCGAGCTCTCCCCGCTGTTCGAGACGGCGGAGGCGCTCGACCGCGGCGAGCGGGTGCTGGACGAGGCGCTGCGGAGTGCGCATTACCGCGACTACCTGCGGGCGCATGGCCGCATCTGCCTGCAATTCGGCTATTCCGATTCCGGCCGCTACATCGGCCAGCTCGCCGGCAGCTACCTCGCGGAACGGCTGAAGCTGCGGCTGGTGGAATTGCTCCGCCGCCACAAGCTGGACGGCATCGAGGTGGTGCTGTTCGACACCCACGGCGAAAGCGTCGGCCGCGGCGGCCACCCAGACAGCCTGGCCGATCGCCTCGCCTACCTCTCCCCGCCGCAGGCCCGCGCCGCGCTCGATCGCGCCGGCCTCAAGCTGCGGGAGGAGACCGCCTTCCAGGGCCTCGACGGCTACCTGCTGTTCGGCAC
Source organism: Paracraurococcus sp. (assembly GCA_049315625.1). Taxonomy (GTDB): domain Bacteria; phylum Pseudomonadota; class Alphaproteobacteria; order Acetobacterales; family Acetobacteraceae; genus Paracraurococcus. Next base: position 1,375 of record JBMOJU010000434.1, read on the forward strand.
GCCGAAGCTGGCGGCGGCCACCATCGCCGGCATCGCCGCGCATGCCTTCGCCCCGGTCGGGCCGGTGGACGACCCGGTCTATGCCGAGGCCGACTACGTCGCCGATTTCTTCGCCACCGTCAGGCGGGAGATGCAGGCGCTGGTCGCCGACCCCGGCTATGCCGCGCTGCTCGGCGCCTTCGGTCCCGGCCTGCTGGACCGCACCGGCTCGCGCCCCGCGCTGCGGCAATCGGACGGCATGGGCGGCCCGGTACGCATCAGTCATCCCTCGCAGCTCCGCGCCATCCCGAACAACGCCATCCTCCAGCAGCTCGGCTGGATGGCGAATTCGGTGCATGGCCTCGGCGTGGCGGCGGAGGCCAACCCGGACGCCTTCAAGGACCTGCGCGAGCGCTCGCCCCGCTTCAAGCGGGCGCTGGCCATGGCGGCGCGGGCCTCGGCCTGCTCGGATATCGGCGTGCTGCGGGCGGTGGTGGATACGCTCGACCCCGGCCCCTGGCTGGACCGCGCCGGCTTCACCCGGAGGCCGGGGCGGCGGGAGGCCCTGCTGCGCGTCGCCGGCGCGGTCGACACGCTGGATCTGGATGCGCCGACGCGGCGGCTGTTCCGCCGGCTGCAGGCCGACCATCTGGCGCTGCGTGCCGCCTGGCCGGACCTGCCGGTGATGCAGGACCGGCTGGTGCTGCTGCACGCGCTGCGGCTGGCGCTGATCCACCGCATCTGGCTGCTGGCGGTGGAACTGCCGGACTTCAGCCCGCGCCACGGCGCGACGCGGGAGACGATGGTGCTGCGCATCCTGCAACTGGATGTCGAGCCGGTGGTGGCGCTGCTGGAGGAAATCTTCCCCGCCGCCCCGGGCGCCGTGGTCGGGCTCGATTTCCACGAGCCGGCGCCGGCCCGCGAGGGCCTGAGCTACGCCCGCGAGCACGCCGAGCTCTTCCAGCCCATGGCCCGGCTCTTTGCCCTGGTGCGCGGCTGCGGCGCGGCGATCACGCATGAGGTCGGCGCCTTCGGCTAAAGCCGATCGCCGACAGTTGGACCCGCCTGGAGGCGTGACTCTGTCTTGCAGACAATGCGCCAGGGTCACGGGCCGGACGGGTGCTTTGGCACGCCGCCCTGGCGGCAGCGGCGAGGCACCCTTGCCCGCCGCGCGAAGAACGCCACAATCACCCGCCTGAACGGGGCGGGAGCCGGCGGGCCACGGGGGGCCGCCGGGTGGGAACGCCGCCCAGGGGAAAGCCCATCGATGTCGGCGTTGCTGTTCGCGCCCTATGCCATGCGGGATCTGACGCTGGCCAACCGCATCGTCGTCTCCCCCATGGCGCAGTATTCCGCGACCGCCGAAGGCCATGCCACGCCGTGGCATGTGATGCATGTCGGCAACCTCGCGGTCTCCGGCGCCGGACTCGTCATCATGGAGGCGACGGCGGTCGAGCCGCGCGGCCGGGTCTCGCCGCGCTGCCTGGGCCTCTGGACCGATGCGCAGGCCGAATCGCTGCGGCCGGTGGTGGAATTCTGCCGCGCCCATGGCGAGGCGGCGCTCGGCCTCCAGCTCGCCCATGCCGGCCGCAAGGGCTCCGTCGCCCGGCCCTGGGAGGGGAATGACAGCGTGCCGCCCGAGGCTGGCGGCTGGCAGCCGGTCTCCTCCTCCGACCTCGCCTACCCGGGCCGGCCGGTGCCGCGGATGCTGAGCGTCGAGGAGATGGCGCAGATCAAGGCGGATTTCGTCGCCGCGGCGCGGCGGGCGGATGCGCTGGGCTTCGACCTGATCGAGCTGCATGCGGCGCATGGCTACCTGCTGAACTGCTTCCTCTCGCCGCTGGCGAACCGGCGGAACGATGCCTATGGCGGCGACCTGCTGGGGCGGATGCGCTGGCCGCTGGAGATCTTCGCGGCGCTCCGTGCCGCCTGGCCGGCGGGCAAGCCGATCGGGGTCAGGATCTCGGCCACCGACTGGGCGGCGGGCGGTTGGGATTCGGATGACAGCGTGGCCTTCGCGCGGGCGTTGAAGGCGCTGGGCTGCGATTACGTCACTGCCTCCTCCGGCGGGATCAGCGCGGCCCAGGCGATCCGGGTGGGGCCGGGCTACCAGCTGCCCTATGCGCGGCGGATCCAGCAGGAGGCCGGGCTGGCCGCCATGGCGGTCGGGCTGCTGCACGAGCCCGATCTGGCGGAGACCGCGCTGCAGGACGGCTCGGCCGAGCTGATCGCGCTGGGGCGGGGGATGATGTGGGAGCCGCGCTGGGCCTGGCACGCGGCGGAGGTGCTGGGGGCCGGGGCAAGCTTCCCGCCGCAATATGCGCGGAGCCATCCGAGCATGCGGTTCGGCGATCCGGGGAAGGCGTTCTGGGAGCGGTTGCGATAGGGACGATGGATCGGGGAGGAAAAACCATTCGCTCCTCCCCGAACCCCTCCCTTCCTTTTTCCGAGTCGGCATTTGCCGTGCGGCGGGTACCGAGCCAGAAAAATGGATGCGGGGTTCGGGGGGAATACCGTCTCCCCGATACCGTCCTCCTGCCTCGTTGCAGCCGGCAGTGGCGCGGTCGCGGCCAGCCGGGCGCGGCAACCAAGGCTTGTAAGCCACGCAGGCGCCGTCTATAGGAATATTATCAAGTCCACCCTTGCACCCGGCCGC
>JBMOJU010000078.1:0-17706 GCA_049315625.1 Paracraurococcus sp.
CCACGCAGCATCCGGATCCTCATGGCCGATATCCATCGCCAGCTGATGCTCTTCGGGGCCGACGAACTCCGCCGCGCCGCGGCGGCGATCGCCGATCCGAATGAGCGCCGTCGCGAGCTCGACCTCATCGACGCCGCCAGCGCGGCACTGAGCGAGCCGGCCGAGGACGATCTGGCCTTTTCGCATTCCGGCCTCTGCCAGACCTGCCTGCCGCATGCCCGCCCGGCCACCAATGACCTGATCTGGCAGCGCAATTCCGGCCGCTTCCACCTCATGGTCAGCCCCGGCGTGGTGCGCGGCCCGGATGGCCGCGCGACCCGCGTCGGCGTGCCCTACGGCACCCGCGCCCGGCTGATCATGATCTTCCTGCAGACCGAGGGCGTGCGCAGCCGCACCGTCAGCCTCGGCCCCAGCATGTCGGCCTGGATCCGCTCGCTCGGCCTGCCGGTCACCGGCGGGCCACGCGGCACCATCCAGGCGATCCGCGAACAGTCGCTGCGGATCGCGCGTTGCGAATTCACCCTGCAATGGACCGCGCGCACCGCCGCCGGCGTCGATGAGACCATCATCCGCGACCAGCGCCTGGTCTCCGGCCTGTCGCTCTGGCACGGCCAGGAGGAAGGCGACGGCGCCCGCTGGCAGGCGACCGTCGAGCTGACCCGCGAATTCCACGACCACCTGCGGGAACACGCGGTGCCACTGGTGCGCGACGCCATCGCCCACCTGAAGGACAATTCGCTCGGCCTCGACCTCTACACCCTGCTGGCCTACCGGCTGCAGCGGCTGGAACAGCCCCTGCTGCTGCGCTGGCAGGCCCTGGCGGCCCAGGTGGGGTCGGATACCGGCCGCACCTCCCACCTCGCCCAGCGGGTCAAGGCGGTCCTGCCGGACGTGCTGGCGGTCTACCCGGATGCGAAGGTGGAGATCGTCCGCCACGGGCTGCGCCTGCTGCCCTCGAAGCCGCCGGTGCCACGCACCCTGATCGGCGGCTTCCGCGTGGTCGAGGGCGGCGCGGCGCCGCCGGCCACCCCGACCCGGATCGGCAGCCGCCGCCCAGGCTGAGCCGCGCTCAGCCCGCCGGGGCGTGCCGCAAGGTCGCGGCCAGGACGCCGAAGCGTTCCATCATCCGGTCGCGCAGGGCGTGCCGCACCGGCTCGGCGCTGAGCACCGGCGCGCTGCCGGCCAGGCGCTGCAGCGCCTCGGCGGTGCGGGCCGGGCTGAAGCCGAGGAAGGGGCGGATCAGCGGCGACTGCCTGACCAGGCCCTTCAGCCGCGACTTCAGCGTCACCGGATCCGGCAGCACCCGGTCGTCGAAATAGGCGAAGGCCTCCTCGAGGCCGAAGCGCCGGGTCTGGCCGAAGGGCGCGGCCGGGCGGCCGAAGGTGAGGACCGGGCCGGGATCGGGCGGCGGGATCATCGCCAGATCGAATTCCAGCCCGAGCGAATGGGTCCAGTCGACCCATTTGGTCACCCCGAAATTCTTCGAGGTGGCGAAGGCGATCCAGGGGATGCCGTAGACATCGGCCAGGATGGCGCCGTGCAGGGATTCCGTCAGCACCAGCTTCGCCGCGGCGATGCGGGCGATGACGCCATGCGGCTCGGCCCGCGGGTCGAGCAGGTCGTAGCCGGTCAGCTTCGCCACCTCGGGCCAGCCCGGATGATCCAGCGTCTGGAAATGCGGGATGACCAGCGTGCCGCCGCCGCCGGTCGCCGCCTTCGGGAACCCGTCGACCAGCGGGGTCAGGATGGCGCCATCGGTGATCGCCCGGTCGGCCGGCAGGTTCAGCATCCGGGTCGAGACCGGGCCACGCACGCACCAGTACTCGACCTGCTTGTCGCGCCAGCCCTCCGGCAGGTCATTGCCGATGCCGCTGGAGAAGACGTGCAGCCGCTTCAGCGCGCCGCAGGGCATGCCGATGATGGTGCCGATGCCGACGAAGCCGGTTTCGGGGTCATCGTCGAACAGGTCCGGCACCAGCCCCTGCCACAGGGAGGCGTTCAGGTCGTCGCCGAAATTCGGCACCTGCTTGCGGTAGTAGACGAGTTGCATGGGACGGCCTTCTGCAACCTGCAGGGATGGGGACGGGTGGACCTGGCCCGGCTGCCTTAGAGCACGCTGCGTTCGCTTGCGCTCACTGTGCCGGCTCCAGCCATGGTCTGGTCGTGGGATTCAACGCTTTCGGCGATTCCGCCGCAACGCATCCCGCTCTAGTGCGGCGCTTGAAGCACGCCCGCCGCCCCGGCGTCGACCTGTTCCGGCCGCCCGGCCGCCATCGCCTGGCCGGCGATGTGGTCGCCCGCCCGCAGCGCGAGCGCGACGATGGTGAGCGCGGTGTTCACCGCGCCGGCCGTGGGCAGCGTCGAGGCATCGACCACGTAGAGGCCGCGGATACCATGCACCTGGCAGTCCGGATCGAGCACCGAGGTGCCCGGATCGGCGCCGAAGCGCACCGTGCCGACCTCGTGCCACAGGTAGGGCGGCCGCTTGCGGGCGAGCGAGGGATAGCCGGCCCGGCGGAAGGCGGCGACCGCCAGCCCGCGCAGCCGCGCGAGTGTCTGCAGGTTGTGCACCGGCTCGACCCGGCCGGCCATCCTGTCGCCGTCGAAGGTCAGGCCGGTCTCGCGGGTCGGCAGCGCCTCGGTCATGTAGAAGCACATGAAGCCATGCGCGCCGATCAGCTTGGCGACCGGCCGGACCAGCCGCGAGGCCTCCTCCCAGAAGGGCATCTGCCCGGCGATCTGCACCACGCCGGTCGGATAGGGCCAGTCCGGCGCGCCGTCGTAGAACTCGTTGATGGCGAAGGTCTTGGTGTAGATCGGCGGCAGGGTCTTCCAGCTGACGAAGGGGAAGATCATGCCGACCGAATGGCCCGCCAGGTAGCGGCCGAGCGAGCCGGTCGCGTTGCCGAGGCCCTCCGGATGGCGCGCCGTGCGCGACTGCCGCAGCAGCATGGCCGAGCCCGGCAGGCCGCCGCAGACGGCGACGACATCGGCGCGGACCTCGATCTCCTCGCCGCGCCGGCGCAGCAGCACGCCGGTGGTGCGGCCACCCTCGCCGTCGGTCAGCACCCGCAGGCATTCGGTCTGCGTCGCCAGGTGGACGTTGCCGGTCGCCAGGGCCGGCCGCATCGACGCCGTCTCGGCATCCATCTTGGCGTCGAGCGTGCAGTAATGCGCGTCGCAGGAGGCGCAGAGCACGCATTTGCCGCCCGGCCGGTAGTCGAGGCCGTTCGGGATCGCCGCGGTGCGCGTGCCGGACTGCTGCAGCCGCCGCACGACATCGGCGACGACCGGCCCGTGCGGGATCGGCGGGAAGGGATAGGGGCTGGCGCGCGGCGGCTCGCTCGGGTCGCCGTCCGGCGCGCCATGCACCTGGTAGAGCCGCTCGGCCTGCTCGTAATAGGGCTCGAGCGCGGCATAGGTGATCGGCCAGGCGGGCGAGCGGCCGGCCTCGTGCTCGACCTCGCGGAAATCGCTCTCGCGCATGCGGTACAGCGCGGCGCCGTAGAATTTGGTGCGGCCGCCCACCACGCTGAGCGGCGCCTCGCGGCTGCCCATGACCTTGGTGATGAATTTGCCGGGCGGGGTGTCGGCGCCGCCGCGGTCGACCTTCAGGAAGTCACCCTGCTCGACCACCAGGACCCGCAGGCCGCGCTGGCCGAGCCGCAGGGCCAGCGGCGCCCCGCCCGCGCCGCTGCCGATGACGACGGCGTCATAGGGCCGGCTCAGGTCAGTATCGCGCCAAGTATCGTCCTGATGCATCGCCCCGCCTCGCCCTGTTTCCCCGCAAGGAAGTCCGCAGGAAATAACAAAAAGGTGAGTAGAGAATGGCCGGAATGAAGGCAAGGGTCGATCCGGTGAAGGTCGGCGCTGCCCGCGGCCGCCTTCCGCGCCGCGCCGGACCCCGGAACCGGCCCCGATGATCCGCCGGAACTCGAAACGCCGCCGCATCCTGTCCGGCGGCGGAGCCCGGTGGCGCGGCGCAACCGATCAGCCGCGCGGGGCGGCGGGCGCGAACATCCGATCGGCCGCCTGCAGGACCCGTGCCCGGTAGGCGGTGGCCCGGGCCGGCGTGCGGGAATGGTAATGGCCGAGCGCCACCTGCAGATCGCCCTGTGCCGCATTCGTCTCGATCCGCAGGATCGCGGCACCGGCCCGGATGTTGAAGCAGGCATCCTCGACCAGGCGGCGGCGCAGCTCGGCCGGCGGCAGGCCGGTCGCGGCGGCCAGCGGCGCCAGCCAGCGGGTGTTGACCTGCATCGGGCCGAGATCCTCCGAGCCGTCGGCATTGCGGCTGGCCATACCGACCCGGCCGCCCTCGACCGCCTGGATGGCGACCAGGGCACGCGGCGGCAGTTGATAGAAGGCCGCCGCCGCCGCGAGGCAGGCGGCCAGCGGCAGGCTCATGCCACCTGTCCCCGCCGCTGCATCAGTTCTTCAACGGCGCGACCGGGGCCTTGCCGCCGAGGGCGATGGACGGGGGGATGGGCGCGGGCGTGATCGTGGGGGTGCCGGGGACGTCGTTGCTGCCGGTCAGCCGGTAGCGCAGCGTCCCGTAGCTGAAATTCCCCGCGGTGTTGGTCAGCATCGCCTGCAGGTCGGGCTGCGTCGTCTGTTCGCAGGCCATCGCCGCCAGCAGGCCGATGCCCTCGCCGACCGCGGCATTGGCAAGTTCCATGCGGAAGAAGCCGAAGGCGCTGTGGCTGACCGAGCCGGCGAAGGTGGCGGCATAGTTGCTGCACTCCGCGTTCTTCGGCAGGAAGGCATCGAGCGGCAGCGGCGCGATCTTGTCGGCGCCGGCAACCGGCGCGGTCACGCCGTTGTTGGTGATGGTCGAGCCGGCGAAATAGCCCATGCTGCCCTCGTTCCAACACGTCCACTTGCCGCCGTTGTTCCAGGGCAGCCGATAGAAGGCGTGGCTGTCGACGGTGTAGCTGCCGGCGGCGATGGTGCGCGGGCTGCGGGGTGTCGTGCCATCGGCGACCACCACGTCGCCCAGATGCCAGACGAAGTCGCCGACCATGCGCCGTGCCTCGCGCACATAGAGCTGCGGCGACCAGTTGGCGAAGTCGTTCGGATGGAAATTCGGATAGTGCAGCGCGTCCAGGCCGTAGGTCAGCGCATCGGCCCGCAGCGCCGCCGGCACCCGCGAGTCCACGTGATACTGCATCACGTACCAGAGCCCGAGGAACCAGGAGATGTGGGCCTGCCAGACCCGCTCCCGCGTTGCGTAGTCGCCCCGCACATAATCGGCCGACTTGCCGATATAGTCGGAGGAGACGCCGGCCCGGGCGTTGATGTCGAAGACCTCGTTGATGAAGTTCAGCGTCAGCAGGTCGTGGATGCAGAACAGCTTGTTGGTGGTGCTGGCGATCTGCCCGTTGTTGGCCTGGTAGGTGCGGCCGGTCGCGGTGACGGCAGCGAGGAAACGCAGGAACAGTTCATACTCGCTGGCATCGAAGCCGGCCGGCGCCTTCGACGGCAGGGCGATCCGCCGGGCGGCAACCTGCGTCATGATGACCCGGAAATTGAAGGCCTGGTTGCCGGTCGGATCGGCTGCGCCGACGCTGAGGGCCGGCGGCTGGATCACGCCCTTGATCGGCCCGCTGGCCGGGTTGCCCGGCGTGATCCACGGATCGACGGTCAGGATATAGGCGTTGCCGGCGCTGTCGGGGAACATGAAGTTGTTGACCGAGGCCGGCGGGTAGATGCCCATGTAGCCGGAATTCACCTCCTTGTAGGTGGAGGCCGCCTCCCGTCCCATGATCCAGGAAATGCCGGCCAGCGGCATGATGTCGCCCTCGTAGTCGGAGCCGATGAAGACCTTGCCGGTGGCGGTCTTCGGCGTCAGCGCCTGGGTGCCGTAGGTCTTGGTATTGCCGCAGACGAGGGAGGTGATCCGGGTGCCGGTCTTCGGCACGGCGGTGACGCCGGACGTCCAGTAGACATTGACGCCGGCCCGCGCCAGCAACTCGTCGAAGGCGGCGCTGGCGAAGCGCGGTTGGAAGTAAAAACTCGTGTCGTTGATGATGGCCGTACCGTTGTTCGGTCCCATCAGCTTGTTGATGCGGGTAATGACGTAGCGGCCAAGTCCGCCATAGGCGGTGGCATTGACGACATCGGTCTGGCCAAGGCCACCGGCCATCATCCCGCCGACCTGCACCTCGCGCCAGTCGCCCAGGATGGCAACCTTGCGTCCCTCCGATGCGGCACGGTAGGCGGCGCAGATGCCGCCCGGCTTGGCGCCGTAAACGACCACCTCTGTGTCGATGTTGCCGATGGCGGCGAGGTTGGCGACATAGGCAGGACCGAAGGTGATCTTCTGCAGGTAGCCGTCGAGGCTGCCGCCGCCGCCGCTGCCGAGCTGCACGGAGGTGACCGTCGGGAAGGCGCCTGACCGGGTGGCGTGGTTGGCGCAGGCGGTGGAGCAGAGCCCGGTCTTGCCGCCGCCCCAGGTCAGGATGGCGGTCTGCGCATTGGCCCAGTTGGTGATCTGGGTCCGGAAGGTCCGCGGCTTGCCGCCGAGCGCCGAGCTGACGCCGCCATCCGCCTCGCGCTGCAGCGCGATCTGGGTGTTCACGCCGAGGATGACCTGCGGCCGCCGCGGCACCACGGAGCTGAGCAGGCGCCGCATCGCGCTGGAGGTGCCATAGGCCGGACGCCAGGGCGTACCGGCCAGCGTCGCGGCGATGGTGCCCTGGCCGGTGGCCACGGCGGCCAGCAGCCTGCCCGTCAGGATCACCTGGTCGGCCGGGCGCGACGTGCCGGTGCCGGTGGTATCGAAATTGACAATGGGGGACGTCGCCCGCGCCTCGGTGTCCGGCACCTTCTCAAGCTGCGGCATGGCGATGTGGAGGGTGCAATTCACCGCGGCCCCGACAGCCAGGTCGAAGGCGAAGGCGGCCTGCATGCAGCTGCCGCCCGATCCCACGGTGAAGGTGGTGGTCTCCAGCCGCTGCAGCACCGTCTGGGTCGTGGGCATCAGACCCTCGGCCGCATAATCGGTACCATACGCGGCCGGCGTGCCGGCGGTCGTGCCGCCCGCGGGCACGTTCCCGGTGCTGTCGGCCGCCTGGATGAGCATCCGCGCATTGCTGGGCAGCGTCCCGGCCTTGAGCGCGACGAAGGCGGAGCCGACCCAGATATCGCCCGCCTTGGTGTTGATCTGCGTCCTGGAGACGAAGTGCACCTCGACCCGCGTCTGGAAGGAGAAGTTGTTGCTGCCCGAGAAGGTGACCGGCAGCGCGGTGAAGCCGGTATCGGCATCGGTGACCGGCTTGCCGACGGTCATGGTGACGGCGGACGGCTTGCCCGCGACGCTCCAGCCGCCCGGCAGCGTGGTGCCCGCACCGAGGGAGCCGCTCTGCGCGTAGTTCGTCGCCGCCCGCTCGATCAGCGCGCCGCGGTCGGTCACGCGCAGCACGTTCGCGGCGAATTGCGTCCAGGTCCCAGCCAGCGTCTGGGCATAGCCCGGGGCGTTGCGGCTGACGATGAGCAGCCGGGCGGCGACCGGATCGGCGACGCTGCCGGCGGGCCCGGTGTAGCGCTTGTTGGCGAAGTCGAGGCTGGAGGTCACGGCACCGGCGACCTGGGCGGCCCGGTCGAGCGGCGTCACGGTCGCCGCCAGGGCGGCGGCGGCCGGGGCGAGCGTCAGAGCCGCCGACGTCAGCAACAGGTCACGGCGATGGCTCGTCATGGCGCAATCCAATTCGATCAGGGGAGGCCGGGACGCGTGGGACACACCGCACGAAAGTGTTGTGGTCTCTAAGTTTTTACTTCAATTTCACAGGCGCGAAAAGCCGGTACTCGTTCTGATCCTCATGGATTATAAAAATCTAAGGTTGAGTTTCTAAGCAGGGTTTGCATAAAAACAGCTTGTATCTCCATTGAGATCGCGAAAATTCTATGTTGCGGCCCTCCAACACAGTCGTGCCGCCCAGACATGACCGGTTTTCCATGCACCCTTTGTCAGGCGACCCCGCCGCCGACGTGCTGCGCCGGCTCGAGACAGCCGGCACCCTCCCCGCTGCCGCGGCAGAGCGGGTCCGCCGGCTGGCGGCGCAGTCCGGCCAGCGCGGCGACAAGGTCGCCGTCCGCCTCGGCCTGATCGCGGAACGTGACCTTGCTGCAATCTATGCCGCCATCACCGGCCTGCCCGTGGTGCGGCCCGAGGAATTGCCCGCCGCGCCGCTGCCGGAAGCGCCGCTGACCCTGCGCTTCCTCCGCCACGCCCGCGCCCTGCCCTTCCGCAGCGGCCCGCAGGGTCTCGACGTCGCCTTCGCCGACCCGCTCGACGCCCAGGCGGTGCGCGCCATCGCCTTCGCCACCGGCCGCCCGGTGCGGCCGCATCCGGCCGTACCCGCCGATCTCGACGCCGCCCTCGGCCGCCTCGACGGCGGGGCACCGGCGGCGGAGGCCGGGCCCGACCCGGAGGCCGCCCCGGACGGCGCCGAGGAGGATCTCGACCGCGTCCGCGACCTGGCCTCCGAGGCGCCGGTCATCCGCCTGGTCAACCGCATCATCGCCCGCGCGGTCGAGCTGCGCGCCTCCGACATCCATCTGGAGGCCGCCGATGCCGGCCTGCGCCTCCGCTACCGCATCGACGGCGTGCTGCAGGACATGGAGGCGCCGCCCGCCGGGCTGCGCGCCGCCCTGGTCTCCCGCATCAAGATCATGGCGCGGCTCGACATCGCCGAGCGGCGCCTGGCGCAGGATGGCCGCATCCGCATGGCGGTGCGCGGCCGCGACGTCGATTTCCGCGTTTCCACCACGCCCTCGATCCACGGTGAGAGCGCGGTGCTGCGCATCCTCGACCGCGACCGCCTGGCGCTCGACTTCGCCGCGCTCGGCTTCGATGCGGCGCTGCTGGCGGGCTGGCAGGAATTGCTGGCGCGGCCGCACGGCATCCTGCTGGTCACCGGCCCCACGGGCAGCGGCAAGACCACGACGCTCTATGCCTCGCTCGCCCGGCTGAACCGGCCCGAGACCAAGATCCTGACGGTCGAGGACCCGGTCGAGTTCACCCTGACGGGCATCAACCAGGTGCAGGTGAAGCCGCAGATCGGCCTGACCTTCGCCACCGCCCTGCGGTCCTTCCTGCGGCAGGACCCGGACGTGCTGATGATCGGCGAGATCCGCGACCTGGAGACCGCGCAGATCGCCATCCAGGCGGCGCTGACCGGGCATCTCGTGCTGTCCACCGTGCACACCAACGACGCGGCGTCGGCGCTGACGCGGCTGCTCGACATGGGGGTCGAGGACTACCTGCTGACCTCGACCATCACCGGCATCCTGGCGCAGCGGCTGGTGCGCACGCTGTGCCTGCAATGCCGCGTGCCGTACCGGCCGGGCGCCGAGTTGCGGGCCAAGCTGGAGGCGGTCGCGGTGCCGGCGGATGCGGTGCTGTACCAGCCGGCCGGCTGCACCGCCTGCGAGGGCCGCGGATTCAGCGGGCGGACCATGATCCTCGAACTGCTGCCGATGTCGGACGCCATCCGCCCGATGGTGCTGCGCCAGGCCGAGGCGCGGGAGATCCGCGCCCAGGCGATCGCGGAAGGCATGCAGCCGATGCTGGCGCACGGGCTGCGCAAGGCGCTCGCCGGGGTGACCACGGTCGAGGAGATCTTCCGCGCGGTGCGGGACGTCTGAGCATGGCGCTGTTCCGCTACACCGCGCTGACGCCGGCCGGGCAGCCGGCCGAGGGGGAGCTGGAAGGCGCCTCCGCCGAGGAGGTGATCGACCGGCTGCTGCGCCGCGGGCTGATCCCGATCGAGGCCGCGCTGAGCCAGGGCGCGCCGGGCACTGCCCCGGTCCCCAACGGCCCCTCCCTGGGCCGTCGGCTGCCGACGCAGGAGGTGGTGCTCTTCGCCCAGCAGCTTGGCCGGCTGCTCGCCGCGCGGCTGCCGCTCGATGCCAGCCTCGGCATCGTCGCCGGCCTGGCCCGCGGCCGGGTGACGCGTGCCGTATTGGCCGATGTGCAGGACCGGGTGCGTGGCGGCAGCGGCCTTGCCGCGGCCCTGGCGGCGCAGGGGCAAGGGGCGCAAGGCCAGGGGGCGATCCAGACCTTTCCGCGCCTGCTCGTCGCCACCATCCGCGCCGGCGAGGAAGCCGGTGCCCTGCCCGAGGTGCTGGGCCGCGCCGCCACGCTGCTGGCGCGCGCCGAGGCGGTGCGGCAGGGCATCGTCTCCGCCATGGTCTATCCGGCGATCCTGGCGATCACCGCGACGGGCGCGATCGGCGTGGTGCTGCTGGTGGTGCTGCCGCAATTCGAGCCGCTGTTTGCCGAGGCCGGCACCCGGCTGCCGGCGGTCACCCGGGCCGTGATGGGCCTCGGCCACGTGGTCGCGGCGGGCTGGTGGGTGCTGCCGCTGCTGGTGCTGCTCGGCGCCCTGGCCTGGCGCTGGGCCATGGCGCGGCCCGGCCCGGCCCGGGCGCTGTCCGGCCTGGCGCTGCGGCTGCCGCTGCTCGGCGGGCTGGTGCTGCGCTTCAACGCCGCCGCCTTTGCCCGGACGCTGGCGGCCTTGCTCGGCAACGGCGTACCGGCGGCGCGCGCCCTGCCGCTGGCGGTGGAGGCGGTCGGCAACCGGGAGATGGCGGCGCGGCTGGCCGAGGCGGCGGCGCGCATGACCCAGGGCGAGGGCGTCGCCGCCCCGCTCGCCGCCCTGGGCCTGCTGCCGGACCTGCTGGTGCGGCTGGTCCAGGTCGGCGAGGAGACCGGCCGGCTGGCCGAGCTGCTGGCCGAGGCGGCGGAGATGCTGGAGACCGAGGCGCAGCGCCGGGTCGAGCGTCTGGTGGCGCTGCTGGTGCCGGCCATGACCATCCTGATGGGCCTGGCGATCGCGGTGGTCATCGCCGCGGTCTTCCTGGCGATGATCAGTATCAATGACCTTGCTGGTTAAGCGCGCCCGATGGCCGGAGCGCCGCGAGGCGCGGAGGGCTGAATCGGCCGCGCCAGACATCATGCGCGCCCGATGGCCGGAGCGCCGCGAGGCGCGGAGGGCTGAATCGGCCGCGCCAGACATCATGCGCGCCCGATGGCCGGAGCGCCGCGAGGCGCTGCGTCGCATGAGCGGCTTCACGCTGTTCGAGCTGCTCGTGGTGCTCGCCATCATGGCCCTGGTCGCCGGGCTGCTGCCGCAGGCGACCGCCGTGGTGCCGGGCTTCCGCTTCCGCGCCGCGGTGCGCGAACTCGCCGCCGGGCTGCGGCTGGCGCAAACGCGGGCGGTGCTGGGTGACGAACCGGTGGCAATCCTGCTCGACCCTGGCGCGCGGCACTGGCAGGCAAGCGGCGAGGCGCCGCGGCACCTGCCGGCGGCGATCGAGCGGCTGGAGGTGGAGATCGCCGGACTGGCGGAGGATGCGGGCACCCGGCTGCTCTTCCTGCCCGATGGCAGTGCGCGTGCCGCCACCCTTCGCCTGGCAGGCGGCGGACGGCAAGCGGTGCTGCGCATCGCCTGGATCGGTGGCCGGGTCAGCTTCGATGAATAGGCGGCCTCACGGATTCACCCTGCTCGAATGCGCCGTCGCCCTGGCGGTGCTCGGCCTTCTCCTCGGCACGCTGCTGCCGGCAACCCTGGAGGCGCTCGGCCGGCAATCCGGCGCGGCGCAGGAACGCGCCGCCCTGGCCGCGGCGGAGGCGCTGCTCGCCCGCGCCGGGCGCGACATCCCGCTGGCCGAGGGCAGCCGGGAAGGCCGCGATGGCACGCTGGACTGGCGGCTGGAGATCGCCCCGGCGGCGATCCCGGAGGGCCCCTGGGTCACCGCCTGGGCAGTCACCGCCACCGTCGCCGGCGGCGGCTGGGCGCGGCGGCGCCCGGTGCGGCTGGCCACCCTCCGCCTGGCGCCGATGCCATGAGGCGCCATCCCGCCGCAGGCGGCTTCACCCTGGTCGAAACCATGGTGGCGCTGGCGCTGCTGGCCGCGCTCGGCCTGCTGCTGGCCGGGGCGATGCGGACCGCCGGCGGCGCCTGGCAGCGCTCACGCGGGATCAGCGAGGAGACGGCGCTGCGCGACGGGCTGCGGCTGGCGCTCGACCGTCAGCTCGGCCAGGCGCAGCCGGTCCCCGCCAGCCCGGATCCGCGCGACGAGCGGATCGACTTCCTCGGCGGGCCGGATGCCGTCAGCTTCCGCGGCCCGTTGCCGGAGGCGATCGCGCCCGGGGTGGTGGGGCGGCAGCAATGGGCGGTGCTGGCCTCGGTGCTGGTGCTGGCCTGGCAATTGCCGGGCGACGAGGCGCCGCGCGCCGTGCTGCCGGTGCTGGAGGGGGTGCAGGCGCTGAGCCTGCGCTACTGGGCACCGCCGACGCCGGAGGATCCCGGCGGCTGGCAGGCGGAGTGGCGCGACCGCGCCCGGCTGCCCGGGCTGGTTGCGATCGAGATCGTCCGGACCGGCGGCGCGCCGCTGTCCTTCCTGGTGGCGCCGCGCGTCACCGCCACCGTGGCCTGCCTGTTCGACCCGGTCGGCCCCGCCTGCCGGCGGCTGCCATGAGCGGCGTCCTGCAATTGCCCGCAGGCGTCGCACTGCGGCTGCTCGCGGCGCGCTTCCTGGGGTGGTGGACGGGCGAATTGCGCACCCTGGTGCCGCCGGGGCTCGCCCGCCGCCTGACCGCACCGGTCGGCGGGGAGCGGCGGTTGCGCATCCCGGCCGACGGGGCGTTGCCGGCGGCGCACGGCCTGCCGCGGGGGACGGCGGTGACGCTGGAGTTGGACCCGGCCCTGGTCTTCGAGGCGGTGCTCGACCTGCCCAGCGCCGCGGCGGGCAGCCTGGCGGAGATCCTCCGCCACCAGATCGGCCTGCTGGTGCCGTTGGAGCCGGCCGAGCTGGCCTGGAGCCATGCCGTCACCCGGCGCGACCCGCAGGCCGGGACCATCCGCGTCGCCGTCGCCATCGTCCGGCGGCAGGTGCTGGAGGAGGCCCAGGCGGCCGCCCGGGCGGCCGGGCTGATGCCCCGGCGCATCGAGGGCCTGGGCCACGCCTTCAGCGACGCCACCACCGCCCCCTCCCCCGGCCGTCACCGCTGGCAGCGCGGGATCGGGGCCGCGGCCCTGGCCTGCCTGGTACTGGCGCTCGGCCTGCGCCTGTTCACCGAACCGAAGGCCGCCGATCTGACGCTGCTTCGGCATGAATCGGCCGAGGCCGCGGCGCTGCGGCAGCGGGTGGACCGGCTGGCCGAGCCGGTCGCCCTGCTGCGCGCCCGCATCGCCGCGGCGGCGCCGCTGCCGGTGCTGGACGATCTGACGCGCCTGCTGCCGGACGAGGTCTGGCTGGACAGCCTGCGGCTGCGCGGCGAGGTGCTGGAGATCGGCGGCACTGCGCCCTCGGCGGCGGCGCTGATCCCGCTGTTCGAGGCCGCGCCGCGCTTCGCCGCGCCGGCCTTCCGGGCCGCCCTCACCGTCACGCCGGAGGGGCGGGAGCGCTTCGCCCTGGCCGTCCGGGTCAGGCCGGCGCCCGGGCCGGCGCCATGACCGCCCGCCGGCTTGCCAGCCGTCTCGCCGCCCTGCTGATCCTCGGCGGCCTGCTCTGGGCCGGGGTCTGGGTTCTGGCCGCGCTGCTGCCGCCCGCCGCCGGGGCGCTGGATGCGGAGGCCGAGCTGGCCGCCCGCCTCAGCGCCATGGCGCAGCGCCGGCCGGTGCTGGAACAGCAGGCGCGCGGGCTGGAAGCGGCGCTGGCAGCGCCGGGGGTGCTCTGGTCCGGCAGCCCCGCCGCCGCCACGGCCGCCATGCAGGCGCGGGTGCGCGAAGCCCTGGCCGGCGCCGGCGGGGCGCTGCGCAGCACGACGGAGACGCCGCCGGAGACGGAAAAGGGGCTGCTGCGGATCGGCCTGCGGGTGGAGGCGAGCGGCAGCATGGTGGCGCTGCACGACAGCCTGGTCCGGCTCGACGGGATCGTGCCGCTGGTGCTGGTGGAGGGGCTGGCGGTGAGTACCGGCGGCGGCGAGCCGGGGGTGTTCACACTCCGGCTCGACCTTGCTGGCTATCTGCGGGCGCCGTGATGCCGCTGCCCTCCCGCGCCATCGCCTGGCGCCTCCTCCTGCTGGCCGGCTGTACCGGCCTGGCGCTGGCGCAGGGCCTGGCCCTGCTCGGGCCGGAGGCGATACCGCTGCCGGCGCTGCTGGGCGGCGGCCGGGCGGCGCCGCTGCCGCCGCTGCGGCCGGCGGGTGAGCCGCCGGAGCGCTGGGCGGCGATCCTGGAACGGCCGCTCTTCCACCCCGATCGGCGGCCCCGCCCGGAGGCGGTCCCCGAACCCGCGGCGGCGGCCCCGACGGCCGATCCGGCACCGGTCGCGGCCATTCCGGCAGGGCTGCCGGCCTGGTCGCTGCTCGGCACCGCGATCGACGGGGCGAAGAGCTCCGCCCTGGTCCGCAGCCCTGCCCTGCCCCACCCCGTCATCCTGCGCCGCGGCGACACCCTGGAGGGCTGGAGCGTCCAGGCCATCGGCCGTGGCCGCGTCCTGCTGGAGCGCGACGGGCTTCGTTTCGAGCTGACCCTGCCGGGCGCGCATTGAGGACATGATGCACTTCCCCCCCTCGCCCGCCCTGGTGGCGTGGCTGCGGCGCCTGGCCGTCCTGTTGCCGCTGGCCCTGCCGGGCTGCGCCGACCCGCCGCAGGAAGCCGCGCCGGAACGGCCGCCGGCGGCATCCGGCATCGGCCCGGCCCCGGTGCCCATCGCCGGCGGTACGCCGGTGCAGGTGGCGCCGGTCGCCGGCAACCGGGCCCGGGTGGCCGCCGCGGCGGGCCTCGGCACCGGCAGCATGGTCGGGCCCGTCCCGTTCCGGCCGACCGCGGTGGCGCGGGAGGATGCGAACGGCGTGACGCTGAGCTTCCTGAATGCCGAGGCGCGCGACGTGGCGCGCGCCGTGCTCGGCGAGGTGCTCGGCCTGCCCTACACGATCGACCCGGAATTGCAGGGCCAGGTGACGCTGGAGACGACGCGGCCGATCGCCCGCGCCGCGGTGCTGCCGGTGCTGGAATCGGCACTGCGCGGCGCCGGCATCGCCCTGGTGAATGCCGACGGCACCTGGCGCGTGCTGCCGCTGCCGAATGCGGCGCGCGGCGCGCCGATGCGCGCAGGCCGCGGCGGCGCCGGCTTCGGCACGCAGGTGGTGCCGCTGCGCTGGGTCGCCGCCCCCGAGCTGGAGCGCGCGCTGGAGCCGATCCTGCCGGCCGGCGTGACGCTGCGCGCCGATGCGGTGCGCAACCTTGTCATCGTCTCCGGCCCGGCGCAGGACACGGCGGATACGCTCGAGCAGATCGCGATGTTCGACGTGGATGCGATGCGCGGGCTGTCCTTCGCGCTGATCCCGCTACGCAGCGCGCCGCCGCGGGCGATCGCCGCCGAGCTGACCCGGGTGATGGGGCTGGAGGGCGGCGCGGCGGCCGGCATGGTGCGGATCGTCGCCCTCGACCGGGTCGGGGCGATCCTCGCGACCTCGATACAGCCGGCCTATCTGGAGCGGGTGCGCAACTGGGTGGCGCGGCTGGACCAGGGCGGCGAGGGCAGCGACCGGCGGCTGCATGTCTACCGGGTGCAGAATGGCCGGGCGAGCGACCTGGCGACGGTGCTCGGCCGGGTGCTCGGCACCGGCAGCGTGGTGCAGGGCGGCGAGGCGGTGCCCTCCGGCAGCGGGGAGACGGCGGAGGGCATGCCGGCCCTGCAGACCGGCACGACGGAGCGGAGCCGCACCGGTATCTCGGCTGGTACCGCGGCCGGGATCGAAGCGCCTGGGATGCCGCAGGGCACGGCGGCGCAGCCTTTGGTGCCGTCCAGCGTGCCGGAGATCCTGCGTGGGGTGGTGCAGGGCCAGGGGCAGGGCGTGGCGGCCGGGCTCGGCGGCGGCGGCTTCGGCGCGGGCGGCGACCGGCTGCGGGTCACCGCCGACACCACCAACAACGCGCTGCTCGTGCATGCGAGCGGGCCGGAATGGGCCTCGATCCAGGCGGCGCTGGCGCAGCTCGACCTGCCGCCGCTGCAGGTGCTGATCGATGCCTCGATCGCCGAGGTCACGCTGACCGGCAACCTGCGCTACGGGCTGCAATACGCCTTCACCTCGGGGAATTTCTCCTTCAACCAGGCGAACAACCGGGCGGGGACGATCGCCTCGGGCTTTCCCGGCTTCAATTTCCTCTACGCCGCCGGCACCGGCAGCAACGTCGTCATCAGCGCGCTGGAGCAGGTGACGAATGTCCGCGTGCTGTCCTCGCCGAACCTGCTGGTGCTGAACAACCAGACGGCGCGCCTGCAGGTCGGCGACCAGGTGCCGATCGCGGTGCAGTCGGCGACCGGCATCCTGACGGCGAATGCGCCGATCGTGAATTCCATCGAGTACCGCGATACCGGCGTGATCCTGCGCGTCACGCCGCGGGTGAACGCCAACGGGCTGGTGTTGCTCGACATCGCGCAGGAGGTCAGCGAGGTGGCGCAGACCACCTCCTCCACGCTCAACACGCCGACCATCCAGCAGCGGCGGATGAACAGCTCCGTCGCCATCCATGACGGCGAGACGGTCGCGCTCGGCGGGCTGATCCGCGACCGCCGCTCGCTCGACCGCAACGGGCTGCCGCTGCTGCAGGACATCCCCTGGGTCGGCGCGCTGTTCGGCACGCGGGAGACGGCGACAGTGCGGACCGAGCTGATCGTGCTGCTGACGCCGCGGGTGGTGCGCAATGCCGAGGGCGGCCGCGCGGTGACCGAGGAATTGCGGGCGCGGATGCCGCAGTTGCAGGCGCCGGCGGCACGGCTGCCGGCACGGCGGTGAGACGCGGCGCAAGACGTCCCGCCCTGCGGCCCGCAGGGTCGAGGCGCCGCATGGCGCCCGCCGCCGCTGCGGCGAAGCCAGGTCGCGCGGAGGCGCGGCGCCCGGCGTCTGAGAGGCACGAAGGTTCCCCCTTCGGGCGCTCGGTATGAGACTCGGTGAGCGGGGCTTCGCCCTTCTCCCGGTGCTATGGGCGGTGGCGCTGCTGGGGCTGATCGCCGGCGCGGTGGCGACCGCGCTGCGGGCCGAGAGCGGCATCGCCCGGGCACAGCGGCTGGCGGCCGAGGGCCGGGCGATCGCCGATGCGGCGATCCACCTGGCGATCGCGCAGCTGCTGGCCGCCGATGCGACGCAGCGGCCGCGGCTGGATGGCACGCCCGACGTGATCGTCTTCGACGGCCAGGCGGTGCTGCTGCGGGTCCAGGACGAGGCCGGGAAGGTGGATGTGAACATGGCCACGCCCGAGGTGTTGCGGCGCTACTTCGCGGTGACGCTGGAGGATGCGTCCCTGGCGGATGCGGTGCTGGCGCGGCGTTGGCCGGCGCCGGGGGCGCGGCGCTTCCTGAGCGTGGGCGAGCTGGCGCTGCTGCCGGGGGTGACGCCGGCGCTGCTGGCCCGGCTGGCGCCCGGACTGACGGTGCATGCGCAGCAGCCGGGACCGGATCCGGCGACGGCGGTGCCGGCGGCGCTGCTGGCGCTGCCAGGCATGACGGCGGCGGAGGTGGAGCGGGTGCAGGCGCTGCGGCTGGCGCCGGAGGGGGGGCCGCTGCGCGAGGTGCCGGGGATGGCGGTCGAGCTGCGGGCGGAGCTGGAGCGGGGCGGGTTGCGGGTCCGGCGGCGGGCGGTGGTCCGGCTGGTGGCGGATCCGGCACGTCCGGTCTGGGTCTATGCCTGGGAGTGATGGCGGGGCGCTATCTGGTAGCTGCCGGCTATCCGACGGATAGGTGACTGAATTG
>JBMOJU010000079.1:0-17700 GCA_049315625.1 Paracraurococcus sp.
GCCATCCAGTCGATCAACTCCGCCTTCGGCAGCGGCGTGACGGCGGGTGATACCGGCGTGCTGCTCAACAACCGCATGGCCTATTGGCACCTCGAAGGCGGCCACCCGAACCGGCTGCGGCCAGGGATGCGGGTGCGGCACACCATGAACGCGCCGATGGTGTTCAAGGATGACCGGTTGTGGGGCGTGTTCGGTACCCCGGGCGCCGACAACCAGGTGCAGGTCAACCTGCAGGTGATGGTGGCGATGGCGGTGTTCGGGCTCGACCCGCAGCAGGCGCTGGAGATGCCGCGTTGGACCAGCAACCAGGTCGGTCAGCCGGCCAATTACCCGCATGCCGGCGATGCGGTCCTGACGCTGGAAGCCGGATTGGCCGGCGCCGCCGCCGGGCTGGAAGCGTTGGGGCACGTGGTGAAGATCGTGCCACCCCTCGAAGGCCCGTGCAGCGTCGAGGCTATCCGCGTGCTCGAGAACGGCGTGCGCATGGCCGGCAGCGATCCGCGCCGCGACGGTTGGGCGGCGGCGTATTGAGCGGAGCCGTCAACGCCCCCTGAGGAACGGATTGGCCCGCCGTTCCTGGCCGAAGCTTGAGCCCGGCCCATGGCCGCAAAGGAAAGCGATGTCGTCGCCGAGCGGCAGCAGCTTGTCCTCGATCGCGGCGATCAGCGCCGCCGGATCGCCATAGGGGAAGTCCGTCCGCCCGACCGATCCCTGGAACAACACATCCCCGACGATGGCAAGCCGTAGCGCCGCGCTCACGAAGACGACATGGCCCGGCGTATGGCCGGGGCAGTGCAGCACGGCGAATTCCTCGCCGCCGATGGAGACCGTCTCGTCCTCGGTCAGCCAGCGGTCGGGCGTCACGTTGCGGCACGCGAAGCCGTATTGCGCGCCCTGCGTCTCGATGCCGTCCAGCAGGAAGCGGTCGCGCGCGTCCGGCCCGATGATCGGCGGCCGGTCGGGCAGCGCGTCCTGCAGCGCTGCGGCGCCGCCGGCATGGTCCAGATGGCCATGCGTCAGCAGGATGCTGGAGACCGTGAGGTTGAGTTCGCCGATCGCGTGCAGGATGCGATCCACGTCGCCGCCCGGATCGACAACCACGCCCTCCCCGGTCGCCTCTTCCCACCACAGGGAACAATTCTGTTGGAAGGGCGTGACGGGGACGATAGCGGCTTTCAATCCCATGGGTCTGTCTCCGGCTCGCCGTTCGGATGCGCGAAATCGTGCCATGGATGTGGCCCGCTCGCCAGCAGGCGCCACCAGTCGCCCAACGCTCCGGGCAGGTCGGCGCGCCTGGGCGCCACGACCGCGCTGCCGCCCGGGCTTGCACCGGGGCAGTGCCCGCACGGCTTTCTGCACAGTAACTGAGCAATGCAGTGTCGCGCTCTGTTGAGGGCGGGGCGGGTGGGCTGGCACGCATCTCGCTAACCCGAGGTCGCGCCCGCGCACCCAAGGGGGGTGGTCCGGCGCGTGCCGCCAAGGCCTGATGAGGAACGACAGCCGAATGTCCACCATGTCCCCTACCTTCACGCGCCGCGTCGCGCTGGCTGGCCTCGGCGCCGCGCTCGCCGCTCCGGCCATCCGCCCGGCCTTCGGCCAGGGCGCGCCGATCAAGGTCGGCGTCCTTCACTCCCTGTCCGGCACCATGGCGATCAGTGAGACCGCGCTGCGCGACACCGTGCTGATGATGGTCGAGTACGCCAACAGCAAGGGCGGGTTGCTCGGCCGCAAGCTGGAAGCCGTCGTCGTCGACCCCGCCTCCAACTGGCCGCTCTTCGCGGAGAAGGCGCGCGAGCTGCTGCAGGTCCACAAGGTCGACGTGACCTTCGGCTGCTGGACCTCGGTCTCCCGCAAGTCGGTCCTGCCGGTGTTCGAGGAGCTGAAGGGCCTGCTCTTCTACCCGGTGCAGTATGAGGGCGAGGAAGAGAGCCCGAACATCTTCTACACCGGCGCCGCGCCGAACCAGCAGGCGATCCCGGCCGTCGAGTACCTGCTCTCGAAGGACGGCGGCGAGGCCAAGCGTATCGTCCTGCTCGGCACCGACTATGTCTACCCGCGCACCACCAACCGCATCCTGCGCGGCTTCCTCAACTCCAAGGGCATCGGCAATGCCGATATCATGGAGGAATACACCCCGTTCGGTCACAGCGACTGGCAGGGCATCGTCGCCCGCGTGAAGCGCTTCGCCGGCGAGGGCAAGAAGACAGCGATCGTGTCGACCATCAACGGGGACGCCAACGTCCCCTTCTACCGCGAGCTGGGCAACCAGAACATCAAGGCAGAGGACATCCCCAGCGTCGCGTTCTCGGTCGGTGAGGAAGAGCTGGCCGGCATCGACACCAAGCCGCTGGTCGGCCACCTGGCCGCCTGGAACTACTTCATGTCGACGCCGGGCAAGCCGAACGAGGAGTTCAAGGCGCTCTGGCAGAGCTACATCAAGAACCCGAAGCGGGTGACCAACGACCCGATGGAAGCCACCTTCACCGGCTTCAAGATGTGGATGCAGGCGGTCGAGAAGGCGAAGACGACCGCGGTCGCTTCCGTCACGCCTGCGCTCATCGGCCAGAAGGTCATGGCGCCCTGCGGCTTCGAGGAGGAGATGCTGCCGAACCACCACCTGTCGAAGCCGGTCCTCATCGGCGAGATCCAGGCCGACGGCCAGATCAACACGGTGTGGAAGACCCCGGGCGTCGTGAAGGCCGAGAATTGGTCGCCCTTCATCCCCGAGAACGCCAACCGCGTGAAGAAGTAAAGCCTGCGGGGCGGCGCCGGGTCACCGGCGCCGCCTTCTCCCGAAGGGCATCATGAACAGCCTCCTCCTCCGCCTTTGCCTCCTCCTCCTGCTGGCCCTGCCGGCCCGGGCGCAGGATGGGTTCACCGCCGCCCTGCCCGGTCTGGCCGGCGGCTTCAGCGACATCGCCGGCTCGGTCGATCGCCTCGGCACCCTCGGCGATCCGCGCGCCCTGCCGATCCTGCGGGCGCTGCAGGAGGGCAAGCTGCAGAAGTTGGCGGATGGCCGCCTGCTGGTGCCGGACGGCGCCAGCTTCACCGATGCCGCCACCGGCCGACCGGCGGATGCCGCCGGGGCGGAAACAGTCCGCTTGAACAACCGCGTCCGCCAGGCACTGCGCGGCGCCCTCGGCCGTCTGCAACTGGTCTCGCCCGATCCCGCCGAGCGCGGCGCCGCGGCCGACGCCATCTTCCGCAGCCGCAGCGCGGAGGACGTACCGCTGCTGCAGGCCGCGATCGCCCGCGAACACATCCCCGCGGTGCGGGCTAAGATGGAATTGGCGCTGGCCGCCGCGCAGCTTGTCGCCCCCGATGAATCGGCGAAGCGAGACGCGATCGCCCGGCTCGGCAATGCCGGCTCGGTCGAGGCCCGCGCGCTGTTGCTGGAGGCACGCGCCGCCAACCCCGGCATGGTCACTGCCATCGACGTCTCGATCGCCACCATCGACCGGCAGCTGCAGATCCGCCGCGCGGCGGAGACGCTGTTCCAGGGCCTCTCGCTCGGCTCGGTGCTGCTGCTGGCGGCGCTCGGCCTGGCCATCACCTTCGGCGTCATGGGCGTGATCAACATGGCGCATGGCGAGTTCGTCATGCTGGGCGCCTATGCGACCTTCATGGTGCAGGAACTCTGCCGAGGGATCCCGTGGTTGGCGCCCTGGGCACTGCCGCTGGCGGTGCCCGCCGCCTTCCTGGTCACCGCCGCCGCCGGCGCGCTGCTGGAACGCGGTTTGATCCGCCACCTCTATGGCCGACCGCTCGAAACCCTGCTGATGACCTTCGGCGTCGGCATGATCCTGCAGCAGGCTGTGCGTGTCGCGTTCGGGGCGCAGAACCGCGAGGTGATCTCGCCGTCCTGGATGCAGGGCACGATGACCCTGCCGGGCGGCGTCGCGGTCACTCAGAATCGGCTGTGGATCATCTTCTTCGGCCTGGCTGTGCTGGCGATGGTCTTCGCCGCGATCCGGCTGACCCGCTTCGGGCTTGAGATGCGGGCGGTGGTGCAGAACCGCCGTATCGCCGCCACCATGGGCATCCGCACCGGCCGCGTCGATGCCATGACCTTCGCCTTCGGCTCGGGCCTCGCCGGCCTGGCCGGCGTGGCGCTGAGCCAGATCGACAACGTCTCGCCCAACCTCGGCACCGGCTACATCATCGACAGCTTCATGGTGGTGGTCTTCGGCGGCGTCGGCTCGCTGGCCGGCACGCTGGTCGGCGCGCTGACACTCGGCGTGGTCAACAAGATGCTGGAACCCTGGGCCGGGGCGGTGCTGGCCAAGGTCTTCGTGCTGGTTGCCATCATGCTGTTCATCCAGCGCCGGCCAAAAGGGCTGTTCGCGCTGAAGGGAAGGGCCGCCGAATCGTGAGCGCCACTCTGGCTTCCCCGGCGCCCGGCGGCGCCGGGCGGATGACATTGCGGCTGGTGCTGCTCGGCGCCGTCATGCTGCTGGCGGTGCTGCCGGCGCTGAACCGGCTGCCGGTCGACAGCACGCTGCATGTGTCGGACTTCATCATCAGCATCACCGGCAAGTGGATCACCTACGCCATCCTCGCCCTGGCGATCGACCTGGCTTGGGGCTATGCCGGCATCCTCTCGCTCGGCCACGGCGCCTTCTTCACGCTCGGCGGCTATGCCATCGGCATGCACCTGATGCGGCTGATCGGCCCACGCGGGGTCTATGGCCACCCAACCCTGCCGGATTTCATGGTGTTCCTCGGCTACAAGGAACTGCCCTGGTACTGGCTGGGCTTCGACCTGTTCCCCTACGCGCTGTTCATGGCCATGGCGGTGCCGGGCGTGCTGGCGCTGGTGGTCGGCTACCTCGCCTTCCGCAGCCGCATCACCGGCGTCTATCTCTCGATCATTACCCAGGCGCTGACCTATGCGCTGATGCTGGCGTTCTTCCGCAACGACATGGGCTTCGGCGGCAACAACGGCTTCACCGACTTCAAGGAGCTGCTGGGCATGCCGCTGAACACGGCGAATGCCCGGGCGACGCTGTTCTATGCCTCGCTGATCCTGCTGCTGGTGGCGTTCTTCGTCTGCACCCGCATCACCCAGTCGAAGCTCGGCCGCGTGCTGGTGGCGATCCGCGATGCGGAAAGCCGGGTTCGCTTCCTCGGCTACGACGTGACGCAGCACAAGCTCTTCGTCTTCGTGCTCTCGGCCATCCTCGCCGGCCTGGCGGGCGCGCTCTATGTCCCGCAGGTCGGCATCATCAACCCGGGCGAGTTCAGCCCAGGCAACTCGATCGAGGCCGTCATCTGGGTGGCGGTCGGCGGGCGGGGGACCCTGGTCGGGGCGGTGCTCGGCGCATTCTCGGTCAATGCGCTGAAGACCTGGCTGACCACCGTGGCGCCCGATCTCTGGCTGTTCGCGCTCGGCGGGTTGTTCGTCGCCGTCACGCTGTTCCTGCCACGCGGCCTGATCGGCATCTTCTCGAAGGCGAAGTCATGAGCGGCGGCAGCGGCAACCCCGTCCTCTACCTGGACGGCGTCTCGGTGGTGTTCGACGGCTTCAAGGCGCTGAACAACCTCTCCCTCATCGTCGAGGCCGGCGAGCTGCGCGCCATCATCGGCCCGAACGGCGCCGGCAAGACCACAATGATGGACGTCATCACCGGCAAGACCCGGCCGACCGAAGGCACGGTCCGTTTCCGCGAGCACGACCTGACCAAGCTGGACGAGGCGACCATCGCCAATCTCGGCATCGGCCGGAAATTCCAGAAGCCGACGATGTTCGACGCTCTGACGGTGTTCGAGAACCTGGAGCTCGCCCTGAAGGCGCCGCGCGGCCCCTTCGCCTGCCTGCGCTGGGTGCTGTCCGGCGAGGCCCGCCGCAAGATCGAGGCGACGATGGAGGAGGTCGGGCTGACCACCCGGGCGCAGGACCGCGCCGGCGTGCTCAGCCATGGCCAGCGGCAATGGCTGGAGATCGGCATGCTGCTGATGCAGGACCCCGAGCTGCTGCTGGTGGACGAGCCGGTAGCCGGCATGACCGACCAGGAGACCGAGCACACCGCCGCGCTGCTGGTCCGCATCGCCGGCGCCCGCAGCGTCGTGGTGGTAGAACACGACCTGGAATTCGTCCGCGCGCTGGGCAGCAAGGTCACCGTGCTCTGCGAGGGGTCGCTGCTGTCCGAAGGCAGCATCGACCACGTGCAGAACGACCCGCGGGTCATCGAAGTCTATCTGGGGCGCTAGCGGTCCGATGGCCGGAGCGCCCGAAGGGCGCGGAGGTCTGAATCGGCCCGCTCTACACAAGGATCTGCGATGCTGCGGGTAGAGACCATCGACCTGTCCTACGGGGCCTCGCGCTGCCTGCGCGGCGTCTCCCTCGAAGCCGACCCCGGCAAGATCACCTGCGTGCTCGGCCGCAACGGCGTCGGCAAGTCGAGCCTGATGCGCTCGATCGTCGGACTGGAACGCATCCAGGCCGGCAGGATCATGTGGGAAGGCAAGGACATCTCCGCCATGGCGCCGGCCGACCGCGCCCGCGCCGGCATCGGCTACGTGCCGCAGGGGCGGGAGATCTTCCCCTTCCTGACGGTGCAGGAGAACATGGAAACCGCGCTGGCCGCGGCGCCCAAGGGCAGCAAGGTGCCGGAGGAGGAGATCTACGCGCTCTTCCCCATCCTCAAGCAGTTCCTCAAGCGGCGCGGTGGCGACCTGTCCGGCGGGCAGCAGCAGCAATTGGCGATCGCCCGCGCGCTGACCGCGCGGCCACGGCTGCTCATCCTGGATGAACCCACCGAGGGTATCCAGCCGAGCGTCATCAAGGACATCGCCCGGGTCATCCGCCTGCTGGCGCGGGAGAAGAATTTCGCCGTCGTGCTGGTCGAGCAATACTACGAATTCGCCCGCGAGCTGGCCGACCGGATCGCCGTGATGGTACGCGGCGAGGTGGCGCTGGGCGGCCCGGTCGCCGAGTTGGACGACGAGGCGGTCCGCCGACTCCTAACGGTCTGAGGCGGGCGCCGCCTCGTCAGCCCGGGATGTCGCGGTCGCCGGCGCCGATGCTCCGCTGCATGAACACCACGTCGAGCCAACGGCCGAACTTGATGCCCGCCGCCTTGAGCACGCCCGTCCGGTGGAAACCGAGCGAGAGGTGCAGGCCGATCGAGCCGACATTATCGCTGTCGCCGATCACCGCGAACATCTGCCGGAACCCGGCGGTCTCGGCACGCTCGATCAGCGCCGCGACCAGCGCCTTGCCGACACCCATCCCGCGCACGTCGTTGCGGACATAAACGCTGTCCTCCGCGGCGTAGCGGTAGGCGGAGCGGTTGCGGAACTGGGCGATGTAGGCGTAGCCGATCAGCCCCGGCGCCTCGCCCGGCAGCCCCTCTCCCTCAGCCACCAGCCAGGCCCAGCCGCGCCCCCGGCCATCGGCGAAACGCGCTTGCATCTCCGCCGCGTCCGGCGGGACCTCCTCGAACGTCCCGGCGCCATGCAGCACGTGGTGCGCATAGATGGCGGTGATGGCCGGGATGTCGGCCGCCACGGCGTCGCGGATGCGCATGCGCTCGTCCTCGTACTGTCGATCCTGGCCGCGAAGCTGTAGCGGCCGCCCCGGCCAGCGACAAGGTCGGCAAAGCGCCTCGTCGCGGCTCAGGCGGGCAGGTGCAACGCCTCGGCCAGTTGCACCGCCAACGCCAGCAGCGCCCGATCCCGCCCCGGCGCGGCGACCAGCGAAAGCCCGACCGGCGCGCCCGAATCGCGCCCCGCCGGCACCGAGACCTCGCAGAGTCCGGCCAGGCCGGCGATGGCTGTGACGCCCATGGTGAGTTCCCGCATCACGTTCTGCTCGGCCTGCGTTGCGGTGAGCTTGGGCGCCGGGCCCGGGCTGGTCGGGTAGACCAGCACCGCCCCGCCCGCCAGCAGCGCCCGCACCCGCGCCGTGAAGCCACGGCGGAAGGCGCGGCCGGCCGCAGCCTTGCCCGGATCCATGGCGCGGGCGGCCTCGAAGCGTTCCTTCACGCCGGGGCCGAAGCTCGGGCTGGTCGCGGCGACCCAGCCGCCGAGGGTCGCCCAGGATTCCTCGGCCGAGGCGCAGCGGAAATTCTCGTAGGTCTCGGTGAGGCCTTCCGGCGCCAGGTCGATGCGCAGCGACCGGCCAAGCAGGCCTTCCAGAATCTGCAGCGGGCCAGCGAGCGCGAGGACGGTCGAAGGCAGCGCGTTGATCCAGGCGGCCTCCACCTTCAGCAGCGGGCCGAGCGTGGCGCCCGGCGCCGGGTCCGCCGGCAGCAGCACGTCGCCGACCTGCGCCAGCACGCCGGCCCGGGCGGCGAACCAGCCGGCCGTGTCGAAGCTGGGGCCGAGGCCGCAGGCGCCGGCGAGGCTGACCGCGCCCCAGGAGGGGCGGATGCCGAAGACGCCGCAATAGCTGGCGGGAATCCGAACCGAGCCGCCGGTATCGGAGCCCATGGCGAAGTCAACCAGCCCGGCCGCGACCGCCGCCGCCGAACCGCAGGAGGACCCGCCGGGGAAGCGGTCCGGCGCCGCGGGATTCACCGGCGTGCCGTGCCAGACATTCTCGCCGGTCAGCCCGTACGCCAGTTCGACCGTCTTGGTCTTGCCGCGCAGGAAACCGCCGGCCTGCAGCAGCGCCTGCACCGCGGGCGCCGTCGCGGCCGCCACCGGATGGGTGCGGGCCCAATCCGGGTTGCCGTAGGTGGTCGGCGTGCCGACGACGTCATAGAGGTCCTTCACCGCGAAGGTCAGGCCGGCGAGCGGGCCCGCCGCGGCGCCCTGCCGTTCGATGCGGGGGCCAGGCACGAAGGCCCCCACCGTGTCGATCAACTCACTCGTCGCCATCATCGTCGCGTCCTGCCTGAGGCCGACAGGATGTCGCATCTGCGGCGTGGCGTACAATGCCGGTTGGCGCGCCCGTTCAACGTGCGCGCAGCAATTCCGGCACGCGCAGCAGCATGAACTCGTTGTCGTCGGCGCGAGTCAGGTGGCGGCCGGCGCTGAACGGCAGGTTGTTGTCGTTCGCCACGATGATGTGGTCGGCATCGACGACCGCCACGTTCTCGATGGTGAAGAAGGGGAAGTTGAAGCGGTCGCGCGCCACGCCCTCGCCCAGGTCGCCCCGCTGCCGGGCCAGGCTGTCCGGGTCGCGGATGGCCATCAGGTCGATATGGCCGATCTTGCGGACGAAGCCTTCCGAATCGGCGGCGCCGAGATCGACGATATAAATTCGCTTCAGCTTCGCCGGCGTCGGGAAGCAGGCCGGCGGCTGCTGGCCCTGGGCGCAGCCGCGGGAGGGGTCGCCCTCGCCATCGTCGCGCTCGATGATCAGGGCGCGGGTGTCGTCCACCATGTTGAAGTCGCCGATCGAGGTCGCGCCGTCCTCGAACCGGTACTTCAGCACCCGGCCGGTCCACTCGCCCTTGGCGGTGTCGAGTTCGAGGATGCGGAGGAAACTGCCTTCCGGCTTGCCGTCGGCGCCGAGCAGCGGCTTCTCCAACAGCGCATAGGCGCGGCTGCCGTCGGGCGAGAGCGCCATGCCCTCATAGCCGCCGCTGCGCTGGGCGCGGAAGGGGACGGTGGCGGTGGGGTTGGCCGGCAGCTGCAGCGCCGGATTGTCCGGGCTGCGGATCTCCTCCGTGCCGATCCGGGTGGCGACGACGCGCTGCACGCGGCCTTCGAGGTCGGTCTTGATCAGGAAGGGGCCGAACTCCTCGCCAATCCAGAAGCCGTCGGCGACCGGCTGAATGCTCTCGAGGTCGAAGTCGGCGCCGGTCAGGAGGCGCGTCAGCGACGGGTCGGTGACGATCGGGAAGGGCACTACGCGGTTGGGGTCGGAGAGGAAGATGGTCCGCTCCAGCGCCACCGTGCCGGCACGGAAATCGGGCCGCACCTTGTGGAACATCAGCAGCGCGTCGCTGCTGTTGCGCTTGGCGCCGAAGCCGTTGTCGGTGAGCACCCAATAGGCGCCGGGCTCGCCGGCGACCGGCTTGATGCCGGAGAAGCCCTGCACCGGCTGGCCGCGGAAGGGCAGCGACAGGCCGGTCGGCCGGCGGCCATGGATGGCGCCGGTATCGCCGGGGATGCTGCCCGGCTGTTCGACACGCAGGTTGCCCGGGCCGGTGAAGCGGCCCGACAATGCGAAGCCCGGCGGCGCGCCCTCCGGAGGGGCGACGAAGGTCGCGGCGGGGAGCAGGGCATGACCGGCGAGCGTCGCCTCGAAGCGCTGATCGGCGCGGGCCGGCGCCGCGATGGCGGCGGCGAGGCCAGCGGCGATGAGGAACCTACGCATGACGAACCCTCCCGTAACTGTGGCCGGGAGGCTTTAGAGCGGCCGTGTTGCAGCCGCGTGGCGAGTGCGTGACTCTGCCGCGTCAGCCCAGCAGGACATTTTTGGTCGCCAACGCCGCCAGGGCCGCGGTCACCGTCGCGGCCGGCACGCCGCGGCGCTCCATGGTGGCGAAGGCGATGCCGCCGACAATCAGCGCCCAGGCGACGACCTCGGTGAGTTCGAGAGCGGGCATGTCATCTTCTCCAAATTGCCTGGAAGTAATTTAACATTTATTTTTCGGACAGGAAAGCGCTTTTCCCCCGTCGGCGGGGTCCATCAGCCCGGATGCAGGGCTGTATTGCGCCATCTCCTGTTGCGCTGCGGCGCGCAGTTCAGCATCTAGGCTCGCCATGGATGCCATGCCCCTCTCCCCCGCGAAGCCCGCCATCCCGCCCGCCTTCTTCGCGGAGAGGGTGACCTGGATCCATCATTGGACCGACCGGCAATTTTCCTTCCGCTGCACGCGCGATCCGGCGCTGCGCTTCGTCGCCGGGCAGTTCGCCATGATCGGCCTGTTGGTCGAGGGGAAGCCGCTGGTTCGCGCCTACTCCATGGTCAGCCCGCCCTGGGACGAGGAGTTGGAGTTCCTGTCGATCAAGGTGCAGGACGGCCCGCTCACCTCCCGCCTGCAGCACATTCAGGTCGGCGATACCGTGCTGATCGGCAAGAAGCCGACCGGCACGCTGTTGGTGGAGAATCTGTTGCCGGGGCGGACCCTGTGGATGGTCTCGACCGGGACAGGCCTGGCCCCCTTCATGTCGCTGATCCGGGAGCCGGAAGTCTATGAGCGCTTCGAACACGTCGTGCTGATGCACGGGGTGCGCGAGGTGAAGGAACTTGCCTATCACGATTATATCGGCACCGATCTGCCGCGGCACGAGTTCCTCGGGGAGATGCTTCAGGGGAAGCTTCTCTACTACCCCAGCGTGACGCGCGAGCCGTTCCTGACCCAGGGCCGCGTCACCACGCTGCTGGAGACCGGTAAGGTCTGTGACGATCTCGGCCTGCCGCCTCTCTCACCAGAAATTGATCGCGTCATGCTCTGCGGGTCGGAAGCGATGAATGCCGACGTGAAGGCGCTGCTTGAGGCGCGCGGCTTCACCGAAGGCTCGAACAGCGAGCCGGGGACCTACGTGGTCGAGAAGGCCTTCGTCACGAAGTAGCCGAGCCGGCGGATTGCGTGGGTACCGCACAGGTTCTTGACGCGACGTTGGATCCTGCGGTCGCCGTCCGCCGTGACGCCCAGGCGGTAGGGCCATACAGCGCGAAACTGATCGGGCACGGAAGCGATCCAGGCTGCTGCACCGGCTGAATTGGCGCAGACTGTTCCCACCGAATCGGTTGCGCGCAGGGTATATACCGAGCGCGATCATGTGATGTATCCCGGGGCCAAGTTTGCGATCCGAGCCTTGGCGCATCGCCTCTGGGAAAGGACGACCGATGGATGCAGCCCTGCGCGACAGCGCAGCGAGATGGCTCGCGGACGCGGTACTGAGCGGGGAGTCCGCGCAGCCGCTCCCGCCATTAGCGACCCCTCGGAGCATGCTCGACGGGCAGCGGATCGCCGCCCGGATCCTCGAGATGCTCGACCTATCGCCCAACGGTTTGCGTCTGGCCGCTCCGACCAACGGCAAGCCGGTCCCGGGACCGGTCCTTGAAGACCGGCTGCTGAAGGATGGCTGCACCATATCCCTGGCGACGCTGCGTCATCCGATGGCGAGCGCCGCGGTGGTCGGCGTGCTGGCCGAGGATCTGGCCCGCCGCGGCGATGAGATGCCGAATTTCGCAGCCCTGCATCCGGCGATCGATGTCGGCAGTTGGCGCCTGGCGGAGCCGCCCTCGACCGGCGCCCTCGCCGCCGCCGACCTGGCGGGCCTGGGCTTCATCGTCCTCGGCAAGCCGAAGCGCATGCTGCCGATGCGGCTGCGGATATCGCTGGCGCCGACCGGAACCTGGCGCCGCGGCGAGGAGGTGGATCTGGAGGAGGCGATGATGGCCGCAGCGCTCGCGGCCCGGCGCGCCGGTGGGCTGCCGGAGGGTGCGGTGCTGGTGGTGCCGCTAGGCAAAGCGTTGGTGCCTGCGCCGGGGCTCGACCTGCATGGCTCCTTCGGACGCCTCGGCCGGGTCTCCGCCCGGTTCGAGTAGCGCCCGCATCACCAACGGCAGCTTTCCACGCCATTTTCTATCCTAGGCGTAAAAATCGGATTGACCCGCTGTTAGCGTTCTGATTGACGCTGGAGCGCTGCGCCTACCCCGCCCGCCGCCTGTTTGTTGCGCCATCCCGGCTACAGCGGATCGGAATGTCACGCGGGGCAGCGACGCAAACGCGATTGTGACAGGGGCGAGGAATGGCCAGCCAAGCGGCAACCATAAAACCAGACGCGGAAATCCGGCCGATGAGCCGCGAGGAGAGGAAGGTCATCCTCGCCTCGTCGCTCGGCACGGTGTTTGAGTGGTACGACTTTTATCTGTACGGGTCGCTGGCTGCGGTCATCGGCGCCAACTTCTTCAGCCAGTTCCCGGAAAGCACGCGCAACATCTTCGCGCTGCTGGCCTTCGCCGCCGGCTTCCTGGTGCGGCCCTTCGGTGCCCTGGTCTTCGGCCGGCTGGGCGACCTGGTCGGGCGCAAATACACCTTCCTCATCACCATCCTGATCATGGGCGGCAGCACCTTCGTGGTCGGCATCCTGCCGACCTCGGACAGCATCGGCATCATCGCGCCGATCATCCTGATCGTGCTGCGCCTGCTGCAGGGCCTGGCGCTCGGCGGCGAGTACGGCGGCGCCGCGACCTATGTGGCGGAACACGCGCCGCATGGCCGGCGCGGCTTCTACACCTCCTTCATCCAGGTCACCGCGACGGCCGGGCTGTTCCTGTCGCTGCTGGTCATCCTGTTCACGCAGCTCGCCGTCGGGCCCGAAGCCTTCAAGGCCTGGGGCTGGCGCGTGCCGTTCCTGCTGTCGATCGGCCTGCTTGGGATCTCGGTCTGGATCCGGCTGCAGATGGAGGAAAGCCCCGCCTTCAAGAAGATGAAGGCCGAAGGCACCCATTCGAAGGCCCCGCTGACCGAGGCCTTCGGCCAGTGGAAGAACGCCAAGGTCGCCATCATCGCCCTGCTCGGCCTCGCCATGGGCCAGGCGGTGGTCTGGTACACCGGGCAGTTCTACGCCCTGTTCTTCATGGGCACCGTGCTGAAGGTCGATCCCTTCACCACCAACATGCTGATCGCCTGGTCGCTGCTGCTGGGCTCGGGCGGCTTTGTGCTGTTCGGCTGGCTGTCCGACAAGATCGGCCGCAAGCCGATCATCCTCGGTGGCTGCCTGCTGGCGGCGCTGACCTACTTCCCGCTCTTCAAGCTGATGAGCGCCGAGGCCAACCCGGCGCTGTCCAAGGCGCATAGCACGATCTCGGTCCAGGTGGTCGCCGACCAGTCGACCTGTTCCTTCCAGTTCAACCCGACCGGCACGGCGAAGTTCACCGAACCCTGCGACGTGGCGAAGGCGGCGCTGGCACGTGCCTCGGTCAACTACTCGGTCGAGAACGTGCCCGGCGCGGTTGCCGCCGTGCGCATCCAGGGCGGCCAGCCGATCTCGGCGAAAAGCCCGACCTTCGCGGCCGATCTCGGCAAGGCGCTGACCGCGGCCGGCTACCCCGCCGCGTCCAACCCAACCGTGGTCAAGATGGCGAGCCCCTTCGACGTCTTCCGCGAGCAGCCGGCGGTGCTCATCGGTATCCTGACGATCCTGGTCATCTACGTGACCATGGTCTACGGCCCGATCGCCGCCGCGCTGGTCGAGCTGTTCCCGACCCGCATCCGCTACACCTCGATGTCGCTGCCCTACCACATCGGCAATGGTTGGTTCGGCGGCCTGCTGCCAGCGACCAGCTTCGCCATGATCGCGCAGACCGGCGACGTCTATTTCGGGCTCTGGTACCCGATCGTCATCGCCTCCGTTACGGTGGTGATCGGCCTGCTCTTCGTGCCGGAGACCAAGGACCGCGATATCTACGCCGAAGACAAGGCGTAGGCAGGCCGCGCGGACCGGAAGGCGCCGGGGGCAACCCCGGCGCCTTTTTCATGTCGGGCTACCCGCCCGTCGGCGGCGGCGGCCCCTGCCCGATCCGTTCCCGCGGAATCCGCACGCCGCGCGCCTTCATGTCGCGCAGCGCAAGATAGGCCATGCCTGCCATCACCGCATCGTTCAGCGCGTCATGCGCGGCCA
Source organism: Paracraurococcus sp. (assembly GCA_049315625.1). Taxonomy (GTDB): domain Bacteria; phylum Pseudomonadota; class Alphaproteobacteria; order Acetobacterales; family Acetobacteraceae; genus Paracraurococcus. Next base: position 14,533 of record JBMOJU010000079.1, read on the forward strand.
ACGGCGGGATGCCGAGGTCACGCAGCACGCTGTCGAAGCGCAGGTCGAACACTGTGCCGGGCGGCGCATCGCCGTACTTCCGTTCGAAATACAGGGCGCTGACCTCGATCTGCGGGTTGGGCAGCTTCACCTCGATCAGGTCCATCGCATACTTGTCGAGCATGCGGACGTCGAAATCGATGTAGTAGCCGACCAGCGGCCGGCCACCGATGAAGCGCAGCAGGTCCGGCAGGACCTTGCGCATCGGCAGCGCGTCGGCGACGTCGCGCTGCCGGATGCGGTGGATCTTGATCGACTCCGCACCCGCCTGGCTGTCCTCCGGCCGGACGAAGGCCTCGAAGCGCTCGCTGGTCAGGATGCGGTTGCCGCGGATGCGCACGGCAGCGACGGCGACGATGTCGTCGCGCCGCGGATCGAGGCCGGTGGTCTCGCAGTCGAGCGCGACGGCCTCGCCTGCGGGGCCCGGCCGGAAGAGGAATTTATACGCATGGTCGCCGAGCGAGGCCCGGTAGAACAGCCGCCACAGCGCGCCGCGGCTCATCCGAACGCGGCCAGCGAATAGCGGGTGCGCAGCATCTCGCGGAACTGCCGGACGATTCGCAGCGCGTCGCGCAGGATGTCGCGGTCGGTGGCCGAAAGGGCAGCAGGCTGCACCATCGCCTCCTGCTCCAGCGTCCCGCGGCGCACGGCTTCGAGCTGCGCCCGCAGCCGGTACTCCATGAAGACCCGCAGGGCCGAGAGCAACTCCTGGCCGAAGCCGGCGGTGAAGGCGCCGGCGCCAACCAGCGCCTCGATCCGCCCGGCGGTAGAGGTCGCCAGGATGCCGCGGTCCATGGCCATGGCGCGCATGCCGTGCACGATGGGGAAGATACCGGCCTTCTTGATGTCGATGGCGTCGGAGACGACGCCGACCTTCTCCATCAGGGTCGACAGGACGCCGAGCGCCGGTGTCTGGAACGTCTCGACCAGATTGGCGAAGCGGGCGATCAGCGCGCGCTCGCCGCGCATCATCTCCGCCATCGCCTGCTTGGCTTCGGCCAGCAGCGCGGTGCGGCCGGTGACAGCGACGGCGTCGAAGAAGATGGCCAGGTTCATCGCCGCCTCCGGCGTCCGGTCCATCACCCAGAGCCGGAGCTGCCGGACCAGCCCGTCCAACGGCTGCGACCAGAGCGGGTTGCGGACCATGACGTTGCCCGGGCAGGGCGGAAAGCCGAAGCAGGCCAACGCGTCCGAGAAGGCGTCACGGAACTGTCGCAGCTCGGCCTCCGGCACCGGCCCATCCAGCAGCAGGCCGTTGTCCTGATCGGTACGCACGGTCTGCTCGCCGCGGCCTTCCGACCCCATGATCATCAGGCAGCCATGCGTGCGGATCGCCGGCGGCGCCAGCAGGTCGAACAGCCTGACGAAGAGCCGGCGGTTGAGGTCGGAGGTGATCTCGGCGATCTGCTCCACCTTCACGCCCTGGCGGTGCAGCCGCTCGACCTGCCCCTGGATATCCTGCGCCGGGCCGCGCAGGTCGTCGACGCTGCGGGCGCGGTCGATGCGGCCGGGGATGAGCTGGGAATTGCCGGCGACCAGGCCGAGGATGTGGATGTCCTCGAGGAAGCCGGTAAAGTCGCCGCCGGACCGCACCGCAACGCGCCGCTTGTCGTGCCGGGTCATCAGCAGCAGCGCCTCGAAGATGAAATCCTCCCCGTCGACGGCGATGACGTCGAAGTGGCAGACCTGCCGCACCGGCGTCTCCAGCGGCAGGCGATGGAGCAGGACCGCCTTCGCCAGGTTCATGCCGGTGACGACGCCGATCCGGCCATCCTCCCGCACATAGGCGGCGTTGATGTTGGCGTCCTGCATGCGCGCCGCGGCCTCGGCCAGGGTGGCGGCGCCATCGACCATCAGCGCCGGGCCGCGGCTGGCCTCCCGCACCCGGGCGCGCAGCACGCTTTCCATGCCCTCCTGCCGGTGCGCCCGGGCGAAGGCGTCCAGCTTGGCGGAGACTTCCGAATAGAAGAACGCGGCGAAGCCCGCATTGCGGGTGATGAGGTCGAGGACGAGCGCGCGCGGGATGAGGTAGCAGAGCGTCTCCTCGGCGGCAATGAAGTCCTCGCCGGCAGCGCCATGCACCAGGGCGCGGCTGTCGAAGGCGTCCTTCGGCCCGAGCAGGGCGTTGAGCGTGCCGCCGTCGCGCACCTCGACCGAGCCCTTGATGATGACATGGAGGTTCTCGGCCTTCTGGCCGGGGATCAGAACCGCCTCGCCGGGCCGCAGGTAGGCGATGTCGAGGGCGGCGCGGAGCTCGCCGATCTCCTGCTGGGTGAGCCGGTCGAAGGGCGGGTTGCTGGCGTCGAAGGCGCTGGGCATCGTTCGATGCGGGCAGCCGGTTCCCCGGCCGCCCGCCCCGGTTCAGTGGATATGGGCGGAGGCGGCGCCGATCCCGGTCTCCGACCGCACGTATTGCGCATCGAAGGAGGCTAGCTCGCCCCTGGCACGGGCGCTGGCATCCAGCTTCGAGAACGCCCAGATGCCGACGAAGGCGATGGTCATCGAGAACAGCGCCGGGTTGTCGTAGGGGAAGATGGCCGCCTTGTTGCCGAAGGTCTGCACCCAGACCGCCTTGGAGAGCACGACCATCGCCACCGCGGAGAACAGGCCGAGGAAGCCGCCGACCATGGCGCCGCGCGTGGTGCAGCCTTTCCACATCGTGCTCATCAGCAGGACGGGGAAGTTGCAGCTGGCGGCGACGGCGAAGGCCAGCCCGACCATGAAGGCGACGTTCTGGTTCTCGAAGACATAGCCCAGCACGATGGCGACGACGCCGATCACGACGGCGGAGATCTTGGAGATATTGACCTCCTTCTTCTCGTTGGTGCGGCCGCGGGCAATCACCTCGGCATAGAGGTCGTGGCTCACCGCGGAGGCGCCCGAGAGCGTCAGGCCGGCGACCACCGCCAGGATGGTGGCGAAGGCGACCGCGGAGATGAAGCCAAGGAACAGGCTGCCGCCGACCGCATTGGCCAGGTGGATCGCCGCCATGTTGGTGCCGCCCAGCAGGCCAGTGATCTGATTGATCACACCGCCCGGACCAGCATGGTAGTAGCTCGGGTCGACCATAAGGAAGGTGATGGCGCCGAAGCCGATGATGAAGGTCAGGATGTAGAAATAGCCGATGAA
>JBMOJU010000435.1:0-3958 GCA_049315625.1 Paracraurococcus sp.
AACCCCCGACCTTCGGTTTACAAAACCGCTGCACTACCGCTGTGCTAACCCGGCCTGCCCCGGCTCATACCGCGCCGCCGCGGACCGGTCCATCACGCCGCGCGGTCGCAGCGCCGCGGCGCCTGCGGCCACCGCCAGCAGGGTCACCGGCCAGGTGATGCGGCTCTGGTAGCGGCCATGCACGGCGGAGAGCGCCCCGGCCAGGAAGGCATTGCCCAGCACCAGCGCCCCGGCCAGCGCCGCGACCGCCAACAGCGGCCCCCGCCGCGCCCGCCAGGCCAGCGCCGCCACCGCCGCCAGCCCGACCAGCGCCGCCCAGAACAGCGCCCGCTGCGCCTGGTCCTGCAGCCGCCGGTAGCCGCCGAGCCCGGCATCGCCGGCATTGGCCCGGCTGGCGGCCGCTAGCCGCGCGGCCGGATCGCCCATCTGGCCCACCAACTCGCCGAAGCTCGGCGGCGGCGGCTCGGCCAATTGCGGGTCGATCGACAGCGTCACCAATTGCCGCCCGAAATTCGCCAGGGCCTGCCGGGCCTGCGCGCCGGGATGGTCGCGCAGCACGCGGCCGCCGATCTCCCGCGCCTCGGCCAGGAAGCGGTCGCGCTCCGCCCAATGGCGCAGCCACGGCGCCTCCGGCTTCCAGAGGAAATCGTCGGACGGCACGCGCCAGAACGCCGGCTGGCCGCACAACAGCCATTGCGCGCCCGCCGGACAGTCCCGTTCCAGCACCAGCGCCGCCGTGCCGTCGCCGACCATGCGGGCGAGCAGGAAGAGCGGCGAGCTTTCCGACAGCGTCGCCTTCTTCCCGAAGGCGAGGTTGGTGCCGACCAGCCCGCCCGCCGCCAGGACCAGCGCCGCGGCCGCCAGCCCGGCCCGCCGCCAGCGCAGCGGGTCGCGCCGCCGCTCGATCGCCCAGCGAAGGCCGAGGCCGACCAGCGCGCCGCCGGCGGCCAGCGGCAGATGCGTCAGGTGGCTGCCGATCAGGACGGCGCCGAGCAGGGCGAAGCCGCCGGCCCGCCACGGCCGCCGCAGCCAGTCCCCGCCCGTGACCAGCAGCGCCAGCCAGAGCGCCAGGCAGCCGGTCAGCACGTCCGGCATGATCTGGCTGGCGAACCAGGGCGCGGCGGAGGCCAGCAGGGCCACGGCCAGCGCTGCCCAGGCCCAGCGCGGCGGCGCCGGCCCGGCCAGCGCCCGCAGCAGCGCCTCCGCCAGCAGCACCACCAGCAGCGCCTGGGCGAAGGGCAGCAGCAGGATCGTGCTGGGGTGGGCGAAGGGCAGCAGCGCCAGGCTGTAGGGCGCCGGCCGCAGGAAGAACGGGTTGCCCGAAAGCGACACCACCGGCGCCGCCTGCGGCCCGCCGGTTGCCGGCTGCGACGGCACCGCCGCCCCGCCGCCGAAATGCGACGGCATGTAGCCGCGGTATTGCCCGGCATCGGTGGAAAGCCGGCCGCGCGCCAATTCCTGCACGAAGGCGAAGGGCTTGCGCAGGTAATGCGCGCTGTCGTCGAAGACCAGCGGGAAGCCGTTCACCAGCGCCGGGAGGCAGAGCGCCAGCGCGAGCAGGCCGGACAGCAGCCGGCGGGGCAGACGAGGCAGGGGGCGCATCGACGCAGGCTCCTCCGGGGCGGGCATGAGCCCGGGACCGCGGCGGTCGGCGCGCGGCAAGCGGCGCGCATCATCCGGACCGCGCCCGGCGGCCACAACCGGCGCGGGGCGGCGATCCGTTCATCATCGCGTGCCCCTCGCGCGAATGCGTCCGCCATGGCCGTCACGCCTGCCCGACGGGGCCGAAGGCGTCCCGGTTGGTCGTGCGGATGACCGCGGCGAAGAGCCGCAGCGCATCCGGCCCGCCGCGATCGACCAGGGTCCCCTGGTCCATCTCCGCCGCCAGCACCTCGGCATGGTCGGCGAGCGTATCGGCGGCGCGGCGCAGCGCTTCCCGCGCCAGGGCAAGCTGCTGGTCGTCGTTGAGCGTGGTCCAGGTGGCGTGCGGCATGGGGTTTCCATTCCGGCGCGCCATCCTGGCGGCAATATCGGCAGCGGCCGCCCCGGCGGGCAGCGCGGCCCTTATCGCCGCGACCGGTTAAGCCCGGGTGAAGATCACACGAAGCGAAGCGTCGCCCGGCCGAGCAGGTCGAAATCGGCGACCACGTCGCCGGGGCCATCGAGCCAGATCGGCGGGGTGACGGAGCCGAGCCAGACCACCTGCCCGGCCTTCAGCCCGCCGAAGACCCGCGCTGCGCCCGAGCCCGCGAGCCAGGCCAGCGCCTCCATCGGGTGGCCCAGCAGATCGCGCCCGTGGCCCGAGCCGACCACCTTGCCGCCGACGTGGAAGGTGCCGCGGGCGGCGCCGAGGTCGAGGTCGCGCCAGCCGGCGACCGGGGCGCCCAGCACGCCGGCGGCATGGAAGACCTGGTCGGCGATCAGGGTCGGGGTGCCGAGCTCGGCCAGGTCGCCATAGCGCCGCTCGACCATCTCGATCGCCGGGAAGACCTCGGCCACAGCCGTCGCGGCCTCCGCGCGGGTGGTCGGCCCGGCCGGCAGGTCGCGGCCGAGCCGGACGCCGATCTCGCATTCCACGCCCGGGTTGAGGAAGTCGGCGAAGCGGAATTCAGCGCCATCGGCGTGCAGGCTGGATGCCGGGACGAAGCCGCCGGCCGGGCCGGACAGGCCGAGATAGGCCTGCATCTGCTGCGTCGTCGCGCCGATCTTGAAGCCGGCCGGCGGCACCGCGCCCAGCGCCGCGGCCACGGCGTGCTGGACGGCGTAGCCGTCCTCCGGCGTGGCCGGGGCGATGGCGCCGAGCGGCGCGAGGATGCGCCGGCCGCGGCGGGCGGCGAGGATGGCGTCGGCGGCTGCGTTCATGGTGGTTCCTCCCTGCTGGCCCGGCATCGGCGCGTCAGCTCCGCGCCAGCTCATACAGCGCGACGGCCGCGGCGGCGGAGACATTCAGGCTCTCCATCTCCGGCGCGATCGGCAGCCGGGCCAGCTCGTCGCAATTCTCCCGGGTCAGCCGGCGCATGCCCTCGCCCTCGGCCCCCAGCACCAGCGCCACCCGGCGGCCGCCGAGCCCCGCCTGGGCCAGGGTGACCGGGGCGGCGCCATCCAGCCCGACCACCCAGAGCCCGGCCTTCTTGAGGTAATCCAGCGCGCGCGACAGGTTCACCTCCCGCACCACCGGCACGATCTCCAGCGCGCCCGAGGCCGCCCGGGCCAGCGCGCCGGTCTCCGGCGGGGCGTGGCGGTCCTGCATCACCAGCGCCGCGGCGCCGAAGGCGGCGGCCGAGCGCAGGATGGCGCCGACGTTGCGCGGATCGGTCACCTGGTCGAGCACCAGCACCGGCCCGGTGCCGTGTTCCAGCGCGCGGTCGAGCGGCATGTCCGGCAGCGGCTCGGCCAGCAGGGCGGCGCCCTGGTGCACCGAATCCTCGGGCAGGAGGCTGTTGATCTGGGCACGGTCGACCCGTTCCGCCGCGATTCGCCAGGGTTTCGGCAATTGCGCGGCGATCGTCGCCTCGGCGTCCTCGGTCAGCAGCAGGCGTTTCAGCCGCCGCGCCGGGTTGGCCAGCGCGGCGACGACCGGGTGCAGCCCGTGCAGCCAGACGCCGCCGGTCGCCGGCGCGCGGCCCGGCTGGCGCGCGGCGGCACGGTCCGGCCCGCCGCGGCGGGGTCCGGAGGAGGGGGAGCCGCCCGGGGGCGGGGATAGGGTGCCGCTGCGCGGCGGGCCTCGACGCATGGCTGCACAATGCGCGGCGGCGCGCCGCTGTCCAGCCATGCCGCGCGGATTGGCGGAAACCGCGGGCGGCGGCGCAACTGCCCTCACCCCCACGTTGACAGCGCATGAGGAAACCGGATAACCCGCGCCACCCGCTGCCTGGGATGTACGCAGGACTGCGGAGGGGTGCCCGAGTGGCTAAAGGGGACGGACTGTAAATCCGTTGGCTTGCGCCTACGTTGGTTC
>JBMOJU010000436.1:0-3937 GCA_049315625.1 Paracraurococcus sp.
CCCCGGCGACGTCGTTGGAGACGAGGCCCTGGAGGAAGGCGGTGCGGTCCTCGCCCGTCACCTCCACCACGCCCCGGTCGGGCAGATACGCGATCGGCATGGCATCCACTTGGGCGAGACGGGGCCGCCGTGCAACGGGTGCCGCGACCCGTTGCGGCATGCTACACGCGCGGCGCCGTGCGCATCCTCTTCATCACCTCCACCCGGATCGGCGACGCCGTGCTCTCGACCGGGCTGCTGGACCACCTGATCCGGACCTACCCCCAGGCCAAGCTGGTGGTGGCCTGCGGCCCCGTGGCGGAGGGCGTCTTCGCCCGCATGCCCAACCGGGCCTGGACCATCGTGCTGGCGAAGCGCCGCTTCCGCGCGCATTGGTGGGCGCTGTGGCGGGAGGTCGCGGGCCAGCGCTGGGATATCGTGGTCGACCTGCGCGGCTCGGCGTTTTCCTGGCTGGTGCGGGCGAAGCGGCGCTACGTGATGCGCGGCGGGCGGCAGAAGGGGCACCGGCTGGCGCATCTGGGGGCGCTGCTGGGGCTCGACCCGCCGCCTTTGCCGGTCGCCTGGTTCGGCCCGGCGGAGCGCAGCCGGGCGGCGGCGCTGCTGCCGGGTGAAGGGATTTGGATCGGCCTCGGCCCGACCGCCAATTGGGATCGCAAGGTCTGGCCGGCGGAGCGCTTCGTCGCGCTGTACCGCGCCCTGACCGCGCCGGGCGCGCCGCTGGAGGGCGCGCGGGCCGCCATCCTCGGCGGGCCGGGGGCGGCCGAGCGCGCCATGGCGGCGCCGGTGCTGGCGGCGCTGGGCGAGGATGCGGTGGACCTGGTCGGCGGGCTGTCCCTGCCGGAGGTCGCCGCGGTGCTGGCGCGCTGCGCGCTCTTCGTCGGCAATGACAGCGGGCTGATGCACCTCTCGGCCGCGACGGGCACGCCGACGCTCGGCCTGTTCGGCCCTTCCCCGGTCGAGGCCTATGCCCCTGCCGGGCGCCGCACCGCGACGGCGGTGGCGCCGGACAGCCCAGGCCTCGACAGCATGCCGGGCCTGACGCTGGAGACGGCGCTGGCGGCGGCGGAGCGGCTGCTTGCGGCGCGGGTGCCGGCGTGAGCGCGCCGGAGCCGGTCCCCGATGTCGCGCCCCGCATCTCCGCCCTGGTGGTCGCCCGCAACGAGGAAGCCCGGCTGCCGGCCTGCCTGGCGAGCCTGGCCGAGGCCGACGAGGTCGTCGTCGTGCTCGACCGCAGCACCGATGCCAGCGCGGAGATTGCCAACGCCCATGGCGCCCGGCTGCTGGAGGGCGGCTGGGAGCTGGAGGGCGCGCGCCGCAACGCCGGCATCGCAGCCTGCACCGGTGACTGGATCCTCGAGGTCGATGCCGACGAACGCGTCCCGCCCGCGCTCTGGGCCGAGATCCGCCGCGTCGTGGCGGCCTCCCCGCATGCCTTCCACCGCGTGCGGATCGACAATTACGTCGGCGACCGGCTTGTCCTGCACGGCTGGGGCGGCAGCTTCGGCACGACCCTGAAACCCATCCTGTTCCGCCGCGGCGCCAAGCACTGGCGCGGCCAGCGGGTGCATCCGGGCCTCGACTGGCAAGGCACCGAGGGCGAGCGGATCACCGCGCACGGCATCCGGCACGAGGTGGACCGCGACATCTCCGACATGCTGCGCCGGCTCGACAAATACTCCTCGGCCAAGGCGGCGGACCTGCTGGCGGAAGGCCGGATCGGCTCGCTGCCCGACAACCTCCGGCGCTGCGTCTCCCGCATCGTCAAATGCTATGTCGGGCGGAAGGGCTACAAGGAAGGTGGCTGGGGCCTGCTGATCGCCCTCTGCGCCGGGCTCTTCCCGCTGCTGTCGCACCTGAAGGCGCGGCTGGAGCCAGAGCGGCACCGGCCGGCCGCGAAGGGGTGATGCGGATCCTGCCGGAGGCGCGCCGATGCGCATAGTCCTCGGGACCGAGGGCCCGCGGCTCGGTGCCGGCGTGCTGGGGGACCGGCCGCTCGGCGGGGTCGAGACCGCCTTCGCCCTGCTGGCCGCCGCCTTCGTCCGGCGCGGCCACGACGTCGAGCTCCGCGCCGGGGGCGAACCCGCCGAGGCGCGCGACGGGCTGCGCTGGGCGCCGCTGGCCCGGGGCGGGCCGTCCGCCGACCTGGTCATCGCCAACCGCCTGCCGCGGTTGTTCCGGTCGCTGCCGCGGGGCCGCCGGGTACTCTGGCTGCACAACCCCGGCAGCTACCTGCGCAAGCCGCGCCATGCCCTGCCCCTGCTGGCCGCCTGGCCGCGCGTGGTCGCCCTCGGCCCGTCGCATGCCGCCAGCCTGCCGCGCTGGCTGCCGTTCCGGCCGGTCGAGATCCCGCTCGCCCTGGCGCCGCCCTTCGACGCGCCGGTGCCGCGCCACGCGCCGCCCGCGCCCGTCGCCATCTTCGCCTCCAACCCGCTGCGCGGGCTGGACTGGCTGCTCGATCGCTGGACCTCGGCGATCCGCCCGGCGTTGCCGCTGGCGCAGTTGCACCTTTACACCGGCGCTGCCACCTATGGCGGCGATGCGCGCCTGGCCGCCCGCGCGGCGCCGGTGCTGGCCCGGGCCGCCGCCCTGGCCGGCCAGGGCGTCCGCGTCTTCGACCCCCTGCCGCGGCCGATCCTCGCGGCGCGGCTCAGCGAGGCCCGCCTGATGCTCTACCGCGGCGATCCCGGCGAGACCTTCTGCCTGGCCCTGGCGGAAGCCCAGGCGATGGGCCTGCCCGCGGTGGTGACGCCGCTCGGCGCGGTGGCGGAGCGGGTGGTGGATGGGGAGACGGGCGTGGTCGCCCGCAGCGATGCCGCGGCCGCCGACGCCGCGATCCGCCTGCTGTCCGACGATGCCGCCTGGACCGCCATGCACCTTGCCGCGCTCGCCCGCGGCCCCGGCCCGTCCTGGGACGCCATCGCCGCCCGCTTCGAGGCGCTCATATGACCTTGCGCATCGCGCATGTGATGGCCGGCGCGGCGATGGGCGGCGCCGAGGCCTTCTACGAACGCCTGACCCTCGCCCAGCATGCGGCGGGCGAGGCGGTGCTGGCGGTGATCCGGCAGGAGGCCGGGCGGGCGGCGCGGCTGCGGGACGGCGGGCTGGCGCCGGTGGAACTCCCCATGGGCGGCTATTTCGACCTGGTGACGCGCCCGCGCCTCGGCCGCGCCCTGGCGGCCTTCGGCCCGCGCGTGGTGGTGGCCTGGGCCAACCGCGCCGGGCGCTACGCCGGCGCGGTGAAGCGGCGCGGCGCGCCCTGGACCTTGGTCGGCCGGCTGGGCGGCTATTACGACCTGAAATACTACCGCCATTGCGACCACCTGGTCGGCAATACCCGCGACCTGCGCGACTGGATCATCGCCGAGGGCTGGCCGGCGGCGCGGGCGCATTACGTGCCGAATTTCGCGCAGGATTTCGCCGGCGTGGCGCCCGCCGCGCTGCCGGCGCCGTCCGGGGCGGCGAAGCTCTTCGCGCTCGGCCGGCTGCACCCGAACAAGGCCTTCGACGTGCTGCTGCGGGCTCTCGCCCTGCTGCCGGGCGTGCATCTGTCGCTCGCCGGCGAGGGGCCGGAGCGCGCCGCGCTGGAACGGCTGGCGGCCGAGCTCGGCGTCGCCGGCCGCGTCGCCTTCCTCGGCTGGCGGCAGGATACCGGGGCGCTGCTGGCCGGCTGCGACGTCTTCGTCTGCCCCTCCCGCCACGAGCCGCTGGGCAATGTCGTGCTGGAAGCCTGGTCCGCCGCGCGCCCCGTCATCGCCGCCGCGGCGCAGGGGCCGGTCGAACTGATCGCGGATGGGCAGACCGGGTTGCTGGTGCCGAAGGAGGACCCGGCCGCGCTGGCCGCCGCCATCGCCGGCCTGCTGGCCGACCCGGCCCGCGCCGCCGCCCTGGCCGCCGCCGGCCGCGCCGAATTCGCGCGTGCCCATGCGGCGGCGCCGGT
>JBMOJU010000437.1:0-3937 GCA_049315625.1 Paracraurococcus sp.
GGCAGCATAATTTGGAGAGATTTGAAGATGCTCTGATTGGCCGATGGAATTTATTCGAATTTATTCGAAGTGCCAATGAGCATGAGTTTATTGCGCGAATAGTGAATTTATTCGCCCGTAGGTCGGATACAGCCAATTTTCCAGAACTGATCGCCGAGGCTGAACGTCTTGATGCAATCGATCAAAAAATTTGTTCTGATTTGAAAGAAAGGGTGGCCGCCGTAGATGGTGTATTTAAAAAATTGCGAATGATCCGGCATAAAGTCGTGAGCCATCAGGACGCTACGTTGACAAAGCCCCAGGTTTACGACCTGGTTAGGCCCAATCTCCCAATGTTGATGGAATTCAGCGATCGATCCATCGAAATTGCGAGCGCGCTGTGCGCCGCTCGAGGATTGCAAGCTCAAGCAAATTTTGCCGCCCCAGTGACCCAACTTGAAGAAATGCTTGCCGAGTTGCAGCGCAATCAGCGCCTCGAAAGAGATACGCCTTATCAATGATAAGTGCGGGCTGATCTACCCACTGAGCGTGCGAAGCGCAAAATCCTGCTTTTACCCTATCTGCCCCGCCACCCCCTTCACACACTGCTCAAACATCTCCAACCCATCGAACGGCCTATCCACCCCATCCTCCGGCACCACCATCCCCATCCCGCCGGCCCACAGCACCGCCCCCGGAATCATCAGGTTGTCCGGCAGCCCGAACCCGCCCACCGTCAGCCCCGGCATCGGGTCCGGCACCGCCGCCACCTGCCGCGCGCTCCGCTCCGCGAACCCCACCGCGCTGTTGGAATACCCGAAGGCCGGCTTCCCCGCCCCGAGGAACCACCCTAGCTCCACCAGCGTCCCCGCATCGGCCGAGGCGCCGCGGAATGGCGTCAGGTTGGCGATGATCAGGTCGCAGTCCCGCATCATCGCCAGGTCCTTGGCGAAGATCACCCGCCAGGCCTCCGCCTCCGGCATCGCCGCCAGGCTGGCCACGTCCTCGTTCAGCGGCGGCCGGCCCTCGATCCCGTAGCGGGCGCAGATGGCGACCTTGCGGGCGGCATGCGCCGCGGCATCCGGCAGGAAGACGTCGGGGCCGGCCAGGTAGGCGCGCTTCGGCATCGGGGGGCTCCTCGGGTGGGGCAGGATGGGACGGGGTTGGCTTCGGCGACAAGTCGGCGCAGGGGTGGCTGGTACCCCCACCCCGGCCCTCCCCCGCTGAAGCGGGGAGGGGGAAGGCCCAGGCCATGCCGAACCTCCTGATCATCCATCACTCCCGCACCGGCGCCGCGCAGCAGATGGCCGAGGCCGCCGCCGACGCCGCCGTCCGGGCGCTGGCGGAAACCTTCGGCCCCTATGCCATCGTCCGGCTGCTGCCCGCCGTGGACGCCCGCCCCGCCGACCTGCTGGACTCCGATGGCTACCTCTTCGCCGCGCCGGAGAACCTGGCCGCCCTCTCCGGGCCGATGAAGGACTTCTTCGATCGCTGCTACTACCCGCTGCTCGGCCGGCTGAACGGCCGCCCTTATGCGTTGATGATCGCCGCCGGCTCTGACGGCACCGGCGCCGCCCGCCAGGCCACCCGCATCGCTACGGGCTGGCGCCTCCGCCCCATCGCCGATCCGCTGATCATCCGCACCCATGCGCAGACGGAGGCGGCGATCCTCGCCCCCAAGATCCTGGATGAGGACGACCTCGACCGCTGCCGCGAGCTCGGCGGGACAATGGGCGCCGGCCTGGGGATGGGGATCTTCTGACCCAAGCCGGCTTGACAAACAAGGAAATATATCCTACGAACGATGGGTTCTGTCGGAGGCCGATGCGATGTCCGTCCCAGCCCCGCCGCCCCGGTCCGTCTCCTCCGGCCTGGGCCTCGTCCGAATCCGGCGCCTGCCCCCCAGCCTCGCCGTGCCACCGCCGGGCCCGGACCGGGGTTTGTCCGAAAATGGCCTTCGTGCCTCGACCCGGCCGCGCCCGCCCACGCCGCGTGGGTGTTTGTCCGAAAACCGCCTGTGTCCCTCGACCCGGCCGCACCGGCCCGTCACCGCCCGGGGCTTTGTCCGAAAACCGCGTTTGCCCCCCAACCGCGCCCCGCCCCCCGGCCACGCCACCTCCGCGCTCCCCCCGCCGCGCCGCGCCCGGCGCGCAGCGCCCCCCTGCACCCCGCCGGCTTTGTCCGAAACCGTGCAAACCGCCGCCGCAGCCGCCCCGTTGAACCCACCCCCACCCCGGCGCATTCTCCCCGTCGACGTCGCCCAGGGAGGAATCGCCGCATGAAGACCCGCGCCGCCGTGGCCTGGGAGGCCAGGAAGCCCCTCACCATCGAAACCGTGGAACTGGATGGCCCGAAGCCCGGCGAGGTCCTGGTCGAGATCATGGCCACCGGCGTCTGCCACACCGATGCCTACACGCTGGACGGCCTCGATTCCGAAGGCCTCTTCCCCGCCATCCTGGGGCATGAGGGCGCCGGCGTGGTGCGGGAGATCGGCGCCGGCGTCACCAGCGTGAAGGTCGGCGACCACGTCATCCCGCTCTACACGCCGGAATGCCGGCAGTGCAAAACCTGCCTCAGCCAGCGCAGCAACCTCTGCACCTCGATCCGCGCCACCCAGGGCAAGGGGGTGATGCCGGACGGCAGCAGCCGCTTCACATGCGACTCCGCCCAGGTCTTCCACTACATGGGCTGCAGCACCTTCTCGAACTTCACCGTGCTGCCGGAGATCGCGGTGGCGAAGGTCCGCGAAGACGCGCCCTTCGAGAAGATCTGCTACATCGGCTGCGGCGTCACCACCGGCATCGGCGCGGTGATCTACACCGCCAAGGTCTGGCCGGGCGCCAACGTCGTCGTCTTCGGCCTCGGCGGCATCGGGCTGAACGTGATCCAGGGCGCCCGCATGGTCGGCGCGGACAAGATCATCGGGGTCGACATCAACCCGGCGAAGCAGGCCATGGCCGCGAAATTCGGCATGACCCACTTCATCAATCCCAATGAGGTCGGCACCGACAAGGTGGTCCAGGCGATCGTCGACCTGACGGGCGGCGGCGCCGATTTCTCCTTCGACTGCACCGGCAACACCAACGTCATGCGCCAGGCGCTGGAATGCTGCCACCGCGGCTGGGGCGAAAGCATCATCATCGGTGTGGCCGAGGCGGGGAAGGAAATCGCTACGCGGCCCTTCCAGCTCGTCACCGGCCGGGTCTGGAAAGGCTCCGCCTTCGGCGGCGCCCGCGGCCGGACCGACGTGCCGAAGATCGTCGACTGGTACATGGAGGGGAAGATCAACATCGACGACCTGATCACCCACACCATGCCGCTGGAAAAGATCAACGACGCCTTCGACCTGATGCATGCCGGCAAGTCGATCCGCTCGGTGGTGGTGTTCTGAGCGCGGTCGAGACCCTCTCCCGCGCCCGCTGCTTCGGCGGGGAGCAGCGCGTGCTGCGCCACGCCTCGGCCGCGACGGGCACGCCGATGCGCTTCGCCGCTTTCGTCCCGCCGCAGGCGCTGGACGGCGCGCGGGTGCCGGTGGTGTGGTTCCTCGCCGGGCTGACCTGCACGGAGGAGAATTTCACCGCGAAGGCCGGCGCGCAGCGCGTCGCCGCCGAGCTCGGCCTGCTATTGGTGGCGCCCGATACCTCCCCGCGCGGGGAGGGCGTGCCGGACGACCCTGCCTATGATTTCGGCCAGGGCGCCGGCTTCTACGTGGATGCGACCGAGGCGCCTTGGGCGCAGCACTTCCGCATGCGGTCCTACATCGAGGCCGAGCTGCCCGCCCTGGTCGCCGCCGCGCTGCCGGCTGACCTGGCGCGGCAGGGCATCATGGGCCACTCGATGGGCGGCCATGGCGCCCTGACCATCGCGCTGCGCAACCCGGGGCGGTTCCGCGCCGTCTCCGCCTTCGCGCCGATCTGCGCGCCGATGCGCTGCCCCTGGGGGGAGAAGGCGCTGGGCG
>JBMOJU010000438.1:0-3919 GCA_049315625.1 Paracraurococcus sp.
AGGCCGAAGACGCCGGGCAGCGTCCAGCCGGGGAAGGGAATGACGCGCTCCACGGCGCCCGTCGCCGCGATCAGGCGGGGCGCCATCAGTACCGGTCCGCCGGTCGCATCCAGGCGGTAGCCGTCCTCCTCCCGCGTCACGGACCAGATACGGGCGCCGAAGCGGGCCTCGATGGCCGCGGTGGCGACGGCGGCGCGCAGCGCATCGCCGTCCCGCGCATCGGCGTCCCGCCGCGACGGCAGGCCGGGCGCCGGGGCGCGCCAGACCTGGCCGCCGGCGGAAGCAGCCTCGTCGACCAGCACCACGTCGAGGCCGGCGGCGGCTGCGGCCAGGGCCGCGTTGGTACCGGCCGGGCCAGCGCCGGCGACGATCAGGTCGCAGCGCCTCATGCCAGCAGCCCCAGCCGTACGTCCATGCCGGCGCGGACGCTGGTCAGGCAGGCCTGGCGCGGCACGCCGTCCACCGTGACGAGGCATTCCTGGCAGGTGCCCATCAGGCAGAAGGCGCCGCGCGGCACACCGGTGCGCGGGCTGCGCCGCAGCGGCAGCAGGCCGGCGCAGGCAAGCGCGGCGGCGAGCATCTCGCCCGCCGGCGCGCTCACCGCGGCGCCATCCACGGTGAAGCCCACCTGCGGGCGGGCGTCGATGCGCCGGGCGGTCATGCGGCCGTCACCCGCGCCGTGCCTGCCGCGGGGCGGCCGCGCGCGTCCTGCACCAGCCGGCGTTCCGCGTAGCGGCCGACCGAGGCGAAGCCCCAGGAGATGACAAAGTAGATCACCAGCACCGTGCCGTAGCAGGTGAAGGCGGAGAAGCCGCGCTGCGTCAGCATCCGCGCCGCGAAGGTCAGTTCGAGGAAGCCGATCTGCGACACCAGCGCGGTTTCCTTGATCATGCTGACGGTATGGATGGTGCAGGGCGGCAGGATCACGTTCCAGGCCTGCGGCAGGACGATGCGGAACAGGGTGGAGAGCGGCGTGAAGTTCATGGTCAGCGCCGCGTCCCATTGCCGGGACTGCACCGATTCCAGCCCGGCGCGGATATTCTCGGCGGCGAGCGAGGACATGCGGAGCGCGACCGCGGTCGTCGCCACAGTCGCCAGGCTGCGCTCCGCCCCGGCCAGCTGGAAGCCGAAGAAGACGCACATCAGCAGCACGAGAAAGGGAATGCGGCGGAAGATCTCCGTCCAGAGGAAGGCGAGGCCGCGCGGCGCCGCCCAGGGCACGACGCGGCGCTGCCGCGCCACCGCCAGGAGGAAGCCGAGGCCGTAGCCGATGCCGCAGCCGAGGAAGGAGACCAGCAGCGTATTGAGCGCCGCCTGCCCGAGGAAGAGCAGGTTGTAGTAGCTGTAGAAGCGCGGCGCCTCGGCCAGGAACTGGTCGATCACCTCAGAACGCCCCCCCGCCGCACCCGGAACAGCCAGCGCCCGAGCGCGAAAAGCACCGCCGAAGCGATGATGGTGATGCCGACGTAGATCAGCGCGACGGTCGAGAAAATCTCGATCGAGCGGAAGCTGACGGCATTGGCGTTCAGCGCCCGGCCGGTCAGCTCCTCGACCCCGAAGATCGCCGCCATCGAGGTGCCGAGGGTCATGATGATGTATTGCGACGACAGCGCCGGGTAGAGGGCGCGGACCACATGCGGGGCGATGACGTACCAGATGGTCTGCAGCCGGGAGAAGCCGAGCGTCTCCGCCGCGTCGAGCTCGGCGCGCTGGATCGACTGGAAGCCGGCGCGCTGGATCTCGGTGAGGTAGGCGCCGGCATTCAGGGTCATGCCGAGCAGCACCGCCTGGAAGGGCGAGAGCAGGATGCCGGCTTCGGGTAGGGCATAGAACAGGAAGAAAACCTGCACCAGTTGCGGCGTATTGGTGAAGCATCCGACGTAGGCCCGCACCGCCAGCCGCGCCGCGCGTGGTCCGAATTGCAGCAGGGAGGCCCCGGCGAGACCGATGCCGAGGCCGATGACGAAGGCGAGGAAGGCGATCTCCAGCGACAGCAGCGCGCCGCGCAGGAAGTCCGGCAGATATTGGACGACCTGGCCGTACTGCAGCTGCATCGGCGCCGCCCGCCTCAGAACATCGGGTTCAGCGGGATCGGCGTGCGCATCGGGCCGCCGAACCACTTCTCCCAGGCCTTGTTGACGAAGCCGCGGGCGTGCATGTCGAACAGCGCGACGTTCACCGCATCGCGCAGGGAGGCATTGCCCTTCTGCACGCCGATGCCGGTCCACAGCGTGCCGAGCACCTGGTCCAGCACGCGCCACTTCACGTTCGGCTGGTTGCGCATCGGCACGACGAGGGATTCGTAGACGTCCACCATCGCATCAGCGCGGCCCTGGCCGATGGCGCGGAAGGCGTCCGGGTAATTGTCCAGCAGCGTGAGTTCCGCCTGCGGCGCATTCGCCTGGATCCATGGGACGCCGATCGTGCCGCGCACCTGCACCAGCCGGACCGCCTTGTTGTTCAGGTCGGCCGGCTTCTCGATCGGCGCGGCGGTGCCCTCGCGCGCAAGCACCACCATGCTCTGCGAATGCAGCGGCATGGTGAAGTCGATCACCAGCGCGCGGTCCACCGTGCGGGTGATGGACCCCATCACCAGGTCGACCCGGTCCGACTGCACGAAGGGGACGCGGTCGGGGGAGCCAACCTGGACGATCTCAAGCTCCGCCTTCAGCAGGCGGGCGAGCTCGCGGGCGATGTCGGCGTCGAAGCCATCGATCTCGTTGCGGTCGTTGAAGGTGCCGAACGGCGGCAGGGTCGGGTTGATGCCGACCCGCAGCTTCTTGCTGGACAGCACCTGGTCCAGGGGCCGCGCTCGCGCCACACCGCTGGGGATGGCCGCGACGGTCGCGGCGGCCAGGGCAAGACGCAGGGCGGAGCGGCGGTGCCGCGGGAGGCTGGGCATGCGGGCGGCCTTCGCTGAGGTTTGGATGATATGCAATGGTTGCACAGCTTCGGGGAGGGCGACAGACTGGAAACCACGCGCCGCACCGCCAGGAGGACGAGCTTGAGCTACCTGTCGGTCGAAGGCCTGTCGGCGCGCTACGGCGCAACGGAGGTGCTTTCGGACATCTCCCTGTCGGTGGAACGCGGCGAAGTGGTTTCGCTGGTCGGGCCGTCCGGTTCCGGCAAGAGCAGCTTGCTGCGCGCCCTGGTCGGGCTGCTGCGGCCGCATCGCGGCACGGTACGGCTGGCGGGGGAAACGCTGGACTATGCCGACCGGCAGTCGCTGCGCCGTGCGCGCGACCACTTCGCCATCGTCTTCCAGCAGTACAACCTGTTCCAGAACATGACGGTGCTGCGGAACGTCTGCATCGCCCCCACCCTGGTGAAGCGCCGCGACCGGCGGGCGGTCGAGGCGACCGCCCGCACGCTGCTCGATCAGGTCGGCCTTGGAGACAAGCTGGGCGCCTATCCGGATGAGCTTTCCGGCGGCCAGCAGCAGCGGGTCGCGCTGGCTCGCGCCCTCGCCCTCCGGCCCGATGTCCTGCTGCTTGACGAAGTAACGTCGGCGCTCGACCCCGAACTGGTGAACGAGGTGCTGGACGCCGTGCGCGCCCTGGCGCGGGAGGGCATGACCATGCTGGTGGTCAGCCACGAGATGGGCTTCGTGCGGGAAGTTGCCAGCCGAATCGTGTTCATGGACCATGGCCGGGTGGTGGAGGAGGGGCCGCCCACCATTCTCGACACGCCGCGCACCGAACGGCTGCGGAGCTTCGCCTCCAAGATCCTGCGGCACTGACCTTGGCCGGGATGCGCGCCCTACCGCCACGCGCAGCACCTCCTGGTTAGCGCAGGTTCATCGCGGCAGCGCGATAGTGCTTTCCGAGCTGGGTGAATCGGCGGGGATTCCCGGCCCGGGTGAATTCTGATTCAAGCTGTCTGTCGGCGAGGAGGCCGACAGGCATGTCCAAGGCGCTGT
>JBMOJU010000439.1:0-3917 GCA_049315625.1 Paracraurococcus sp.
CCCTTCGCCGCCGTCATCGGCGCGATGACAGGCTATCTCGACCGCGCCGCGCAGTCGCCGCGCCGGGATGCGCTCAGCGGTCTCATCCGCCAACGAAACTTCGCGCTCGGCATCGAGCCCACGTTGCGCCGCCTCGCCGAACAGGGCGAAATGTTCCGCTGGATCGACCAGCCGCTCGATCGCCTGCGTGCCGGAACCGTCGAACCTTCAACCACGCCCCTGCCAGCGCCGAAGCCCCGGCCGCCGCCCTCGCCCGATCCTGAAACCCGCTGACCTCGCGCCCGCGTATTCTGTCCGCATGCACGACTACCCCACGACCGACACGGACCGGGAGGACCGAACCTGGGCGCTCGACTACCGCGCCGCCGTCGCCATGCGCTACCACTCCCGCCGGCGATCCTTCCTCGATGGCTTGGCGCGGGCGGAGCCGGTGGCGACCCTGTTGCTCGGCAGTTCCGCCTTCGCCGCGGCGACCACCGGCCTCACCTGGCTGGTCATGGCCCTCACGCTGCTGGTCGCCCTGCTCAGCGCCGTGCTGCTGGCCTATGGCGTCGCCGAGCGCGCCAAGCTGCATGAACGCCTGTTCAAGGCCTGGGCCGGCTTCCGCGCCGACCTCGCGCGCCTCGCCCCGGACGACGACGCGGCGTTGCGGGCGATGGAGGCGCGGCGGCTGGAGATCGGGGCGGAGACGCCGCACCAGCTCCTCGCGCTGACCATCCTCTGCCAGAACGAGGAGAACGAGTTCCGCCGCGCCGGGGAGCAATGGCAGGTCGGCCGCGTCCAGGCCGCGCTGGCGAATATCCTCACCCTGCCCTTCCAGCGGTTCGAGCGCCTGCCCGCCCCGCCCGCCTGACATTGCCGCCGCGGCGCTGAGAGACCGGGGCGGAAACCGCCTCCCCCGAACCCGCCCCTGCTGTACCGGAGTCGGCACACGCCGCCAGACGGGTGCCAAACTCAGAGAAATAGAGGAGGGTTGGACGCACTGCGTCCAACGGGAGGATACCTCCTCCCTGGCCTTCCCTTCCCTCGCCTCACACCACCGCCCGCGCCGCCATCACCGCCGCGATCGCCGCCCGCAGCGCGTCCGGCCCGATCGGCTTGGTCTCGAACCGGTCCATCCCGGCGCCCAGGCATTCCGCCTCCGCCTCCGGCGAGCCATGCGCGGTCAGCGCGATCACCGGGATGCGGCCGGCCGGGCCGGCCAGGGCGCGGATCGCCCGCGTCGCGGCGATGCCGTCCATCACCGGCATCATCACGTCCATCACCACCAGGTCGAAGGGCGCCGCCTGCACCGCGGCCACCGCCTCGGCGCCGTTGACCACCGCCTCCACCGCGTGGCCCAGGCGTTTCAAATTGTGGGTCAGCAGCAGCCGGTTGGCGGCGATGTCCTCCGCCACCAGCACGCGCAGCGGGCCGGCCGGCGCGGCCTCCGGCAGCGCGGCGTCGGGCGCGGCGGGGCGCAGCGGCACGGCGCAGCGGAAGGTGCTGCCGGCGCCGGCCACGCTCTCCACCACGATGTCGCCGCCCATGCGTTCCACCAGCATGCGGCAGATCGCCAGGCCCAGCCCGGCGCCGCCGAAGCGCCGCGCCGCGCCGCTCTCGCCCTGGACGAACACGTCGAACAGGCGCGCCTGCGCCGCCGGCGCGATGCCGATGCCGGTGTCTGCCACCGAAAGCCCGAGCCGCACCATCCCCTCCGTCTCCCCCAGCACCGACAGCGTCACCTGGATGCCGCCGTGGTCGGTGAATTTGACCGCATTGCCCAGCAGGTTGAGCAGCACCTGGCGCAGCCGCGCGGCGTCGCCGACCAGCCGCGCCGGCACATCCTCCGCCACCGTCAAGGACAGGGACAGCCCCTTCTCCTCCGCCTCGCGCGCCATCAGCGCCACCGCGCCGCCGAAGGCCCGGCGCGGGTCGAAGGGTTCCTCCTGCAGCGGCAACTGGCCGCGTTCCAGGCGCGTGACGTCGAGGATGTCGTTGACCAGCGCCAGCAGGTGGTCGCCCGCCTCGCGGATCAGCCGCAGGTGCCCGGCCTGGGTTTCCGGCAGGCCCTGGTCCAGCAGCAGGCCGGAGAGGCCGATGACGGCGTTCAGCGGCGTGCGCAGCTCATGGCTGACCATGGCGAGGAATTCGGTGCGGGCGCGGGCATTGGCCACCGCCTCGGCGCGCGCGGCCTCCTGCGCCGTGGCGGCGGCGCGGCGTTCGGTGACGTCGGTGTAGGTGCGGACGGCGCGGCCATCCCCCAGCACGGTGCTGCGGACCTCGATCACCCGGCCGTTGCGCAGCTCCCGTTCATAGGTCGGGATGGTGGCGGGGCGTTCGGCCAGCGACATGCGGGTGCCGCCGCCGATGTCGGGCGCCTTGGCCAGGTCGCCGCGGGCGACCTGAAGATTGTAAAGCTCCCGCACGTCGGTGCCCGGCCGGCCGATCTCCACCGGCAGGTCCAGCATCGCCAGCGCGCGGCGGGTCATGACGACGATGCGGTTGTCGGCATCCACCATCAGCACGCCGTGCGGCACGTTCTCGATGGTGGCGGCGAGCGCCGCTTCCGCGGCGACGGCGCGGTCGCGCGCCTCGGCGATGCTTTCGGCGGCGCGGCGCGGCCCGGTCAGGTCGGTATAGGTGCGGACATGGCTGCCATCGGCCAGATGCTCGGTCCGGATCTCCAGCACGGTGCCGTTCGGCCGCACCCGTTCGTGGATGTCGGGCGGCGCGCCGGGGGCGGCGGAGAGGCTGCGGTAGCGCGTTTCCGGCGGCGGCGCGTCGCCGAATTCGCCGACCCGCGCCTGCCAGTCGATGATCTCCCGCATCGGCCGGCCGGGCACTGCGAGGCCGGGCGGCAGGCCGAGCAGCTCGATGGCGCGGGCGTTGACCACGGCGACGCAGCCGGCCGGGTCGACCATGATGATGCCCTGGCCGATATGGCCGACGGTGGCCTCCAGCACCGCGCGCGCCTCACCGGCGGCGCGGCGGCGCTGCGCCAGCATGACGGAGACGGCGCCGGCCAGCAGGCTCAGCACGCCGCCGAACAGCGCCAGGCGCCAGGCATCGGCCCAGACCGGGGCGAGCACCGCATCGACCGGCAGGCCGACCGAGACCAGCATGTCCTGCCCGGCGACCCGGCGCAGGGTGACGAAGCGGTCGACCCCGTCGACGGCGCTGGCCATGCGGCGGGAGGTCTGCTGCGCCCCGCCCAGGATCGCCGTCGCCGGCGTATGCGGCAAGCGCCGGCCGACCACCTCCTCCGGGTTCGGCACCCAGGCGCGGACGAAGCCGTCGAAGCCGACGAGGGAGATCGCCCCCTGGCCGATATCGAGGCTGAGATAGAGTCGGGAGAAGCTCCAGGCATCGACGCCCAGCACCACCACGCCGACCACGGCGCCGTCCCGCAGCAGCGGGCGGGAGAAGACCAGGATGCTGCGGTCGATGCTGCGGGCGCGGATCGGCGCGCTGATGTGCAGCCGGTCGGCACCCGGCGTGGCGAGATGCGCCCGCATGTAGTCGCGGTCGGAGCGGTCGACGCCGTCGGCCAGCGGTCCCTGCGGCCCGATGCGGGTGTAGCCGTCCGGGCCGATGACGAAGCCGATGGCAATGTCGCCCTGCGGGTCGATGCCGCTCCAGGCGCCGAAGCGGAAACCCTCCGGGTCGCCGGCATAGAGCGCCTGGGCGAAGCGCAGCCGGGCGTCGATCGCCTCGATGCGGCCGGCGATCTGCGCCTCCACCGTGCGGACCATGTTGGCGGTGTCGCGGAAGGCGGCGGCGACGGCGGCGCGGTGGTCGGCGCGGATCGACAGGCCGATGCTGCCCCAGACGCCGAGCAGCACGGCGGCGGCGGCCACGACGGCGCCGGGGGCCAGCCCGAACCACCGGTCCCGGCGGCGACGCGGCGGCCCGGCCGGCCCGGCGGCCGTCATCGC